>JAHIKV010000291.1 GCA_018897395.1 Planctomycetota bacterium | reverse complement strand
TGGCAGGGTTTGCGTTCTTCGGCGGGAGTATTTTTTGGCGTCGTTTCCGCGAATTTTTCCCGCGCCGCTCGAACGACGCTATCGCGCACTTTCTCCTTCGCGACGTTTCGGAGCCAGGCTTGCAGCAGTGAACGGTACATCGGCTAAATCGGGGAATAATAGCCGTCCTCCAGGAAAACTATTAACATCCGCCTCATATTCTGCGGGACAACGAGCTACTCGCCCTTGCTGCTTTTTCCGTAAACTTTGGATTAGACCGAGGCATTTCGTCCCACGTGCGTCCCTCTAATTCTCTGCCGGCACGGCTCTTATGAACGCCGCCCCACTGTTTGAAAAAGAATGGAACACCCGCCCGGCTGCACTGGTCGCGGATGCTCGTCACCCAAGCTGCTTTCATTGGCCGAGCCCCGGGGCCTGACTCACCGCCCACGATTACCCAGTCGATCCCCGATAGGTCGAGATTGGTGATCGGCCCCAGCAGCGGTTCCAATGAAAGGAATTTCGTGTGTGCATGGGTCTGGCGCAGGTGGTCGATTCGATAAACGCGGTCCTGATCTTCCACGCTCACACCCATCCAGATGTGAGGCAACCAGCATAGTTGCGGGTCCAACTCCAGCAGCCGTTCGGATCGTTTGGTGAGGAGTTGGTACTGGTGCCAGCCGGTGCGGCGCATCACGTCAAAAACGCGCAAAATGAACTTGATGGAAACCGCACTGTGAAACAAGTCGCTCATGGAGTTGACGAATATAGTACGCGGCTTTTTCCAGCTTAGCGGCAGTTCCAAAGCGTGGTTGTGGAGAGCAACCCGGAAGCCATTGACATAGTTTGCCTGTCCCATCGCCTGTAGCCGCTTTGCCATTCGTTCGGCATAGCAGTGCTTGCAACCGGGGCTGATTTTCGTGCAGCCGGTAACGGGATTCCACGTGGATTCGGTCCATTCGATGGCGGAGTTGGCGCCCATCACATCGTTCCCCGATTTTGGTACATATTCTACTTCAGCAACGTATCCCATCGCTTGCGGATCGTATCGGAATTCTTCTTCCACGTGGATTCGATTTCCTCAGGTGGGCGGAGCCGCTTTTCGCTCTTGCTGGTCCAGTAGAATTCGGACGTGTAGTCGTTCGGACGGGGATCCGCTAGCCAGATTGCACCCATGAGCGATACGTCCCGGTAAACCGGCAGTTCTCTCAGCGCAGTTGGGTCCGATCCATAGACAAGGGCCTCCGCGGCCGCTTGCGCAACGCGCATTTCGTTTCCGTCACCACCGAAGTCCATCTTACGGAGCAAAATGTCCATGTGGTCAAGCGTAAAAGACACGCCCCGCTTGCTGCCAGTGACAACCAGGGCCACCAGGGGAACCCAGCGGTTTTCTTTTTGCTCCCCACTCTCCATTTTATCGAAAATCGCAATCAGATCGTCCACGGCCCTTGGGCCGGCGCATCGCGCGTATGCAAAGCAGACGGCTTTGTGCCAGCGGCGGTTGGATCTGTCAACGAAGTTCACGTGCTCATTGAAAAGCTGGCTTAAAAATTGCTCGGCCTCTTGGCCGCCGATGCATGCCAGGCAAAATGTGCTCCGGCTCAAAATGTTGCTGCGCGTATAGTCGTCGTCGTTGTGGAGGGCTTCGCGTGCCGCTTGAATCAGCGGCCCGACCGCTTGCTCCCCCCGAGCGACAATGTCCGGCAACACCCCAGAGAATACCACTTGCTGTCCGTAGCGCAGGCTGGCGATGTAATGATCGAGCGTGTTGGCTTTCGCCTGACCATAGGCGATCGTGGCGGCCGCCACCAGCAGAAACGCGCCGTCGAGGGCCAGCGAGGTCCGCAGTTCCGGTGGACGACTGCGGATGTATCGGACGACGCCGATAAGCATTCGGATGACCAGATACACAACCCAAACGAAACCGACAAGGAAGCTGGGCAGCAACAGGCTTCCCATCGAAAAGAATGCCAGCACCACGTAACCCACAGTGCCGAGCAACGCAAAGACAACGAGCGTTGATCCCCGGACAACGGTCGCTCCACTGTCGTCGCCACGAACTCGAACGCGCCGGCGCGCGACGAGCATCACCGCAATCCACGCCCAAAGAAAAAGGATTCCATAGCCTGCCCAGGGCGTGGTAATCAACAAGGCGGAGTCAGTGCAGCCGCCGCAGGCCAACAGCGGTCTAGGCTCACAGAAAAAAACAGCGCTTGCAGCAATTAGAGTCACAAGCTTCATGTGATTTATCCGGATTTCCTTAATGCATAGTGTACCCTTCGGATGACCGGCATACAACCCTTAGGAACCGACTGAATCCGGATCGAAATTCGGTTTGACTCACGTCATCTGCCAGACGGCCATCCGCAGCACGTCGCGGAAGCCCTTGTTGGATCGGAGAACGGCGGCCGGCTCGAAACCGCAGTGCATCATGCAATGGGCGCAACGCGGATCGCCGCCGGAACCCAACCGGTCCCAATCGGTCGAGGAGATCAGTTCTCGATAGGTGGCGTAATGGGCGTCGCCCAACAGGTAACAGGGGCCGCGCCAGCCGCGGACGTTGTAGGTCGGATTCGCCCAGGCGGCGCAGCTCAGGTCGCGCCGGCCGCAAAGAAAGTCCATGTAGATCGGCGAGGCGGTCAAGCGATGCCGCCGCAAGAGCGGCGCCGCGGTGCGGAATTTCTCCTCAATTTCCGCCCGGGTCATGAATATCCGCTCCGCGCCGTCGGGATCCACCCGGCAGACCGACTCGTAGCCGAAGGCCGGCGAGATCATCAGCCCGTCCACGTTCAGTTCGCGAAGATAGTCGAACAGCACGGCGATTTCGTGCATGTCGGTGTCTTTGTAGACGGTGGTGTTTGTGCAGACCTGGAAACCGGCGGCTTTGGCGGCGACGATTCCGCGGACGGCCGCCGCGAAAACCCCCTCCCGCTCGACCATCCGGTCGTGCGTGGCCTCCATGCCGTCGAGATGCACGTTGATCAGCAGCCGACCGTTGGGACGCAATCCGCTCAGCTTCTTTTCCAGCAGCACTCCGTTGGTGCAGAGATAGACGTGCTTCCGCCGCGAGATGTAACTTTCGATGAGCACTTCGATTTCGGGATACATCAGCGGTTCGCCGCCGCAGACGCTGACGATCGGCGCGCCGCACTCGTCGGCCGCGGCCAGGCACCGCTCGATCGACAGCCGCCGGTGCAGCAGGTCGGCGTACTCACGTCGACGACCGCAGCCGGTGCAGGAAAGATTGCAGGCGTGTAGCGGTTCGAGCATCAGCACCAGGGGGAAGTATTTTTCGCCCGCCAGCCGCTTCCGCAGCAGGTAGCCGGTCATCGAGTTGGTCAGGGAGAGGGGGAATCGCATGGGAGGGGAGGGATTGGGGATTGGGGATTGGGGATTAGGGATTAGAAAGTGTGAGAATGAAAACGTTTAGCCCCCGCGTCCACGCGGGGCGATTATGTTTTCGGTTTGCCGACAATCATGTTTAGCGGCCGTCGACACGACGGCCATGAAGTATGTCACGGGCCGCCGTGCCGGCGGCCGCTAAACCACCGCTCGCCAACCACTATCCACAATTCGGAATTGCGAAACCGCAAGCGGGACGCAACATTTTGCAGCCAACTCAACCGCTCGCCAATAATTCCAAAATCTCTGACCACTAGCCACTGGCCACTAGCCACTGACCACTAGCCACTAGCCACTAGCCACTAGCCGCCGCGAGTTGCTCGTCGGCGGCCTTCGTGCCGCTGACCTTCACCGCCCATTGCGAAAGCGCCAGCAGCGGGAAGTAGATCGGATAGTAGTGGTAGCGCAGGTAGAAGACGCGCGGGAAACCCGTGCCGGTAAACTCCGGCTCGTCCCAGACGCCGTCTTCGTTCTGGGTATTCAACAGGTAGCGGACTCCTCGGGCGGCGGCCGGATGATGTTCCAATCCCGCGGCCAACAGCCCCATCAACGCCCAGGCCGTTTGCGAGGCGGTGGTCGGTCCTTGACCGCGAAGGTGCGGGAACTCGTAGCTGTCGGGCGATTCGCCCCAGCCGCCGCCGGCCTGTTGGTGAACCAGCAGCCAGTTCGCGCCCGCCACGATGGCCGGATCGTCGGTCGGCACTCCCACGGCCGCCAGACCGGTAATCGCCTGCCAGGCGCCGTAGATGTAATTCACACCCCAGCGTCCAAACCAGCTTCCGTCGGCGTTCTGGGCGGAGCGGATGTATGCGACGCCCCGATCCACGGCCGGATCGCCCAGGCGTCGTCCCAACTGCCCCAGGGCCTCCAACACCCGGCCGGCCAGGTCGGGCGTGCTGGGGTCGATCATGGCGTTGTGGTCGGCGAAGGGGACGTGGCAGAGGAACTCGCGGTTGTTGTTTCGGTCGAAGGCCCCCCAGCCGCCGTCGCTGTTCTGCATGGCTAGTAGCCAGCTCTGTCCCCGATCGATCGCCGCGACCGTATCCTCCAACTCGGCGACGCGCCGACGGTTCTCTTTGTTTTCGTCCGGCGGCAGGGTCGCCAGCTTCAACTCCGGCGGCAAGGCTTCATGCTCTTCCGTCGGTTCGGCGAACCGCGAGTGTAGCGCCATCAGGACCATCGCCGTGTCGTCGCAATCGGGGTAGAAGTCGTTGTTGTACTCGAAGCACCATCCGCCCGGCTCGACGTCGACCGATTCGGCCCAATCGCCGCGCCGTTGGACCTGCCGGGCCAGCAACCACTGTATCGCCTCGCGCATGGCGGGATTCTCCGGCCGGACGCCGCTTGCGGCCAGCGCGCGGACCGCGATCGCCGTGTCCCAGACCGGCGAACGACACGGTTGCAGCCGGGTCGTGCCCGTTTGCTCGTCGTCGATGGTGAGTTTTCGCAATTCCTCGCGGCAGTATTGCAGTTCGGGGCTATCGTCGGGATAGCCGAGGCATTTCAACGCCACGATGCTCCAGACGATGGGCGGATAGATCGCGCCCAACCCGTCGCTGCGGTCGAAGCGTGCGAGCATCCATCGCTCGGCGGCCATGATCGCTTTGCGCCGTAGCGGCAGCAGTCGGCGGCGCTGGCACCACTTGAACATCCGGTCGACCGTGCGGAAAAAGCCGTCCCAGCTAAACGCGCCCGTGTCGCCCTGCAAACCAGGACACTTCAGCGGCGGCCAATCTTCCGGCTCGCGCAGAAACAACTCGCGGATACCCAACCGCGGCTCGATCCGACGCACCGGCCGCATCGCCGAGATGATCGTCAGCGGCACGACGATCGTCCGCGACCAGGCGCTGAAGGCGTGGATATTCACCGGAAACCATTTAGGCAACAGCACCAACTCGGGCGGGACCGCCGGGCATTGATCGTAGGAAATTTGTCCGAGCAAGGCGAGGAAAAAGCGGGTGAAACTGTTGACCGCGTCGGCCCCGCCGTGGGTCATGATCGCCGCCCGCGCGCGTCGCATGTACTCGGCGCTCGGGTCGTGGCCGGTCAGCTTCAGGGCGAAATAGGCCTTCACGCTCCCGCTGATCTCGACCTGACCGCCGGGATACATTGCCCAGCCACCCTCGGGCAACTGTTTTTCGACCAGATAATCGGCCAGCCGTTCGGCGGCCTCGGTGTCCTCGTGGCCGAGGAAAGTCAGCAGCAGGATCGTTTCGCTCTCCAGCAGGGAGTCGCCTTCCAGTTCGGCGCACCAGGAGCCGTCGGCCGCCTGCTGATCGAGCAGCCATTGCCGCGTTTGGTGGATTGCCCGACGCACCGGCGCCGCCAACGACTTGACGACGCTGAAAGGTTCCGCGGGCACGACACGCGGGAAATCGTCCTGCCCGTCCATTGGCACGACGTATTGCTTCTGAAGCGAACTCATGGCATCCCTTTCCAAGCGATTGACGCCGTCCTCCCTGACGCGCCCCCCTCAAGAAAGGGCAGGCGAGAGTGCCTCAGCTTATGCCATTGCCGCGACTGCGACAATACCAATCCGCACCAATCCACCAATCCGCGGGGAATCCGGGGGGAAAGTGATCGTTGTCGCGGCATTTATCCGAGTCGGAATGAATCAACAAGTGCAACCGCTCACGGGTCGCGCATGACACAACCTCATGGTGAACGGTCAAGGTCGGTATTCTCGGGATTTATGAGTGCTATCAGTGCATAACTTATGAGCCCACGGCGTCGCTGACACGTCTCGCGGCCCCGCCGGGACTCGCATGATTCAAGCCCCCTTTGTTTTCAAGGCACCCGACCCGTGAACGGTTACACACTCTCTAATCGCGTGTTGTCCCCCGGGCTTGCCCCCTGAAGTATTCAAGTGTTTCCTTATTCTCCTGCCACCACCGTTGTAGCTCTTCAATGGCCTTTTTGCGCTCTGGAGGATTGCCCCAGTGTCCCGTGTCGGGCTTTTCGGGAAGGTTGACTCCGTAGAATCGGAAGAATCTCGACTTCTTCTTCTCTTCACTCGGGTAGAAGATGCCAAAGAACTTGTGCTCTGCCTTTCGTTTCGGAATGATGCCGTTGAGCGCCTCTATCGCGGCATCGCATACGCAGACTCGCAGGCGCACGCCCAGTTGGACATTCGGCATCGACTTCGACCGGCAATTTCCATAGCAGTCCACCTCTGCGGTATCGGTAAGCTTTTCAATCAGCGACTTGATCACAACCTTCTTGAACGCGGCCTTCCGCCCTAGTTCTTTCAAGGCCAATGCGGCCCAGAGACGAACCTGGGGGCGCTTGTCGTCAAGGGCATTCAACAGGAGCGGCAGGGCATCCTTGTCCTTGAGCTTGCCCACGGCCTCGATCGTGTAGAGCCGAACACCGTGCTCGTCATACTTGCTTTTCAACTCTGCTGCTTTTTGGGGATCGTGGGACTTGAGGAAGTCTTCGATATTCCTGTCCCTTAACTTCGGTCGGTCCTTGCAAGGGGGCGGCTTAGGGCCGGGGATGGGAACGTTGTCGGGGAAGTCCGGGTTTGGGTTCTGACCGCGGAAGGGAAAATCGGCGGCACCGTCTCCCGCAAAGCAAGTCGCAAGGTGAGCAACCAGAACCGCCAAAACCGTGCTCAATACTTTCGTCTTCATCTCGGGTTCTCCTTACTTGGTAACGGTGGATGGGGGATGAGCGGAAACGCGACGAACGCCCCTGCTCATCCGATTGGACGCACCCCGGGCGCCAAGGGTTCCCCACTTCTTCCGAAAAATGCGAAATTTCCCTTGGGGGGGAATAAGAAAGTAAAGGGGGCGGGAGTGACGCGGCATCTCCAAAACCAGTGGTCCACCAAGTGGAAACTGATAGGTTGGCTCGTTGGGTGCCACTGGCTTTGCCAGTGTTGCATCGAGGCAAGCACTGGCAGAGCCAGTGGCACCCAACCTGTCAAACCCAACTTGGCGGACCACTAGCCGCGTCTCCGTTTCGACTTCCCTGGGATTTTAGAGTCTTACGTCGAAACTTTTGCGCACCGTGCGAGCATGTTTGTAAGTTCTTTTGGGTTGCGGGCTTAGCCCGCGTTAGGCGACCTTGTTTCCGCACACCATCGGAGGGGGGCGACATGGGCGGCAAATCCCATTATCATCTCATGCGCGGGAACTTTTCGGCCGTTTCAGGCATCCGACATACGGTGAGCGGCTTGAAGTGTAACATTATTTTCCATCCGAAAAGAATGTTGCATTACTTTCCGTGCAACGTATAAATATGCCCCGTGCTCGGTGCCGGGGCAAAGGCCGTCCGTAGCCGCCGCCATACCGATTTGGCACTTTTCACGGGAGACTTGGACGATGAAAGCGACTTCATGGTTTTTGCCGTCGGTCGCGGCCGGCGTAATGGCGGCCGCTTTTGGGACGTTCTCCGTTTCGGCCGCTCCAGCCCCCGACCAACAGGAACAAAGGCACCAAATGCACAATAATTTCCGGCAAGGCAACTTCAAGGACGCCTACGACGGTTTCCGCAAGCTGGTGCTCGACCCGAAAGACGCCCCGCGGCAGGTCGGCGGCGACCTGGACATGGCCGTCCAGTGCCTCCAGCGGCTCAACCGCGTCGATGAGATCGACGCCTTGCTGGAAGACGCGGTCAAAGCACACAAGGACAATTGGCGGCTGCTGTACGGCGCGGCGACGAGATACATGAATATCCCCCACCACGGCTTCATCGTGGCGGGGGAATTCCAGCGCGGCAACAAGCGGGGCGGCGGAAAGGCCGTCAACGCCGCCGAGCGCGATCGCGTCCGCGCCTTGCAACTGATGGTCCAGGCAATGCCCCTGGCCATGAAGGACGACGACCACGGCGAGGTGGGCAACTATCTGTCGGCGCTGGCCAACATGCTGTTGAACAACCGCGGCTACGGCGAGGCGTGGCGGCTGCAATATTTGACCGACTTGAGCGTATTGCCCGACTATGAGGAAGGCTGGGGATACGGCCGCCAGACGTCCGGCGCGCCGGTCGACGTTGACGGCAAGCCGGTCTTCTATAGTGTGCCCAAGACATTCGAGGCGGCGGAAAACGACGGCCAGCGGTGGCGATGGTGTCTGCAACAGACCGCCGAGATGAATCCGCGACAACTCAACGCCGTGCGGATGCGGTTCGCCGAGTTCCTCCAGAACCAGTTCGGCGTGCAGACGATGGCCCAGTGGGGCTGGCGGTTCGGACGGATGGAGACCGACGACACGAAGGAAGATGAGAGCGGCACGTACGCGCTGCACACCTTGGGCGAGAACGAGACGATCGCTCGGCTGGCTACCGGAATCAAGCGGTTCGAGTTGCCCGACGAGTTCAACTACATCAAGATTCTCCAGCAGGTGGCCGACAATCCGCAGACGGGCCACGCCGTCGAGGCATTGGAGCGGCTGGCTCAGATTTTCGAGAACCGACGGCAATATCCCAAGGCGGCCGACTACTGGCGGCGGCTCCTGAAGGAATATCCGAACGAGAATTCCCGCCGGCGCGAAAATTGGCGACAGCGGCTCGATCAGATCGTGGGCAATTGGGGCCGCTTCGAGCCGATCCAAACCGAGCCCGCCGGGCGCGGCGCCACGATCGAGTACCGCTTCCGCAACGGGCAGCAAATCGACCTGACCGCCCACGAAATAAAGGTCGAAAAGCTGTTGGACGACATCAAGGCGTTTCTGAAATCCAATCCCCGCAAGCTCGACTGGAACCAGGTCAACATCGGCGACATCGGCCACCGGCTCATCGCGCAGGACCAGAACCAGTACCTGGGCAATAAGGTCGCCGAGTGGAAAATGATGGTCAAGCCGCGGGCGGACCACTTCGACAAACGTGTGACGGTGACCACCCCGCTGCAAAAACCGGGCGCGTATCTGGTCGAGGCCAAGATGGCCGGCGGCAACACCAGCTTCATCGTCGTGTGGGTCGACGACACGGCGATCGTCAAAAAACCGCTCGACGGCAAGACCTACTATTTCGTCGCCGACGCCGTCTCGGGCAAACCCATCCCGAAGGCCAACGTCGAGTTCTTCGGCTGGCGTCAGATACACCACAACAGGCCGCGGCGATATGAAGTCGTCACCAAGCAGTTCGCCGAATACACCGACGCCGACGGCCAGGTGATTCTCGGTCCCGGCAGCCAACCGACTGAAATGCAGTGGCTCGTCACGGCGCGGACCAGGCAGGGACGGTTCGCCTTTCTCGGCTTCACAAACGTTTGGTACGGCCGTCAGCACGACGCCGAGTACAACGCCGTGAAGGCTTATGCGATCACCGACCGGCCCGTCTATCGTCCCGACCAGAAGGTGCATTACAAGTTCTGGGTCCGACATGCAAAATACGACATGGAAGACACCTCGGAGTTCGCCGGCCGAGGGTTCGTCGTCGAAATTCACAACCCCAAGGGAGATAAGGTCGTCGAGCAGCCGCTGAAGGCCGACGCATACGGCGGCATCGAGGGCGAGTATACAATTCCCGCCGACGCCACGCTGGGCCTCTACGGTATGGTCGTCAGAGACCCGGACGGCAAGCGGGGTTACGGCGGCGGCCATTTCCGCGTCGAGGAGTACAAGAAGCCTGAGTTCGAGGTGACGGTCGATGCTCCGACCGAGCCGGTCATGCTCGGCGAGAAAATCACCGCCACGATTCATGCGAAATACTATTTCGGCTCGCCTGTCACGAAGGCCAAGGTGAAGTACAAGGTCGAACGCAGCAGCCACGACGATCGCTGGTATCCGATCGGGCCGTGGGACTGGTTCTACGGGCCGGGCTACTGGTGGTTCGGCTACGACTGCAACTGGTATCCCGGTTGGAAGTCGTGGGGCTGCCCGCGGCCGATGCCGTCCTGGTGGCCGCAACGGGCTGAGCAGCCCGAGTTGGTCGCCGATCGGGAGGTCGAGATCGGACCGGACGGCACCGTGAAGGTCGAGATCGACACCGCCGTGGCAAAGGCCATCCACCCCGACCAGGACCACAGCTACACGATCACCGCCGAGGTGGTTGACGAGTCGCGCCGCACGATCGTCGGCTCGGGCAAAGTGCTGGTCGCCCGAAAGCCGTTTAAGGTCTACACCTGGGTCAATCGCGGCTACTACCGGGTGGGCGATACGATCCACGCCCACTTCTCCGCCCGAACGTTGGACGGCAAACCGGTCGAGGGCAAGGGCGAGTTGAAATTGTTGAAAATCGGCTACAAGGACGGCAAACCTGTGGAGACGCCGGTCCAGACCTGGCCGCTCGATACGAACGCCGAGGGGAAGGCCAATCAGCAAATCACCGCCTCCCAGGCCGGGCAGTATCGCCTCTCGTATAAGTTAGTGGCTAGTGGTCAGTGGCCAGTGGCCAGTGAGAGTTCGCAAATCGTCGAGTCCAATCCCCAATCCCTAATCCCTAATCCCTCCACCCCCCGCACCATCGAGGGCGGATACCTGTTCACGATCATCGGCGAGGGGTTCGACGGAGCGCAGTTCCGTTTCAATCACCTTGAACTGATCCCCGACAAACGGGAATACTCGCCCGGCGATAAGGTAAAGCTCCAGATCAACACCGACCGCACCGGCGGGACGGTGCTGCTGTTCGCACGTCCCTCGAACGGCGTCTACCTGCCGCCGAAGGTGATCCGCCTGGACGGCAAGAGCACGGTTGAGGAGATCGGCGTGGTGAAGAAGGACATGCCCAACTTCTTCGTCGAGGCGGTCACCATTGCCGACGGAAAGGTTTACACCGAGGCGAAGGAGATCGTCGTTCCGCCCGAGAAGCGGATTCTGAACGTCGAGATCGAACCGTCGAAGGAGGCCTACAAGCCGGGCGAGCGGGCCAAGGCGAAAATCCGGCTGACCGGCTTTACCGGCGAGCCGTTCGTCGGCTCCACCGTGGTGGCGATCTACGACAAGTCTGTCGAGTACATCTCCGGCGGCTCGAACGTGCCGGACATCAAGGAGTTTTTCTGGAAGTGGCGCCGCCACCATCATCCGCGGACCGAGTCGAGCCTGGCCCGTTGGTTCCACAACCTCATCAAACCCAAGGCCACGGGGATGAGCGACCTCGGCGTATTCGGCGGCACGGTGGCAGACGAAATGGATGGATTGCCCGGTGATATGGACCAACTCAACGCGGTAGAGAGGTTCCAGGGCGGTCTTGGCAGAGGCGGAGGTGAGATGGCCAGGGTGTTCTCGGGCAGGGAAAAGGTGATGGCGGCCGGAGCGCCGCCGCCGATGGCCAATGGCGCCGCTCCCATGGCGGAAATGGAAATGAAGGACGCCGGTTTCGCCGGCGGAGAAGCGGGCGAGGCGGCGATGGTCCAGCCGACCGTGCGGACAAAATTCGCCGACACCGCGCTGTGGGTCGGCGCGCTGACGACCGCCAAGGACGGCACGGCCGAGGTCGCGCTGGAGATGCCCGAGAATCTGACCACCTGGCGGATCAAGGTCTGGGGCATGGGCCAAGGCACCCGCGTCGGCCAAGGCTTCACCGACGTTGTTACCCGCAAGGACCTGATCATCCGCCTCCAGGCCCCGCGGTTCTTCGTCCAAAAGGACGAGGTCGTACTGTCGGCCATTGTGCATAACTACTTGAAGAGTAAGAAGAGTGTGAAGGTAACGTTGGAGTTGGATGGCAAATGTCTTGGAGACATGCACTATGTATGGCATCATGAAGTCAGTCCCGGCGTGAGCAAGCCGGCAGAGGCATATACCGGCGCAGCGTCGGAGGCAAAGACGGTTGAAATCGCCCCCAACGGCGAGGCCCGTGTCGATTGGCGGGTAAAAGTCCTCGACGAGGGCGAAGCGGTCGTCCGCGTGAAGGCACTGACCGACGAAGAGTCCGACGCGATGGAGCAAAAGTTCCCGTGCTACATCCACGGGATGCTCAAAATGGACTCCTACAGCGGCGCGATTCGGCCGAAGGACGCCGCCGGCAAGTTCACCGTCAACGTGCCTGCCGAGCGGAGGCCGGAACAGTCGCGGCTCGAAGTCCGCTACTCGCCCACGCTGGCCGGCGCGATGGTCGATGCCCTGCCGTACTTGGTCGATTACCCGTACGGCTGCACCGAGCAGACGCTGAACCGCTTCCTGCCGACGGTCATCACGCAAAAGATTCTGTTGGACATGAAACTCGACCTAAAGGAGATCGAGAAGAAGCGGACCAACCTGAACGCCCAGGAGATCGGCGACGACGCGGAGCGGGCGAAGCAGTGGGGGCGTCACGACTCCCCTCGTCCCTCGCCCCTCGCCCCTCGCCCCTCGCCCAAAAACCCCGTCTTCGACGAGGACGGGGTCCGCAAGATGGTCAAGGACGGCGTCGAGCGGTTGTTGGAGATGCAGTGTTCCGACGGCGGCTGGGGCTGGTTCTCCGGCTGGGGTGAGCACTCCACGCCGCACACCACGGCACTGGTGGTCCACGGCCTGCAAATCGCCCAACAGAACGACGTGGCGCTGGTACACGGCATGTTGCAGCGGGGCGTCGAGTGGCTCACTCGCTACCAGGACAAGCAAGTTCAATTGCTCAAAAACGCGGCCGTTAAGGACAAGCCGCGCGACCTGCGTTGGAAGTCGCACGCCGACAACATAGACGCCTTCGTCTACATGGTGCTGGTCGACGCCGGGGTGAAGAACCCCGACATGCTCGATTTCCTCTACCGCGACCGCACCCATCTGGCCGTCTACGGCATGACGATGTACGGCATCGCGCTGGAGAAGCAGGGCGGGAAGGAGCAAGGAAAGCTCGCCATGATAATGCGGAACATCGGCCAATACCTCGAACAGGACGACGAGAACCAGACGGCTTGGCTCCGCCTGCCCGGCGGCTACTGGTGGTGCTGGTACGGCAGCGAGTACGAGGCCCACGCCTATTACTTGAAGCTGCTGGCCCGGACCGATCCGAAGGGCGATGTGGCCCCGCGGCTGGTCAAGTATCTGTTGAACAACCGCAAGCACGCCGCCTATTGGAACTCGACCCGCGACACGGCGTTGTGCATCGAGGCGATGGCCGACTTCCTGCGTACCAGCGGCGAGGACCGGCCCGAGATGACCGTCGAGGTCTACTACGACGGGAAGCTGCAAAAGGCGGTCGAGATCACGCCCAAGAACCTCTTCCAGTTCGACAACAAGTTCGTCCTCGAAGGCGACGCAATCGCCTCGGGCCGGCACACGATCGAACTGAAGAAGAAGGGCAAGGGGCCGCTCTACTACAACGGATACCTGACCACCTTCACGCTCGAGGATTTTATCAAGCGGGCAGGTCTGGAGATTAAGGTCAACCGCAAGTATTACAAGCTGGTGAAGGCAGACAAGTCGATCCACGCGGCCGGCTCGCGCGGGCAGGCGGTCGATCAGAAGGTCGAGAAGTTTGAACGCCGGGAGTTGCAAAACCTCGCCGAGCTAAAAAGCGGCGACCTGGTGGAAGTCGAACTGGAGATCGACGGCAAGAACGACTACGAGTACCTGGTCTTCGAGGACATGAAGCCGGCCGGATTCGAGCCGGTCGAGGTCCGCAGCGGCTACAACGGCAACGATCTGGGCGCGTATGTCGAGTTCCGCGACAACCGGGTGGTCTTCTTCGCCCGCGCGTTGGCCCGCGGCAAGCACAGCGTTTCGTACCGGATGCGAGCGGAGATTCCCGGCCGCTTCAGCGCCCTGCCGACCCGCGCCTGGGCAATGTACGCCCCGGAACTGAAGGCCAACTCGGACGAGATCAAGCTGCGCGTCGAGGATTAAATCCCAATTGTGCAACGCCGACAAACACTCGTTCCCACGCTCCGCGTGGGAACGCACTGCCCGGACGCTCCGCGTCCGTGCGTGACGCTTCCACACTCCCCTTCGCCCCCCTCGTTCCCACGCTCCGCGTCCGCGCAGCAGGAAGACGTTTGATGCTCGGAAGTTGCGCCGGGGGCCCTCTGCTTCCCTGATGTAACTTCCGGGCACTACCCGTAATCCGACCTCACGGACGCGGAGCGTCCGGGCAGTGTGTTCCCATGCGGAGCATGGGAACAAGATATAATATCC
>JAHIKV010000345.1 GCA_018897395.1 Planctomycetota bacterium | reverse complement strand
GTTGCGAACGATTTCCGGCGCAGGCTAAAGGAATTCACCTCCGGGGCTAAGCCACACCACTGCCTCGTTGAGTCCATCGACATTGCCTCGCCTGCCCCCATCCTGGATGAGGGTGTGCTGTTGATTGACACCCCGGGCCTGGACGACCCGGAGCGCTTTCGCGTGAGCTTGACTGAAAAAACGGTGGAGGACGTTGATGCGATTTTGTTTCTGACCAAGTCAGGTGAATCGTATGGACAGGGCGACAAAGACTTCCTGCTGTCCTTGCTTCGGAAGGGAACGGTCAAGCAACTCATCGTTGTCATCACCCAGCTCGATGTGACCTACCAGCAGCACCTGGACAACGCCGAAGCCAACGACGAAGACCCAGAGCCGCTCAGTCTGCGCATTGAGCGTGAGCGCCGCCGCTTGGCGAAGGAGCTTGCGGCCACGCTTGTGGAGCTCAGTGAAGATGACTCGCCGGCCATGCGCCGGTATCGAGAGCAACTGGGTGATGTCGAGATTGCGTTCACCTCAGCCAAGCTGCACCGCGACTGGAAGGCTGGCAAGTCGACGCTTTGCGCGGTAGACCCGGCCGACCCAGGCGGTGTCGAACGACTCACCAACCAGTTGCTCCGCATGCTCTCCACTGAGTCGCGGCTGGCCATCGCGGCGCAGAACATCGCTTCCGGCTCCCGGATGGCGCTTCTGGACCTCCAATCCGTGCTGGACACGAAGTTGCTGGCCATCCGAGACATAGAAGACAGGGAGGTGGCTGAACAAAAGCTGCGCTCCTTTCGTGACCAGCTTGGGGAGGCTAGCAAACGGTTTGAGACGTCCGTCGGCGAGCAAGTAGCTCTGCTGAATGAACGCTTGGTTGACAGGCGGATGCAACATGCCGCGCTGGTGGAGACCATCGTGCTGCTGGCAGAGCGCGAGCTGGGCGAGAGTGAATCATCTGACCTGCAGTTGAGCTGGCAAGCCAGGCGCTTTCGCCATTGGGGGACGCTGGTCAACTTGCAGTTGGGTATTGCGAACCGCATCTTCCCGAAGGTGCAGGTCATGCTCAGCGAATACACGCAAGCCTTCGCAGCTTTTGCAAATGGCTTTGAAGTCCAACTGCAAGCGCTGTCGAGCGATGGCTCCCGAATCTCTGACTCGCTGGAATTGGGCACGACGCTCCCATTTGACGTGACGACCAAACTCAAGGAGTCCCTTGAGCGCTCACTGCGAAGGGCTCAGGACCTCATTGCAGAAGAAGAACAACGGGTCATTTCCTTGTTGGACAACTTCGTTTCCGACGAAGTCTTCAATCGCATTGAGGACGCACGCCGCAAGGTCGCTGATGTGGGGGGTACTGGGACGACCATCAACCAAGCTGCGGAGGTACAGCGTTTTTATCGCGATTTGAAGCGTCTCTTGGCGGAGGCACTGTTGGAGCATCTGAAGGCCCGCAGCCAGTCTTTTGGGGACTTCTTGGTGCTCGAAGCTCAAGGCGCTCCAAGGGATGCAGTTGCAGAACTGCGGGTGCTGCTGGAGCAGGCGACCGACAACATCCGGGCCGCGGCAGAGGCATTGGTCGCTGGGCAGAAGGAAGCCATTGAGACCTTGGTGGCCGCCATCCAAGCGGGGCACCAAGATGTCCTTACCCAAGCTGAGCAGCTTCTGCAAATCGGCACTGAGCAGACTGACACATCATCGAAGGTGGGAGACCTCCCAGTTCCTGAGCCCGAAGTGTCAACTTCAGTGGTAGTCGAAACGGTGGCGACTATCGTCGAGCCGATGGCTGTCACCACCGTACCGAGCATGGTTACGCCAATTGATACCAGTGAGCCAGTAAACGCTGCAACCAGAAGTCTCGAGCTGACGCGGCTCGGTGCTGATGGGGATTGGGTGGACCACGTGCAACAGGAAGCCACCGCAGTTGTTCACCGCATGCGCCTGCGAGAAGGCTCCACCGGCTGGCCCGTCGAGAAGGTATTCGAGGCACGCTTCTTGAAAGGTGCCTTGCGGGTGCAACTGGTTGACCCGTACTTGGCATGCCCACATCAGATTCGCAACTTGAACGACCTGCTCCTGCACATCGCGGAGACCCTCCATCCCAAGGAGATAGAAGTTGTGACGGGCTCTGCACCTTCTCAACGGTCCGAGCTTCAGGAGCGTGCCATCGAACGCGCAGCTGAAGACTTGTTCGCCAACTACGGCGTGGCGCTCACTTTGCGCCGTGAAACGGGTCTGCATGACCGGTTCCTGTTCCTGGACCACGGTGTGATGTTCAAGCTGGGCCGCGGTCTGGACATCTACAAGCCTGCAGTGGGGCTGGCGGAACACCGGTCGGCGAATCGCAAGGTGCGCGCGACAGACATCGACGTTTTCTGCCCCATGGGCCATGCACTGCTGAATGGTGGCAACGACAGGGCGTGAGCCATATCAAGAAAAGAAGAACAGGAAGTCACCCATGAACATGAACGCCAACCAGCCGCTGGCTAAATCCTTGCGCTCTCAGCTTGAGAACACAGTTAAGGCCGCTCGCGATGTGGCTGAGAAAGGCGCTCGCGCCGCGCTCGCCCAAATTGCTGTAGGCGAAGCCAAGGCCCCTGACTACCTGACTGAAGACCTAAAGGCCCTGCGCCGCCGCCTGCGCGCCCACGGCCGGGCCCTGGGCGATGCCAAGGCCAGCGATGACACCCAAGGCCTGCAGCACCTGGTATGGGAAACCGCCTACGAGCACTGGCACCGCATGCTGTTTGCCCGATTTCTGGCCGAGAACGGCCTGTTGTTGTGGGAGCCCGGCGCTGCCGTCTCGCTGGACGACTGCGAAGCCCTGGCGCAGGAAGCCGACCCGGCAATGAACCTGGGTGCCAAGACCAAGTGGGAGCTGGCCGGCAAGCTGGCCGCCCGTATGCTGCCCCAGGTGTTCAAGCCGCAGAGCCCCGTCTTCGAGCTGGCCTTCGCACCTGAGCACCAGCGAGAGTTGGAGCGCCTGCTGGCCGGGCTGCCGCCCGAGGTGTTCAAGGCCAGCGACAGCCTGGGCTGGGTCTACCAGTTCTGGCAGGCCAAGCGCAAGGACGAGGTCAACGCCTCGGAGGTGAAGATTGGCGCGGACGAACTGCCCGCCGTCACCCAGCTTTTCACCGAACCCTACATGGTGGACTTCCTGCTCCACAACTCACTCGGAGCCTGGTGGGTGACGCGCCACGCAGGCAAGACCTGTCCCGTGCCGCTGTCCTACCTGCGCACGCTGGAAGATGGCGCGCCAGCGGCCGGCCAGTTCGAAGGCTGGCCTGACCGGCTGGAGGACATCAAGCTGCTCGACCCTTGCTGCGGCTCCGGCCACTTCCTGGTGGCGGCATTCCTGCTCTTGGTTCCCATGCGCATGACGGCCGAGGGCTTGAGCGCGATGGACGCGGTAGATGCCGTATTGGTCGACAACTTGCACGGCCTGGAGCTGGACGCCCGCTGCGTGGAAATCGCTGTCTTTGCGCTGGCCTTGACGGCTTGGCGCTTTCCGGACGAGAACGGCGACCCACTGGGCGTGCGCGCCGACATGCCTGCGCCACAGGTGGCCTGCTGCGGACTGAAGGTTGCAGCCAAGCCCGAGGACTGGATGGCCCTGGTGCCGGATGACGCTTCCAACGGCGCTTACCTGCGCCAGGAACTACGCCTATTGCACGCCAGCTTCGCCCAGGCACCGCTGCTGGGCAGCCTGCTGGACCCGGCGCGCAGCCTGAAGAACGACCTGGCCACGTCCAGCTTCGACACCCTGCGCGACCTGCTGGGGCGTGCCCTGGCCACCGAGCGCCCAGCCACTCTGTGGGGCCAGGCCAGCGAATTGCAGGACGACAGCTGGGACCTGGCGCTCACTGCAAAAGGCCTGCTGGATGCGGCTCGGCTACTGGATGGGCGCTACCACCTGGTGGTGACCAACGTGCCGTACCTTGCCCGGAGCAAGCAGAGCGATAGCCTTAAGCACTATTGCGAATCTCACTACCCCGAGGCTAAGAACGACCTCGCCAACGTCTTCTTGGAACGCTGCCTGGAACTCTGCCTTGACCAGGGCGCGGGCGTGGTGCAAATTGTCTCGCCCCAGAGTTGGCTAACTCAGCCAGGCTACAAGAAGCAGCGCAATGAATTGCTCCGCTCACGGACCATAACAATGGTCTCAACCCTCGGCCCTGGAGCGTTCGAAACAATTTCGGGGCACGTTGTTAACGTAGCCCTTACGACAGTACAGACTCGCGCACCAGGACATAGGCATGCCCTGACAGGGCTGGATGTGTCGGCATCGGCGACACCGACCATGAAAGCGGAGGCGCTGCGAAATCAACCTTGTCAGAGCGAGTCGCAAGCAGACTTGCGTGCTTCTGCAGATGCACGAATCATCCTCGGACTGGCTCAAGCGAGTAGCCTGCTCGCTGAGAGAAGCCGGAGCATTCAGGGACTGGCCACCAGTGACGATGCACAATTCACTCTGTGCTTCTGGGAGCTCCAACTCATTTCCAACGGATGGCTTGGAATGCGAGGGACGGTGCCAGAAACTCAGAGTTTCGGTGGCTGTGAGAGGTTGCTACATTGGGAGGAGGGACAAGGCAGGTATCAGCGTCACGCCCTTGCGCTGAAGGCAGAAGGCAGGCTAGGCGGATGGAAGTCTGGAACCGAGGCGAGGGGGAAGCGCGGTGTTCTCGTATCGCAGATGAGTGCTATACCCGTGACGCTTTATACAGGCGAGTTTTTTGACCACAACGCTTGTGTTCTTGTTCCAAATGATGAGAAGGATTTGGCAGCCATTTGGTGCTTCGCTTCATCGACCAAGTTCGCCGAAGAGATTCGCCGAATCGACAAGTCGTTAAAGCCATCGAACAACACAATTACGAAGATTCCATTCGATTTGGCTGAGTGGAGCGCTGAAGCCTCTGTCAGATACCCATTTGGATTGCCCGCGCCTTATTCCGACGACCCGACCCAATGGCTGTTTCACGGCCACCCGCAGCCCGCCACCGACCCACTTCAAGTGGCCGTTGCCCGTCTAGCCGGCTACCGCTGGCCGGCCGAGACCGACACTGCGATGGAACTGGCCGACGAGGCCCGGACCTGGATAGCCCACTGTGACCAGTTGACCGAACACACCGATGACGACGGCATCGTCTGCCTGCCCTCGGTGCGCGGTGAGGCGCCCGCGCATGACCGCCTGCTCAAGCTGCTGATTGCAGCCTGGGAGTCTGTACAGCCCGGCAGCTGGAAGCCTGCCGTGCTTGACAAGCTGCTTGCCGATTCCGACTGCGCCGGCAAGGGCCTGGACGTCTGGCTGCGCGACAAGTTCTTTGAGCAACACGCCAAGCGCTTCCAGCACCGCCCCTTCATCTGGCATGTATGGGACGGCCTGAAGGACGGCTTCGCCGCGCTGGTGAACTATCACCAGCTCGACCACAAGAAGCTGGAGCGACTCATCCACACCTACCTGGGCGACTGGATTCGCCAGCAAGAGGCTGGTTTGCGTGAAGGCATTGACGGCGCCCAGAACCGCCTGGCTGCCGCGCAGGACCTGAAGCGCCGGCTGGAGCTCATCCTCGAAGGTGAACCGCCCTACGACATCTTCGTGCGCTGGAAGACCCTGGCCGAGCAGCCCGTCGGCTGGAAGCCCGACCTCAACGACGGCGTGCGCCTGAACATCCGCCCCTTCATGACCGCCGAGGTCCTGCGCCACAACAAGAAGCCCAAGCTCAATGTCACTTGGGACAAGGACCGGGGCAAGGACGTGGAAAGTGCGCCTTGGTTCACGGTCTTCGAGGGCGACCGCATCAATGACCACCACCTGACGCTGGCCGAGAAGCTGGCGGCACGGGCTAAGGCTGGCCATGTTTGAATCCGTGACCCAGCAAGACCTGCGCGCTCAAATGGAACAGCACCTGCTGATGGTGGAAGAGGTGTTGGGCGGCTTGGACCAGTTTGTGCAAGGCCTGGAACAGCGCATCGCGCGCATCGAGGAGGGCTTGGGCCTGGAGCCGGACGGGGTTTCCACATCAGGCTGGGTGGCGGACTTGCAGCGGGTCAAGGCCGAGCTGGCCAAGCTTCGCAAAGCCTGAAAAAGGAAGCCTTGATGAAGTTTCACCCATCGCAGCGGCTCATGCAGATGAGCCGGCGGTACGCACACGACACCGCCATTCCGGCTGGTGAGGCCTTTCACAATGCCTTTGCCCGGTATCTGCGCGCGAACCGAGAGTCGTTGCTCGACGTGTCCGTGGCGGCTGCGTCTGTGCAGATAGGTCCGCTGGATGGCGTGGAAGACATTGACCCGCTGTTGTTGAAAGCGATTCAAGACACCAATCCGTCGCTGAACGAGTCTGAACTGTTTGCGCTCGGCGGCGACGCCCTGCAAGGCGCTGTCAACACTGCCAAGGGCAAATATTTTGAGTATCTGGTGGCGCAGAAACTCAATGCTGGTGAGCAGGTGGGCCCGCTGCTCCTGGAGCCTGGGCAGACCGCCGTGGTTGCCGAATCGATGAACCAGCCTGGCTGGGACCTGCGCATCGTGGGTGAAGACGGCACAACGGTGGACTATTTGCAGTTGAAGGCCACCGACAGTGTGGGGTACATCCGTTCGGCGCTGGAGCGGTATCCAGATATTCAGATTCTTGCCACCGGTGAGGTGGCTGACAGCGGCCTGGTTTTGGACAGTGGAATCACGGACGCCGACCTGCGGGCACATGTCGGGGCAGCGATAGACACCGTCGATACCTCATTGGCGAATTCATTCTGGGAGCACTTCCACCCCTTGCTGCCCTTGGCCGCCATGGTCTTGTATGAAGGGCATCGCCTTTCTGTGGGGTCCAGGTCAATGGATGAGTTCAAGCTGGCACTGGCGCGGCGCAGCCAACGCATCGTCGCCACGCAGGCGATTGGGGCGGCCGTGTACGCCTTGGATGGAGGGTTGATTTCGATTCCTGCCGCGATACTGGGTGGCTTGGTTTTTGACAAAACCATCAACCAGGCAGCGCTCATAACGTCTTATGAATCCCATCGAGACAAGTTGGTGGCTTTGA
Source organism: Planctomycetota bacterium (assembly GCA_018897395.1). GTDB lineage: Bacteria > Planctomycetota > Planctomycetia > Pirellulales > Thermoguttaceae > JAHIKV01. Next base: position 1,057 of record JAHIKV010000345.1, on the reverse strand, counting down.
GGTTGCATCAACAAGAGAGAGCCCTTTCGGGGGACAGACTATGAGCTTCTTCAGTTGGCTGGCGAATGGCCTGGGAACCCTGATGGGTGTGGTAGCGGACGTGGTGAGCACGGTGGTGGATACCGTTCGTTCTGCCTACAACGCTTTTGCGGATAAAGGGGGCGCCGTCAAAGAGGCTGCTGTGGACGAGTCGCGCCGGAAGCGGGAGCGCCTTCGCGAGGTGAATGACGAGGTCATGCACCTGCGCAACAGGGCCCAAAGCAGAGGCAGTCTTTCTGACCAAGAGCGCCGACGCTGGCATGACCTAAGTGAGGAGCGTGCCGAGCTGATGGGAAAACTGGGAGAAGCCCAGGAAGTGAAAGCGGCCGAAAAGATTCTGGAAAACGAGGCGTTGATTGAAAAGGTCGACGTCGACCTGCACACCACTCACGTTCTTCAGTACAACGCGTTTGCAGACACCCTGGGCAAGAAGTGCCCGATGTGCACGCGCCAGATGAAGCTGCAGTGGCGCCGCGATTTGGCCGTGCCCACCCCCAAAGATTTCTACTGGGGCTGCACAGGGTGGTATGTGCTCAAAGGGGAGATACGAGCCTGCAAACACACGGAAGCTTTGAAGCGCTCGGACTACCGGCTGATGACGGACGCCTCTGCGCCAGAGTTCTCACTCAATGCGGATGAATTCGGACACATTGTTTCTGACTCTGGTACTGCTGAAATCATCACCACCAGGGTTGATGACCTGAGGTCAGACTTGTCCAAGCGAAAGCAAGGCGTCGAGCTGGTGACTTGTCCAGTGCATGGTGAGCACATGGTCTTGCGGAAGAAAAGCCAGCCGATGGGGCTGCTCGACACCTACTTTCTGGCTTGCCCGCACTGGCAGCCCAGTGGGCAAGGGTGTTCCTTCATCGAGAAGCTGAAATCAGGTTCGCAGTTGGCCGCGTTGCTGAAGTCGGAGACTGGCAGGGGAATACTGTGAGGAGCGCGGAGGCAGACATTGGGGTTCGGCGCTGGCACATCGACGGCGACGAGGATGTGATGGTCAGAATGATTGAGGGCT
>JAHIKV010000006.1 GCA_018897395.1 Planctomycetota bacterium | reverse complement strand
CCCGCACACCACAGCCCTTCACCGTCAATCCTCATGCCCACCTTTTGCGGCCATGCTCATTCTCTCTCTTCAACCCGTCTCCACGCCGAAGATGTCCTTTCCCATTGAGTGCCAATACGTTACATTCAACAGTGCCATTCGGGTCTGACCCCACCCTATCTTAGAGACGAATCTCGAACTCTTGGAACCGGCCGTCGCCGGGCCGTTCCGTTTCTTGGATATCTAAAATATAGCGTTCCATTTCGTGCTTAACGGCATCCACGAACCCGGCGACCTCTTCCGCGGCGCCCTCGACGACCAGATGCACCCGCCCGTCGGGCAAATTCCGCACGAAACCGGTCACGGCGGACCTGGCCGCCAACGACCGGACGGTGTACCGGAATCCGACGCCTTGCACCCTGCCCGTGAAAAACACCTCGCGCTGCCGCCGGTCGCGTTTTGACACCACCTGCCAACCTCCCGGTTTATACGTTCGTTTTCGCGATCAAGAAAGAAGGGTGAGGAGAGAAGAGTGAAGAGTGATGCAAAGCCATTCAACCTTTCGCTTTTCCCTCTTCTCTCTTCTCTCATCTCCCTTCTACCGCCGTGGAAACGAGATATCGACAATCCTAATGGTGTCCGCATCCGGGGCATCCGCCGCCGCGGGGAACGTTGGGATTGTCGATCGAGAATCCGCTCCCCATCGGCCCCGTGCGGAAATCGACCGTCGTTCCGTCCATGTGCAGGGCCATCTTCTTCGCGGCGACCAACGCCACGCCATGTTGCTCGTAGAGGGCATCGACCTTAGGGTCGAAGTTGTTCTCGAAGCCCAGGGTATATTGCAGTCCGGCGCAACCGCCGCCGGCGATGCCGATCCGCAGCATGGTTCCCGATTCGACGATCTGGGTTTCCATGTGTCGCTTGATTTCTCCGGCCGCCGCGTCTGTGATAGTAATTGCCATCAGAAATCTACCTTTCCGCCTTGTCGGCGTCTCGCGGAACATGTCGAACAGCTTAAAACTACATATTACACGGACAGCCACTGAACGCCAAGTCGTCCCGCCCAATGTCGAACCACGGGTAATCTGCGCTTACCCATGGCACCCAATTTCAGATTATTGAATAATACGGGCTATTCTTTGCTGAAAAGCGCCGTCATGCAAATCTGCGACCAGGTCTCGAACCCGCTCAGGTCGGAGAGGATCGCCTCGACTGGCCGGAAACCGCACTCGATGATCTCCGTTTCGCGGGGCCGCACCGCCGGCCGTTCGACGTCGAATAGATGGACCAGACCGAGGTGTACGCTGCCCACTTCTGTCTGGTCGTCGTTGATAAGTCCCACGCATTTGGATGTGTAGGGCGAGTCGACGGCAACTTCCTCGTCGAGTTCCCGTCGCATTCCCTCCTCGTAAGAGTTGGTGGTTCCGTCGCCCGCCGCGTCGATCGATGAGATGTGGCCGCCGATGCCGACGCTCCGCTTGTGGTGCAGGCGGCCTTCGCCTTGTCCCGCGCCGCGGGTGTACTGAAAAACCGTCTGCCGGCCGTCGGTGCCGACGTGCCGGAAGATCATGTAGGGGATCAGTTGTTTATAGCCGGGGTCTTTTTCCACCTCGCCGCGCGGCCGGTAGCTCGTATGTTCGGGCCGGAGCAACTCGTCGAGATACTGCTCGACCTGCCCGTTGAATCCCTGGAAATGACCCAGCCGGTGAAACACTTCGGTCGGGACCACCAACACGCGTTCGATCTCGTTGTTTGACACAGTCGCGTCCTCTTTCTGGAGTGTAATCCTCGTTCCCACGCGGAGCATGGGAACGAGAGTGCTAGCCGACGTCGGCGAAGAGCGCGTCGACGAAGGGGCCCGGCTCGAACAGGGCGATGTCCTCGGCCTTCTCGCCCACTCCGACGTACTTAACCGGCAGTCCGACCCGTTTTCGGATGGCCACGACCACGCCCCCCTTGGCCGTGCCGTCGAGTTTGGCCAGCACCAAGCCGGTGCAACGGACCGCTTCGGTGAAGTGTCGTGCCTGGCTGATGCCGTTCTGTCCGGTGGTGGCGTCGAGCACGAGAATGACCTCGTGCGGGGCGTCGGCGATCTGCTTGCCTAGCACGCGATGGATTTTCGAGAGTTGCTGCATCAAGTTCCGTTGGGTTTGCAGCCGACCGGCCGTATCGACGATGCACACCTCGGCGTTGGACTCGATCGCCCTGGCGACGGCCCGATGGGCGACGCTGGCCGGGTCGCTGCCCGATGGGCCGGTGACGATTTCCGCGCCCAGCCGTTCGGCCCAAATTGCCAGTTGCTCGACCGCCGCGGCGCGGAAGGTGTCGGCGGCGCCGAGGACGACCTTCTTGCCTTCGGCCTGGAACATGCCGGTCAGCTTGGCGATAGTAGTGGTTTTTCCGCAGCCGTTCACCCCGGCCACCATGATGACGGTCGGTCCGGCCGAGGCGAAGCGGATCGGCTCGGGCGGCTGCGCCAGGAGTTTTTTGAGGTATTTTTTGATCTCCTCAAGAACATCCGCCATCTCGACGACCCGGCCGCGGAAGGCCTCGCCGATCTGATCGACGGTTTCCTGTGCGGCCTCGACGCCCATGTCGGTTTTTACCAGCGTCTCGAACAGTTCCTCCAAGAACGCCGCGTCGGCCATCCGCCCCTCGGACTTGAACAAGTCGCGGATGTCGGTGTTCAGCAGTTGGGTGGTCTTGCGGAGACCTTGTTTTAGTTTGTCGAATAGACCCATGGATAGTGGAGAGTGGATAGTGGAGAGTGGATAGTGGAGAGTGGATAGTGGAGAGTGGATAGTGGGCGGTTATCACAACCTATTGGTCACCACCACCAATGGTGAAAATGACTCGCATAAATATGTTTTTTTCGTCTCAAAGTCTCCTCTAACTTCCCGTGAAGGAGCCTTTGAGACGAAAAAAACATAGACCCCCGTTTGAATCCATTTTCTAACCTGAGTTCGGGATAAGAAAATGAGCAACAAATAGCCAGCGGCTAACAGCCGCCGGAGGACTGCGGGTTGGCTTTGAGTCTTACCAATTGGACGCATCTTCGCCAAAGTGTCTCTTCTGTCCGGCCATTCGCCCTTCTCCGGCGGCTGTTAGCCGCCGGCTATTGTCCAAATACCGTTATCCCGAACTCAGGTTTCTAGTTTCTTTGGCTATGAAAGTGACCAATAGGTTGTGATAACTGGCCGATAGTGGTTAGTATTTAGGCGAAATCCGCCCTGAATTCCCAACCACTACCCACTACCCACTATCCACTATCCACTACCCACTATTTTCTGGTGCATCACTTTGTCTAAAATTCCGTTGACGAACTGCGACGACTGTGCGGCGCCGAACCGCTTGGCCAGCTCGACGGCCTCGTCGATGGCCACCCGGGCGGGCGCGTCTCCGTGCAGCAGTTCGTAGGTTCCCAAACGCAACACGTTTCGGTCGGTTGCCGCCATCCGGCCCAGGCTCCAGTTGACGGCGGTTTGTTCCAGCAGGGCGTCCACCTCCTCGCGATGTCGGCGGACTCCTGCCACCAGACTGCGAGCGAACTCCGCCAGATCGCCGTCGCCGAGACGATCTTGTATCAAGATGTCTCCGAAGGCCGGGTTGCCGCGCGGATTCAAATCGTCCTGGTACAGTACCTGAAAGGCGGCTTCTCGTGCTCGGCTGCGTGGAGGCATGTGAGAGATCAGGGGCCAGGGGGTCAGGAGTCAGGGATTTAGCGACAATCATAGTTGTATATTTATTGGCGAAACCGCAAGCGGCGGGCAACCGCCCCCCGCCGTTCTTCACTCTTCACTCTTCACTTTTCATTCTTCACTACCCACTATCCACTATCCACTATCTCACCGGCAACTTGGACATCAGATCGACCATTTCCAACGCCGCCAAGGCGCAATCGACCCCCTTGTTTCCGACTCGAGCGTCGGACTGGTCCTTGCCGGTGGTTGAAGCTCGGCCGCCGGATCGGGCAATCGCCTGCTCGAGGGTGTTGCAGGTCAGCAGTCCGAACAGGACCGGCAATCCGTAACGGACGCCCAGTTTGCACAAGGCGGTGCTCACCGCGCGGTTGATGTGCTGGTCGTGGGTGGTTTCGCCCTTGACGACCGCACCCAGACAGATTACCGCCGCGTAGCGTCCGGTGGCGGCCAGTCGATTGGCCACGGTTGGTATCTCGAACGCGCCGGGCGTCCAAGCCACGTCGATCCGCTCGTCGGCCACGCCGTTTTCGGTCAGCGTCCGCACCGCGCCGTCCAGCAGCCGCGAGGTGATCGACTCGTTGAACCTGGAGACAACGACGGCGAACCGGCCCGCGGCGGCGGCGTTTCCTTGAAAGACGTTTGGCACGGCAATTTTTCCCTAAACTGCATTTCTGGCCGCTGAAGCGGCCAGCCCTCTCCCCTCTCCCCTCTCCCCTCTCCCCTACATTTTCATGTTCATGCCCATCAGGAACTCGGCGTTGCTCTTGGCCTTTTGCAGGCGGCCGACCAGCAGTTCCATGGCGTCGGGCGGGTTCATGTCGTTGAGCACGCGGCGAAGGATGCACACGCGGCGGTGTTCCTCCGGGTCCAGGAGCATCTCTTCCTTGCGGGTGCCACTGCGGTTGATGTCGATCGAAGGCCAGATGCGACGATCGACCAGTTTGCGGTCCAAAACGATTTCCTGGTTGCCGGTTCCCTTGAACTCCTCGAAAATCACTTCGTCCATGCGGCTGCCGGTATCGACCAGGGCGGTGCCGATCACCGTCAGCGAGCCACCCTCCTCGACTTTCCGCGCGGAGCCGAAGAACCGCTTGGGGCGCGTCAAGGCGTTGGCGTCAACACCGCCGGAAAGGAGCTTGCCCGATGGGGGGCATTCGGTGTTCCACGCCCGCGCCAGCCGGGTGATCGAATCGAGGAAGATCAGCACGTCGTAGCCGTACTCGACCATCCGCTTGGCCTTTTCCAGCACCATTTCCGAGACCTGGATGTGTCGGGTGGCCGGCTCGTCGAAGGTCGAGCTGACGACCTCGCAATTCGCCCCCTTTACCTCCCGTTCCATGTCGGTTACTTCCTCCGGGCGCTCGTCGATCAATAGCATGAAAACGTACAGGTCGGGGAAGTTTTTCAGGGCGGCCTTCGCCATTTTCTGCATGAGGATGGTCTTTCCGGCCCGCGGCGGACTGACGATCAACCCTCGCTGGCCGAAGCCGATGGGGACGATCAGATCGACCACCCGCATCTCGATCTCGTCGGGCGTGGTCTCCATGCGGATGCGGGCGTCGGGATGCAGGGGGGTCAATTCGTCGAAGGGTACTTTCGACGACAGCAGGTTGGGGTCTTGGCAATTGATTGCCTCGACTCGCAACAGGGCGAAGTAGCGCTCGTTTTCCTTCGGCGGGCGTATCTGGCCCGAGACCATCGCTCCGGTCTTCAGCCCGAAACGGCGGATCTGGCTGGGCGAGACGTAAATGTCGTCGGGGCAGGAGAGGTAGTGATAGTCGGAACTACGGAGGAAGCCGAATCCGTCCGGCAAGACCTCGAGGGTCCCCTCGCCGAACATCAGGCCGTTGAGTTTTACCCGCTCCTTGAGGATTTTGAAGATCAGGTCCTGTCTTTTCGCTCCGGCGCAATCTTCGAGGTTCTCGCGGCGTGCCTCCTCGATCAGTTCCGCCATCGACATCCGCTGCAATTCGGCGATGTGGGTATCGCCGGACTGCTTGATCTGCTCGTAGCGGTCCTGGGTGTCGTCGCGGCGCTTGCGGCTTTCGACGGCGATCTCCTCGGCCAACGAAAGCGGCTCCTCTTGCTCCAGAGCGCGTAGCGCCTCGTCGAGCGAAGTCGGTGAACGCTCGTCGAAATCGTCGCGGCGTTCTTCTTCGGGGGGGGCAATTTGGTCTTCACGGTCGCGGTCCATTTCGCGCTGCTCCTGATAGATATGTTTGCCGGCGCGCGGAAGGCGCCGACGGCGAGGTGATTTAACAAAATTGTTGAGAAGTGATGGGCTAGGCTAGAAATCTCTTGATGTGTCGCGCCAAATTTGATCTGCTGCGAAAAGTAGGCCGGGTTGCAACCCGGCGGTCACCGAAAAAATTGGTCGATGTCGTCCAAACGTGCCGGGTCACGACCCGGCCTAGTGCGCTTGTAAGTGTATCGAATCAGCAGGGTGGAAGTCCCTGTCGAAGTTGGGTCTGAACTTTGTAACCAATAGTAACTGCGTCCTCGTGAGAGGGGGTGGAGAGCAACTGGAGGTG
>JAHIKV010000040.1 GCA_018897395.1 Planctomycetota bacterium | reverse complement strand
CACCTCCAGTTGCTCTCCACCCCCTCTCACGAGGACGCAGTTACTATTGGTTACAAAGTTCAGACCCAACTTCGACAGGGACTCCCACCCTGCTGATTCGATACACTTACAAGCGCACTAGGAGGCGACTCCAGTCGCCGATTGCCCTGGAATCAAGCCCCAATCGGCGACTGGAGTCGCCTCCTACAAAGCGGTCGCGGGGGGTCGCGGCTTTTCAAGAGAGTAGCGGGCGGAGAAACCGGCCCGTGTGATTGTCGTCGAGGGCGGCGATTTCCTCGGGCGTGCCGGCGGCGACGACTTGCCCCCCCCCCTCGCCTCCTTCCGGCCCGAGGTCGATGATCCAGTCGGCAGTTTTGATTACATCCAGGTTGTGTTCGATCACCAGCACGGTATTGCCCAGTTCGACCAGCCGGTCCAACACGGCCAGCAGTTTCCGCACGTCGTCGAAGTGCAGTCCGGTGGTCGGCTCGTCGAGTATGTAGAGCGTCTTGCCGGTATCGACGCGGCTCAGTTCGGCGGCGAGTTTTACGCGTTGGGCCTCGCCGCCCGAGAGAGTGTTCGAGGGCTGGCCGAGCGCCATGTACCCCAGCCCCACCTCCTGCAAGCCGCGGACCAACCGGGCGATGATGGGAAAGTTCTCGAAAAACTCGGTCGCCTCTTCCACCTGCATGTTCAATACGTCGGCGATCGAACGGTCGCGGTAGCGGATTTCCAGCGTCTGGCGGTTGAAGCGTTTTCTTTCGCAGACCGGGCAATCGACGTACAGATCGGGCAGGAAATTCATCTCGATCCGCCGTTGCCCCTGGCCCTGGCACTCCTCGCAGCGGCCTCCCTTGACGTTGAAGCTGAACCGGCCGGCCTTGTAGCCGCGCTGGCGGGCGTCGCGGGTGTTGGCGAACACCTTGCGGACTTCGTCGAACAGACCGGTGTACGTTGCCGGATTGCTCCGCGGAGTGCGTCCGATGGGCGATTGGTCGATCCGCACTACCTTGTCGATCTGGGCCGCGCCGCGGAGGCTGCGATGCGGCCCGGGCTTTGGCGCCACCCCGCCCAGCCGGCGGACCAGCGCCCGGGCAAGCGTCTCGTCGATCAGCGAGCTTTTGCCCGACCCGCTCACCCCGGTAACGCAGACCAGCGCGGAGAGCGGGACATTGACGATCACGTCCTTGAGGTTGTTCGTCGTCGCGCCTTCGATGACGATCGATCTCGTTTTGGCCACCCTGCGACGGCGATCGGGTAAGCGAATCCGCTCGACGCCGGCGAGATAGCGTCCGGTGAGGGACGTTTGGCAGGCGGCGATTTCTTCCGGCGTGCCTCGGGCCACCACGCGGCCGCCGTGCCGCCCCGCTCCCGGTCCGAGGTCCAGCAGCCAATCGGCGCGGCGTATGATCCTCTCGTCGTGTTCGACCACCACCACCGTGTTGCCGCGCGATTGCAGCTCGCGCAAGGCGTCGATTAGGCGCTGGTTGTCGCGGGCGTGCAGTCCGACCGAAGGTTCGTCCAGCACGTAGCACGCGCCGACCAGGCCCGAACCCATCCCGGCCGCAAGCCGCACGCGCTGCAACTCGCCGCCGCTGAGCGTTCCGGCGGGGCGATCCAGCGTCAGATAGCCCAGTCCAACGCGCCGCAAAAAGTCCAGTCGGGCGGCAATCTCGCCGAGGATCGGCCGGGCTATCGGCCATTGGTTCGATGAAACCGCTTCACTGGGCGCTGAAGCGCCCAGCCCTTGGTCAGAAATCGAGGCGAAAAACTGTTGCGCGGCGGAGACCGGCATCGCGGCCACTTCATGGATCGCCTTGCCGCCGAAGCGGACCGAGCGGGCCTCGCCGCGCAGCCGGGCACCGCCGCACTCGGGGCAAGGTATCTCGCCGCGGAACGTTTCGAGCCGCTGCCGTTTCGGTTCGCTACCCGTCGCGGCGTATTCTTTTCCAAGCATTGCCAGCACACCGGCGAATTGCTTGCCCAAGCCGTGAAAAAACTGCTCGCGGCGCTTCGGCGAGAGTTTCTCCAGCGGCGTGGACCAGTCGATGCCGGCCTTCGCGAAAAAGAGTTGCAAGTGTTTTTGATGTTTTCGCATGGCGGCGGGCGAGTCACCCCGCCACGGCGCGACGGCTCCGCCGAAAAGCGAAAGACCCCACTCCGGCACGACCAACTCCGGATCGAACGCCACGCGGGAGCCGAGTCCCTCGCACTTTGGGCACGCGCCGTAAGGGCTGTTGAAACTGAAAGTCCGCGGCTCCAGCTCCTCGAAACTGATTCCGCAGTTGGGGCAGGCGTATAGAGTGCTGAAGAGCCGGTCGCGCCACTGCGTCTTGCCGGCCCGCTTCTCTTCGTGAGTGGCCAGCACCAGCCCGTCGCCGTGGCGGATCGCCAGGTTGACCGACTCGGCGATCCGACCGCGTGCGCCGTCGCGGACCACCACGCGGTCGACGACGGCCTCGATGTCGTGCGTTTTTCGGGGCGCCAACTCGGGTGGATCGTCCACGTCGATCACCTCGCCGTCGACCCTTGCCCGCAGCAGGCCGGCCTTGCGGATCGAGTTGAAGACGTCCTTGTGCCCTCCCTTCCGCCCGCGGACCAAGGGAGCGAGGATCATCACCCGAGTCCCCCGGTTCAACTCCATCAAGGAATCGAGGATGTTTTCGGGCGATTGCTGGTGGATCGGCTCGCCGCACTGGTGGCAACGCGGTTGGCCGAGCCGGGCGTAGAGCAGCCTGAGATAATCGTATATCTCCGTGACCGTGGCCACCGTGCTGCGTGGATTGTGGCTGCCGGCGCGCTGGTCGATCGAAATCGTCGGCTGTAGGCCCTCGATCAGATCGACATCGGGTCGCTCCAGTTGATGGAGGAACTGTCGGGCGTAGGTTGAAAGGCTCTCGATATACTGCCGTTGTCCCTCGGCGTAAAGCGTGTCGAAGGCCAGCGAGCTTTTGCCCGAACCGCTGGGGCCGGTGATTACAACCAAACGGTCGCGTGGGATGTCCAGGTCGATGTTTTGCAGATTGTGCATCCGCGCCCCGCGGATGCGGACACACTTGTCGGCGGCTGCTTGATTTTCCGACGCCATCCGGTTCACGTCCGAAAGGACTGGGTAGAATACCCCATTATCAAACCTTTCAGTTTAGCAGGGATGAGGGCGGAAGTAAAGTTTGCCGCCTAAAAACCGCGACCGGCGGTCGCGGCTTTACGGAGTGAACAGCGGCTTGAGTTCCAGCAGCTTTAGCGGCAGCGCGGAGGAGGGACAAGAGCCGATCGCCAGATGCAGCTTCAACTCGGCCGGCTCGAAGATCATCGTTTGCACCGTCAGCCGGCCGAGATGCACCTGGTGCAGCTTTTCGGCGACCTCGGGTATGCCGAGTTGGTCGAACGTGCGGCTGTGGATCAGCTTGCGATAGCGCGAACACCAGGCAAAAACCGCCAGCTCGTCGCTGCGGAAGTGGTTGGTGCAGGCGCAAATGCCGTCGATCCCGCGGCGGGCCACGACCGTCTTGGGGGTCATTTCCAGCACTATCCCGCCCTCCGGATCGCACAACGCCAGGCTGAGGATCGTCGTCCGCTCGGTGGCGCGGAGCATCTTTTCGGCCTCTTCGACCGACGTACATTCCTCGAGCACGCGACGGAAAGAGAAGGTGTAGGGAACGCCTTTGGGGTTGAACATCGTCGCGCCGTCGCGCGAGAGAAACACCTCGTGGACGGCCAACGCCAGGCCGGCGTCGTTCATGCCGGATACGCAGCCGAACAGACCCGGAAAGCCGATCGAGACGAAGGCATGTTTTCCCTTGGGGCGATGGACCGTCGCCAGGCTGTATTTGTCGAGTATGCCCAGGGTGTAGAAATCGAGGTTGCGGCCGAACAACGGTCCATCGGTTTTGCTGTGCTTGGCGTCGACGATCAAGGAGGAGCAGGCGAATCCGCCTCGGTAAATGTCGGGCAGCATGTTGGCCAGCAGCCCCAGGTCGCGGTCGATGCCCATCCGTTCGGACGCCGCCAGCAATTCTTCGCGGTGATCGTCGGGCAATTGCGCCGCCAGCGAGTCGCACATCCGGCGGTACATTTCCAGCCGGTCTTTCCGGCCCGACCGCTCCAACAACCGCCTCGGATAGTCGGCAATCTTCTTAACCGCCGCCGCGGTGAGAACGCCCTTCTGGCGGCCGATCTCCGCCGGAGTGCCGGAGACGATCAGCACGGGCAGGTCGTTGATGTACTTCAACTCGCCGCCGTCGGATCGGCGCTCGACGAAAACCCGCGCCTCTTCCGCCCGCGCGGTCGAAACCGCCAACAAAAACAACAGGATCAAACGTACAATGTCATACCGGGAACGACGCATATTCTTTCACCGATTGGGGGCATTCCGGGAATTGTTCCATTTAGCCCGCCGTGAATACCATTTAGCCCGCCGTGAATACCATTTAGCCCGCCGTGAATACCATTTAGCCCGCCGTGAATACCATTTAGCCCGCCGTGAATACACGGCGGGGAAGAGTGGTTTTTCGCGCCGCGCCGTGCCCCGGGTGTATTCACCCGGGGCTAAATAACTCAACGGACGGTTATAATACCACTTCGCGCTCTTTCGGGCCACCGGCTTGCCAAAGGAGCCACGCCGCCAGGCCCACGGCCGCGCCGCCGAGATGCGCCAGGCCCGCCACGTTGCCGATGCCCATCCGTTGATGGTATACAAAAACCAATTGCACGAAAAACCACAACACCAGGGCCACCCAGGCCGGCACGCTTACCCAGCGAAAATAGAACCAGTATCTGAACATGAATCCTACTCGCGCGTGTGGAAACCGCAGCGCGTAATATGTAATAATGCCGGAGATCCCCCCGCTGGCGCCGACGCACGGAATCGCGCTCCGCGGTTCGCCGAAGATATGCACCACGTCGCCGACCAGAGCGGCAATCGCCAACAGCACCGCGCACCGCCACCATCCCAGATCATCCTCCACGTTGTCGCCGAAGATCAGGAGGAAGTACACGTTTCCGATCAGGTGCATCACGCCGCCGTGCAGGAAGAAGCTGGTGATGAAGGTGACGCCGCCGTGCCGCAACATATCGGCGGGCACCAGCCCATATTCCTCGATGGTCGGCCGCAAATGCCCGGCCGTCAAGGCATACACCGCCACCAGCGCCGCCGCCAGTCCGTATGTCAGCCAGGGCAGGCGAGCCAGCTCTGGGGCGTTCTGCTCGACGGGCATACCCAGCATCGCGGGTATACACTGCCACAGTTCGTCCGGGTAATTTCCATCGCGGTCGGCTTTCTCCGCCTCCTCGGCGACCCGCCGCAACTGGTGCATGGCAAGTATCTCTCGCGCCTTTTCCGGCAAAGGTTGCGCCGCGTCGGCGTCCGGGGACGGAAATTGCTCGATCTCGCGGGGATCGAACCAGACGAACTGGCAGCCCGCGCATACGTCCAGCCGCAGGGGCCGAGGGCAATTCGTCAGCGGCAGGTCCAATTCGGCCATCGCCCGGCGACACGCGGGGCAGTCCGCGCCCGGCGCGCCGCCCCCTTTTCGTGCGAGTTGCCAGAGCCGTCGGATGGAGTTTTTCGAGCCGATCCGTCGCAGCACCGACATGCCGGCCGCCCGACCGTCGCACTTCGGACAATGGTACAACATCCCCTGCGCGGTCTTCACGCGAGTCAGGCGAACTTGACACCTCGGACAATACATGCAGGCATTATGGATGCCCGCTCGACGTTCGGCAAGAGCGGCGGGCGGAAGATCGATATTTGCAATTTAAGGGTTCGCAAATCTCTCCGGGGGGTTCTTTACGGATTGAAGCCGGGACGCTATCTATTAACCGCATAATCGCGGATCGTGTCCTGAAATTGCTTATTGATCGAGGATCAGAAAGCTAATATCACAATAGCCGGGGGCTAACAGCCCCCGGGATGTGCGCGAATTGCGGGAGTTTCCCTCCGGGGGCTGTTAGCCCCCGGCTATTGTTCGCAATATTGCTTACACTCAGAGACGCGGGACTTTTTATCGAAGGGAGCGAGATCATGGATCGGCACGTCATTCGTGATGGCCCGGCGTCGCGCGGCGGATTCACCTGGAAGGGATTGCTGGTGGTGATGGTAGTGATCGGCGTTTTGCTCGCGCTGCTTGTGCAGGGAGTCCTCATCGCCCGCGAAAGTGCCCGTCGGATATGCTGTAGAAATAATCTGAAACTGATCGGCCTGGGTCTGCACAGCTACACTCGGGCGAACAAGGTGTTTCCGCCCGGGACGATTTGCGCCACCGAACCCATCGCGCCGGGCAACCAGTACGACGTTTGGTCCGAAGCCGCACAAACGGGGCCGGGGTTTCACGGCACCAGTTTTCTGCTGTGCATCATACCGTACATTGAAGGAAATGGCATGTTCTGGAATAGAACCGAGGGGATTTCCAGCAGAAAAAGGGAAAAACGCCATACGTATGGCAATTTCGATATAGCCAGTTGTGACGTAAGAGGTTTCTATTGCCCATCCAGGCGGGAATTCCTTCGCCCCGAAGACAAGCCGATGATGCTTTCGCCGGCGTGGACCGGCGGGGGGACAGACTACGGCGGTTGCGCGGGCCGACACGCGGCGTTCACTCTCAACACCGGCTACAACATCTGCGACGCCTCAACATTTTACGAGCCGAACTACTATCCCGCACCTTTCACTGCCGAAGACGACACCGAGGAGAAGCGCTGGGGTATCTTCGGCCGGGTCAACGTCAGCGCCACGTTCGACGAAATCAGCGACGGCGCGTCGAACACCATAATGACGGGCGAGTTGCAGCGGATCACGGACGTCACGCCCGGCAGCAAGGACGGCTGGGCGATCGGCGGCCCGGCCACGCTGTTCACCACCGGCGCGATGTTCCGCTACGACGGCAAGAGGCTGGAGTGTGTATCTTCGCCTGCCGAGGGCAAGCTGTTGAACAACCGATTTTTCGGCTCGCCCGGCAGTGCGCACTCGGGCGGGGCCAATTTCGGCCTGGCCGACGGCTCCGTTCGGTTCCTGACCGACACGATTGACCCCCGCATCTTTGCTTTGCTGGGTAGCATGGCCGACGGCGCGGAGGCGTCGATCGACGAATGAGTTCGTCGATTAGGCGTTGCTCGACGATATTGTGTAATGATTGTCGAGTCGAATCGGCGACAAGCTCCAACTCGACTTCCTTGATTCCAGTCAGTCGTTTCATGGGCACACCTCCAGCGGAGGGCACGGGACTCGAACCCGCAACCGGTTTCCCGGCGCCACATTTCCAGTGTGGCCGCTAGCCATTCGCTTACCCTCCGTAAATCACTACACAACAATAGCCTGCGCTACGCACTTTTGGCTGTCAAGGGCCTTTTCGAGATCGTCTGTCTTTAGTGGAGAACAGGGCAAGAAAACCCCTGCGTGCAATGGTCGCAGGACACAAGGGAAGATTGCGTTGTAATGCTAAGGATCTGAAAATGAATAACGTGTGCAATTCTGTAGGACGGATTTCCCAATCCGTCCCCGAAAACTGGACGGATTAGGAAATCCGTCCTACGTGTAAATCACCCACTTATTCTTTTACAGGCCCTAACCGACGAAGTTCCGCTCGGCGCGGTCCCAATCGAGGACGTTCCACCAGGCGGCGATGCCGTCGGGGCGTCGGTTCTGGTGCTTCAAGTAGTAGGCGTGTTCCCAAACGTCGAGGACCAGGATCGGTTTGCGGCCGAACATCAGCGGCGTGTCGTGACCGGGGGTGGTTTCGATCAGCAGCATGCCGTTTTGGTCGCGGCTCAGCCATGCCCAACCGCTGGCGAAGTGTCCGGCGGCGGCGGCGGCGAATTTTTGCTGGAACCGCTCGAAGCCGCCGAATGTTTCGTCGATGGCCGCGGCCAGTTTGCCGACCGGACGCCCGCCCCGATTCGGCCCCATCATGGCGAAAAACAGGTCGTGGTTGGCGACCCCGCCGCCGTTGTTGCGCACCGCCGCGCGGACGTCCTCCGGCGCCCGGTCGAGATCGGCGATCAACTTCGTGACCTGAAGGCCCTGGAGCTTAGGGTGTTTTTCCAAGGCGGCATTGAGTTTATCGACGTAAGACTGGTGGTGTTTCGCGTGGTGAATCTCCATCGTGCGGGCGTCAATGTGCGGCTCCAACGCGTCGAAAGCATAGGGCAACTTTGTGAGAGAGTACATTTTCCGCTCCTTGTTTCGGTTGATGGGTTTCTCTCCGGCCGGATATTATACGCATTGGTCAATAACGGGGAGAGGGGGTACACGGAGTTTCTTGCCTCTCGGAGTTGCAATGCGACATAAAAACGATGTAATCATGGTACTTGAGCAGATGGGCGGAATCGCATAAAATCGACCGTCTTCAAGCCGCTCGCAAGGAAACCGATTCATGGAACGCACCCTCGTTTTGCTCAAACCCGATTGTCTCCAGCGGCGTCTGATGGGCCGAGTGATTGCCCGATTCGAGGATAAGGGGCTGGACATTGCGGCCATGAAACTGATGCGTGTAACGCCCGAGCTGGCCAGGCGGCACTACGCCGAACACGTCCGGAAGGCGTGGTATCCCGAGTTGGAGGCGTTCATCACCGGCGGGCCGGTCGTGGCCATGATCGTCGCCGGGCCGGAGGCGATCCGGGTGGTCCGCGCCATG
The DNA here is from genome assembly GCA_018897395.1 of Planctomycetota bacterium. Taxonomy (GTDB): domain Bacteria; phylum Planctomycetota; class Planctomycetia; order Pirellulales; family Thermoguttaceae; genus JAHIKV01. The sequence continues at coordinate 3,039 of JAHIKV010000040.1, read as the reverse complement.
GCCGGCGCGACCAACGGCCTGGAGGCGGACCCCGGCACCATCCGCGGCGACTTCAGCTCCAGCCAACAGATGAACCTCGTCCACGCCTCGGACGGTCCGGAATCGGCCCAACGCGAAATCGACATTTTCTTCCCGGCCCGTGTAGGTGGGGCTCGCTAAAGCTCGACCCACCCTACGTTCAATACCACTGATAGGCGTAGTTGTGAAAGCGTTGCAGAGCGGCGTCTCGGCTGACGGGGTCCATGTATTCGGCCCAGTCGCCGCTGTTGTCGCTAAGCGCATTGAGCACCATCCGGTCGGCGAGCTGAAAGGCCGTCCATCCTTCCCGCTCTCGACGCGCGGCGAGCGACTCGGCTTCGATCCGACGTTGGGCCAACATCGCCCGGACGCCCTCGCGGATAATCGAATTTCCAACGCGGGCGGGGCGCTCCGACGGCCAGCAACAGCGGCGCGGCGGCCATCAGCAAGGCGTAGCCGGCGAACCCGTGCCCCCGGTAGATCGTCAGGTCGCACAGCACCACAAGCAGCACGATGACGAGAAGTTCGCGCCACCCGAGCGGCGGCTCTTCCTTCAAGGCAATCGCCGTCACCGGATCGGCCGGCGGCGCGACCGGGCAGTCGGAGATATTATCGAGCATTTGTTCGACGCCGGGACACTCGCGTTTCTCGTCCATGACAGTCCTCCACGGTTAGCAGTCCGTTGAAAAAGTCACCCAAACGAGATTGTTGGGGTGGCAGTTGTACTGCCACCCCTGTTTTTGCCGCGTTTCCCGGGGTGGCAGTACAACTGCCACCCCAACATGTGGCTTTTTCAACGGACTGTTAGCGGTCCTATGAAACAATGAAGGAGGCAATCCCAGTCTACACCGCGGACTATCATTGTGCCAGTACGCGCGGGCCGTCACGGGCGTCGAGAAACCGCAGCAGTCTTTCCGCCGGAGTGCTGGTTTGACGCCGCAACGGAGGCGGCCGTCGCGGGACAATCCGCGGCAATAACCGGCGACGGGGCAACAAATAGCGCAATGGAGAATAACGCCAGCCGCGGACCTCGAAACCCTTCAGACGAAGTCCGTACGGCCGCAACAGTGCGGAAACGCGAAGTTTGTGAACGCGAAGAGAGGCTCGAATTTGCCGCTCGATGGAGTTGAACAAGCGGCGCTGCGCCAAGGGCATCTGGACGGCTTCAATCGCCCGGCGGACCTGCTCGACCAACTCGCCCGACCGGCCCAGATAAACCGAAAACTGCCGGCCGCCCTCTCGATAGCCGAGGCGATAGTAGGGGCCAAAGGTCTTGCCGTTGCGGCGTCGCCACGTGGCGGCAACGTGCCCCTGGCGCGAGAACAGGTCGGGCCGGGCGCGGATCAACCGCAACGCCGGGTGAGAAGGGGACAGGTCCATGTTTTCGGCCGAAGATTTTTCCGCCGAAAATGTTTTCTCGCCGAAAAATGGACCAGTCCCCGGCCGCTCCGGCGCGGGCGGGCAGCCGCGCGACTGTCGGCCTGGGCAATCGTTCGGGAGTTGGTCAGCAGATTCTCGATTTTCCATTTTCAGGACCGTCGTCTACTTGGGCAAGCAAGGAAGCCGGGGGGGGCTGGATGGCATGGCGGGGAGGTGTCGCCGGGTCTTGCGTCTGAATGGGCGGGAAACACGGGCCACCAGAAAATGACGGATGTTGCAACATCCCCTTGACCATCTGCAACTTCAGCAGCAACTCGGCCGTCTGGCACTTGGTCATCGTCAGCCGCAGGTGACGGTCGATCATGTCCTCCGGGTTTCCGAGGATGGCCTCGAGCGATTTCGGATCGGCGACGACCATGCCGAGTTGGACCTGACCGCAAAGCTCCAGCCACATCAGATGAACCATGGTCATTCCGACCGAACGTTCCAGTTCGCCGGGGGCGTCGAGCACGAAGCGGCGATATGCGGGGGTCAGAATCCGCGAGACCATCTGACGCATGTCCTCGGGCATTTTGATCCAGCATCCGTCGGCCGAAAGCCAATGCGGAACGTCCGGGGCGGCCGGAACGGGAACGTCGCCGGCAGGACGGGATTTTCTGCGGCAAACGGTTCGTTTCGGTTTGGCCGGGCGTTTTTTTTTCGGTTTGGGAGGCATTGGGAGTGGGGGGGCTTTTGAGTGCGGCGGTTGCCATTGACTCTCAGAAAAGTTATGTCGGGGTGATGAAACGCCCCGCGACTGCGGTCGCGGGGGGAGGGGGGGAATTGCGGCGTTTATCCACCCCGCCGGTCGCAGCCGGCGGGCGTTTACCCGACATAATTATTCTGAGTCCCAATAAACGGGCCGTTGGGGATTTTACCAGAACCGGTGGCCCAATTTCCACGAGAATTCGCCGTCCAGGACCGATTTTATCGGCGTATTCAACCACAACCGCCGCCTCTTGCGGCGACGGCTTGCCGGCGGTAGGATGTTGATGACAATTTGAGTTTGACGCGCGTGCGTCAAGTTACTGCTTCCAAGAAAACCGCGAACCTGGGTCTTCGGACTCTTGAACAGAAGGAGCAGTATCTGGACCGCGCTCCCGTTATGGGAGCGTCGGCCGGGTGCTGTTCTTCTGTGCCCCTTCGCGGGGGTTCTTGGAGCGGCCTCGGTCCGGCGCTCTTTTTTTGTTGCGCCCGCACCGAGGAAACAACGTCACTCTTTGTCTGGCATGGGAGGGCGCAATGGCCGCGAAGGACGAGAGAAGGTTGATTGCGGGCCGAGACAGGCTCGTTGCGGACAGAGACAGGTTGATCGGGGAGTACGAGTGGATGCGGCGCATGATGCACCATTTGGACATGCAGACCGAACAAATCGACCGGGAAATCATCGTTCTTGAAAAACTCCTGCCGGACGACTACACGTTCCCCGGCGATCCCACGGAAAGCTAGGCCCCGGAACACTTGATAGGGGTAGGGAAGGCCGATTGAGTTCGGCCTCCCCCCCCTCCGAACCGGACGTGCGGATTTCCCGCATCCGGCTCTCCGGTTAGTGGTATTACCTCCAAGAGGATTGATGAACCGAGACCGAGAGGGAGACAAGGT
>JAHIKV010000290.1 GCA_018897395.1 Planctomycetota bacterium | reverse complement strand
GATCTTCTTACAGGGGAACTCACGGGCTTCAAGCAGTTCCCGAATGATGGTCCCCACGGCGCCGGTGGCGCCGACGACCGCAATGCAATCGAACATCGACGTGCTCCTATTGTTTTCGTCGATGGATTATTGCACGATCGGGCGGGAATCTCAACTCCCGTTTATTCTCGTTCCCACGGTCCTCCGTGGGAACGCACTGCCCGCGCCGCTCCGCGTCGTCCCCCGCCGCCACTTTTTCCGCTGTTGGTGGGGCTGCGCTTCGCTCGACCCACCCTACTTTCCTAGCCGCGTCGCTTCCACCCTCTTGTTTTGCCCCTCTCCTTTCTCACCAGCGAAATAAGTTCTCTTGTGGAAATGTCCACCTTGACGGCGGGAACATCCAAAGGAGATTTTTGTTCATGCTCGGGCGTCAGCGCAAAGGTGCTCCCGTCCTTTCGCCGAATGAGCACCTTGCCCGTCGCTTCCGCCGTGTCGAGCACGCCGGCCAGCTTTTGCCTGGCTTCCGAATAAGTATAAACGTTCACGTCAAATCTCCAGTAGTTCCAAGCCGATCTTCTCGGCGGCAAGCCGCAGCGGCCGATCGAGCGTCAACAAGTCGAAGGATAGCAAGAAGGCACGTCCGTTTACGGACGTTTCCGCCGAAGGCGGTATTAGGCCCGGCGTTCACGCCGGGTTAATGGGGACGCGACAATTGAGATTGTCAGGCCCGTTTACGGGCCTCCTCGTCGTTAATCGCGACGGGAAGGACGCCCGTAAACGGGCGTGACATGCGAAAATCAGAACATCATATATGGCTGCGCATCCGCCAACCCGGCGTAAACGCCGGGCCTAATACCGCATGCGCGGGAAGGGCCGTGAACGGCCCTCAAATTCCCAACCGCTGCATTTACGTGTAACAACGAGGGAATACACCCCGGGCCGATGAGCGAATGTCCGGCCGTCGCCTCGACAATTTTCTCTCTCTCCGGCTCGGCTACGATCACGGCAATAAGCGCGGACGTGTCGATCACGATGTCCATGACGGACCTCCATCATAGACAATTGTACAACCGGGGGCGGAGATGTCAAGCCCGCTTCCGCCGGGCGCGAGACAGGAGTTGCCAGCCGGCGACGAGGGCGAACAGGAGCAGCGTACATTGCTGCGGCTCAGGAATGGGCAAAGACGCTCCCTGTCCGCCATTGTACAGCGCGGCGATCTCGTCGTCGCTGAGTGCCCGCGTCCAGATAGCGATCTCGTCGAGTTTGCCGTTGACGGGGAACTCGCGCCAATCGCCGGAATTCCTTCTTCCGACCAAGAGCGGATTGGTCGTCGAGGTGATGGCGTTGGAACTCGTCCCCGAAGAAACGGAATCGCCATCGAAAAACATGCAAAACTCGCTGCCGTCCCGCCGGACGATCAAGTGATGCCAGGCCCCAAGGGTCAACGAAAGCGAACTTGTGTTGAGAGATGGAACTCCGGAGGCAAAAAACTGAAAACCGTTGCCGGGCTTGGTCAGGGTCCAACCCGGTCCGGCGTCTCCGAAGAATTTTTCCAGAAGGGTCTGTTCGCCCGAGACGCTATTGAAATTGACCCAAACCTGGATGGTAAAGTCGTTTGTTCCGAAGTTGAAAACCGAGTCGTCCACGGAGCGCTGCGCGTATTGGCTCGCGTTGGCGTGCAAGTCGAGGGCTTGGCCGAATAGGCCAGAGTCAAAGCCGACGCCGCCGTACAACTCCAAGTTTCGGAAATTGCCGGAGGAATCGTTACCGTCGTCGTTAAACCGATAGTAGGCTTGAAGACCTGCAATAAGGCTGGCCTGAGCCGTTGAAGAGAGGAAAAGCATTGCCGCGACACTTGCTACAAGAAGCCGTCTCATCGTCCCCTCCAGTTGAAAAGTGCAAAAGAATAAAGGTGCGAAAGTGTGAAGGTGCAAGCTACTTTTTTGCCGGCGAAAAACACCGCCGGAAGATTTACCCAGTTTGCCCCCCCCGTATTGTGTCAATACTTAATCCGCCAAAATTCCAAAAATCCGTACTGAAGTGGGGATGAGACGGGCTTTTTTGGCTACATCCGGGGGGGGAGTGGTTTGGGGTCCCAGCGGTTTGATGCATGTTGCGATCAGGCTGCGTTTTTTCCCGAAGGGGGCAATTAAGTTGACAATCGGCACACGTTGTCATACAATTTCACAATGAAGATCATCCGCTGGAGCCAAGAGAAGAACGAGTGGCTGATCCGCCACCGCGGGGTTTGCTTTGAACAAGCGCTTTTGATCTTCGAGCGCGATGAGGCACTGGACGTTCTCGAACATCCAAACCGGAAAAAATACCCCGGGCAGAAGATGGCAATCGTGGGCATCGACGACTATGCCTATCTTGTTCCATACATAGAGGACGAAGAGGAAATCTTTTTGAAGACGATGATCCCGAGCCGGAAGGCGACGGACAAGTATTTGAGGGGAAGAAGATGAAAAAAAAGTTTATCGACGTCGAAGAGCGGGCATTGGCCGAGGCCTTCGATCGCGGCGAGTGGCGCAGGGCAAAGAACGTCGCGCGGGAGAGGCGGACGCTGCGCGACGCCGCACGCCGCACGCTGCAAAAGGACGCCAGAATCAACATCCGCCTCTCCTCGAAAGACCTCCGCGACGTGCAGACGATCGCCGCCCGGGAAGGCATCCCCTATCAGACGCTCGTGTCCAGCATCATTCACAAATACGTTTCCGGCTCTTTGACCGAGTCGGAAAAATGAGAAAACACTACGATTTTTCCAAGATGAAGGCCCGCAAGAATCCTTACGTGAAGTTGCTCAAGCAGCCGGTGACGCTCCGTCTGGATCGGGACACCGTGGCCTACTTCAAGGGCCTGGCGGTGAAGACCGGATTGCCGTATCAGCAACTCATCAACCTGTATCTCCGGGATTGCGCGGTCAGCCATCGGGAATTGGCGATGCAGTGGAGGCCGTGACGTCGGCAGAAGAAACGCCGGCCGCCCTCACCTCCGGCCCCTCTCCCAAAGGGAGAGGGGAGACTGCTTGGATTGACGGGAACCGTTCCCGGACGTAGCATGACTCAAGAGGTCAAGAGGTGCGATGATGTCCACGACGCTCCACATTACAACCGCCGAGGAATTGCTCCACGCGCCGGAGCTTGGGCGGTGTGAACTTGTGCGCGGAGATTTGATGATGATGTCGCCCGCCGGGTTTGAGCATGGCCGGATCGTAAGCCGTCTCTGCTATCGCATCGAACGATTCGTCGAACAACATGGCCTCGGCGTGGTGACGGGCGCGGAGACCGGATTTCACATCGCCCGGAACCCCGACACCGTTCGCGCGCCGGACGTCGGTTTCGTGCGGATGGAACGCCTGCCGGAGACGACGGTTTCAGGTTTTTTTGATGGTCCGCCCGATCTGGCGGTGGAAGTCCTTTCGCCCGACGACCGGCCGCGCGCGGTGGCCGCAAAGGTGGAAGACTGGCTTACGGCGGGTTGCTTGACGGTGTGGGTCGTCGATCCGGCGAAGCGCGTCGTGACGGTCCAGCGACGCGGGGCCGACCCGCGAGTTTTCGACGCATCGACGGAACTCGACGGCGAGGACGCATTGCCCGGCTTCCGGGTGGCGGTGGCGGAAATCTTCTCGCGGTAGATGCCGTAGGCCGGGTTGAAACCCGGCGGAAATTCCGCCGGGTCTCGACCCGGCCTAGTGCGCTTGTAAGTGTATCGAATCAGCAGGGTGGGAGTCCCTGTCGAAGTTGGGTCTGAACTTTGTAACCAATAGTAACTGCGTCCTCGTGAGAGGGGGTGGAGAGCAACTGGAGGTGAATGACTGGTC
>JAHIKV010000289.1 GCA_018897395.1 Planctomycetota bacterium | reverse complement strand
GTAACCTGTTGCAGGTAAAAGCCCTGCAACACTAATTTCCGTTCGCTAATGGCAAACCGCCGTGCGACGGAAAATTGCACTGACCATTGATTTCTCCAGTGGAAAGATACACAAGCTGGGCATTTTCTCAGAAAGTGCAGACAATTGTTGCATGTTCAATGTATACAATATACATGCGTTGGCGCCGGCCCGCAATGACCGAAAAGTAAAACTTTTTCTATAGAATCGCCCGTGCCCGCGAAACGCTACGCCGCCCGTTTGAGCGGTTCGCTCCGATCGAGCCGCAGCGTCACGATCCGCATCCGGCCGTCGCGTTCCACCAGCAATTGCAGCGGCGCGTCGAGGGATTTCACCAGCCGTGCAAAACCGTCCTCATCGGCGAAGTCTTGCCCGCCGACGCGATAAACGCGGTCGCCGACGGCAAGACCGGCCCGTGCGGCCGGCGAACCGGGCACCACGTGCGCGATGACGGCCATGCCCGGCTCGGCGTCGTCAACCCTCCACGTAATGCCCCAGCGCAGCGGGGCGCCGGTCAATTGCAACGTCAGTTCCAACGGCTTCTCCTCGCCGGGCCGTTTGACGGTCATCGTGGCCGGATTGACGGCGCTGCTGACGGCGGCGAAGAAATCATCGTCGTCGCGGATTTCCCGGCCGGTGAACCACACGATCAGATCGCCCGCGAGCAGGCCGGCCTTCCGCGCCGGAGAGCCGGCAATGATGGTCGACACCCGCACTCCGCCGGCCGCGGCCGCGTCCTCGACCCAGCCGACACCCAAGCGGTCGGCCGGTTTGGCGACCCGGCCGAAGACGGTCCGTTTTCCGGGAGTTTGGGTGCCACTGCTGGCTTGTCCAGCAGTGTTTTTCCGGGAGTCTTCCCCATGCACTGCTGGGCAAGCCAGCAGTGGCACCCTTTTTCAACAGGCTGTTAGCCCCCGGCTATTGAGACCATTTTTTCTTATGGGCCTATTGCGAAGTCGCCGAGCACCGCCGCGCCACCGTCACAATCGTTACACCCCGTCCCGCGGTTTGACTTGCCGCGAGATTGCCTTAGAGTTTACTGTCCCGCCTTGAACCCGCACCCGTTCCCCGCCCATGCCAGCCGAACTCGCAACGCTTCCGCAAACCCGCCCGGCCCCGGTCGACGTCCGCAAGAAACACACGGTGTTGATTATCGACGACGACGACACCCTTTCGGACGTCCTCTCGCATCGTCTGAAACAGCAGGGGTTCCAGACGGTGGCGGCCTACTCGGGCAATGCCGGTCTGGAGCAGGCCAAGGCCCAGCCCCCGTCGGCGATCATCCTGGACCTCGCGCTTCCCGACACCGACGGCCTGTCGATCTGCGCACAACTGGCCGACTCGCCCGAGACCTGTGCCGCGCCGATCATCATTCTCAGCGGCAAGGAGCAACCGGGCCTGGTGCGAAGCTGCCGAGCGGCCGGCTGCCACTACTTCCTCCGCAAGCCTTACGACCCCAGCGCCCTACTGGTTCTCATCCGCCAAGCCATCAGCGACGCCAACGATTGGGACGGCGACTCGGACGAGTGCGAGGTGTAATGCCGCCCCACTTGTCCCTTTCGGCGTGGTCTGCTACGATAAATCCGTTGTAGTACATCAACATGACCGCATAAGATTTTTGGAGGCGCTTGTGGGTACGAAGAAGAGTGGAAAGGGCCGTCGCAAGATCGGCCGCAAGAAACGCCGCAACCGGGCAAAAATTAGGCACCGGAAGTAGTGGTTAGTGGCTAGTGGTTAGTGGCCGGCAATGACGGAATGTGCTTGTACTAGTGGTCTGTCCAATACGAGTTTACTAGATACGGTTTCCTTGTGGTTGTCCAAGAAGCCCGAGTGTGAATACGAATTCGCCGGAGTCTTCGATTGGTAAAGACTACCTGGACAGACCACTAGCCACTAACCACTAACCACTCCTCCATGGAACGTCGCCGTGGACAAGCCCGTGCGGCGGCGCACCAACTCGGCGACGGCGTCTAACTCGGCGTCCGAAAGCGCGGTAGCCCAGGTCTCGGCGGGGCGACGGGCAATCGTATGCACCTGCACCAGCTTGATCCGCCCGCCTCCGGAGACAATCTCCTGAAGCCGGTCGCAATATGCCTCCAACTCGGCCGTTGGGGGCGGTTCGCCCCAAATCTGCGTCCATAGCGACTGGACGACGATCGGCCGCGCGCGGGCCGCATCGCGCAGATTGTCGAGAATCCGCCGCCAGGGGACGGCCGACCGGTTGACCGCGCGGTAAAACGCTTCCGTGCCGGCGTCGAGTTTAGCCCAGATTTCGCCGCCGTTGGCGTCCAACACCTCCAATGCCCGGCGCACCGGCGGCCGGTGCAACAGACCGGCGTTGGTGATCAGCACCAACTTCATGCCGTCCAGACCGTGCCGGCGACGCGCCTCGGCACAAATCTCCACGACCCGCTCGAACTCCGGCGATGCGGTCGGCTCGCCGTCTCCGCTCAGGGCAATATCGTTCAGCCGGCGGAGCGGGGGGGGCACGTCGCGGAACCGCGGCTGTTCATAGAGACGGTCCGAGACTACCAGTTCGACCATCCACTCCAGTTCCTCCGCCAGCCGTTTCAGGTCCACCCGTTCCGTCTCGGCCGGTCCGCCGCGATCGACCTGGCAATAGATGCAATTGAAGTTGCAGACCTTATCGACGTTGAGATTGACCCCGATCGAGATTCCCTCCGCGCGGCGGCTCAGAACGGGGTAGACGTAGCGATTAGCCTCGAAACTCCGCGGATGGGACTTGTGCAGCGGATGGTCGGGGTGGGAGGAATGCGACATTCGGATAATAGCCGGCGGCTAACAGCCGCCGGGTTGTTGAAGCCACGCTCGTTTCCATGCTCTGCGTGGGAACGCACACGTCGGACGCTCTGCGTCCCCGGGGACGTAACTCCCGAGTTTGGCTCGCATTTCCGCGCTACGGACGCAAAGCGTCCTGTTCCGTATGTTCCCACGCGGAGCATGGGAACAAGTAAACATTAGTTAATTGACACTCAATACGCAATTCTACGCGCGGCGGATCGTTGTGAACTCGTCGAGAGTCAACGACGTCAGCTCTCCGTCGGGCAGTTCGAGCAGGATTGTGTCGCTAAAGACTTGATCGTCCGGATTGCGTTGAGCGTGCAGCCCGTGGCGACGACGCTCGGTGCGGACCACGGTTCCGCACGTCTTGGCGATCCAACTCTTTTGCCCAACCGTGACCAGATGTTCCACTTCCACGCGATCGCCGATCGTTAGTTCGTCGAATTGCGCCAGTACCTGGCTATATTTGGAAGTCATGGCACACCACCGGATGGTCCTTTCGGCCGGGTACCCCACCCAGCCAAACAACATCATTGTGCCATACAATTGAAATCTGGCAAGGTCGGTTTGTTGGTGGGGAGGAGATCAGATTGTCAATCCGGCAAAAGGCAAACGCTCCGCGACTGCGGTCGGGGGGGGTGAAACGAGTTGTTTTTCTTCCCCCGCGACCGCAGTTACGGCGTTATTGCAACATTGTCAATCTGAGCGTCGATAAACAATCCCGCCCCTACTCCTTAATATCTAGGATAGGGGGGCTATTGGTGGGTAGGCATATTGCGGTAAAATACGTGTTTCTCCAATAGCCGCATCTTTTCCCGGGAATTTTCAGGAGTAACAGGAGTAAACCGATGAGAGCCGAACACGTGTTAGGCGGTATCGTTCCGGGTATGGTGGTTTGTCTGTCCGCGGCGCTGGTTTGGGCGGAGCCGGAAACCACTACAACGAAATCCGACGCGGGGAACTTGCGCGTGGCCCTGTTGCCATTTGTAAGCGATTTTCAGGGCAACCGCGATTCAGGGGCCTTGATCGCGGAAATCCTGGCGGCCCGGCTGTCCGTCTCCGGCAGTCTGACAATGGTCGACCGCACCGACATCGACAAAATACTGAAGGAGCAGGGACTTGGCGCCTCCGGCGCCGTCGCGGCGGATCAGGCCGCACGCATCGGACGCCTTCTCGGGGCCCAGCTTCTGGTCACCGGGCGCACGGCGACATAGGGCGACGACACGCTGGTCTTCTGCAAGGCGATCAGCACCGAAACCGGACAGCTCAAAGGTTGCCTGCTCACGTTGCCTAAAGAGACCGGCCTGCCCACCCTGATCGACAAGACGGCTGCGAAGCTGGAGGAGTCGTTGTCGGTCTGGGCGAAGGAATTGCTCCCGCCGGCCAGGCAGCCCGTCAATCATGCCGCGGCGCTCCGGGAGCGGGCCAAGGGAAAGGTCGTTCCGGGAATCGCCGTCTGGATCCCCGAGGTGCATTTCGGGCGGTTCGTCGTCGATCCGGCCGTCGAGACGGAATTTCAGATGCTCCTGACGGAGGCCGGCATGTCGCCGGTCGAAGTCAGCCCCAGGAGCGTCAAGTCGTTGCAATCGGCCGTCTCGTCCCGTGCCCCCGCGATTGCCCCTGCTTCCGCCGTGACCGTGGTTGTGCCGCCGGCCCATTCGCCGGAAGCCCAGCAGTCACCCGTTCCGGTCGCCGTTGACCCCCGGCAACTGCGCGAGCTTTTTCCGGGTGTGCGCTACCTGATCTGCGGCGAGGCCTTCAGCGAGGACGGCCGGGAACTGCACGGACTGGTGGTTTCCTCGGCGCGGGCGGAGGTCAAGGTGGTCGATCTGCAATCGGGGAAGATCATCCTCGTGGATCGGGCCACCGACCACGCGCCGGACCTTTCCGCGCGCGTCGCCGGAAAGACGGCCTTGCAAAAGGCGGGCCGGACCCTGGCGCTGCGAATGCTGCCAAAGCTCATCGACCGATTTGAAAGCCAAAAGTAAACGAGAAAATGAAAATGTCTTTCCGAAGAATCGTTCTTGTTTGCGTTTGTGCCGCGGCTTGCTTGGTTGCCTCGTGGCGAAGTTCCCCGGCCGCCCCGCCGGCCGACGCCAAAGGCGATGCGGCCGAAACGGCCAATCCGGCGCAAATGCCGGTGGTGGCCATCATCCCGCCAATCGGCCGGGGCGATCCGTCGTACGCCACGCTCTCGCCGGCCTTCACTTCGATGTTCGGCTCCATTCTCGAACAGTCCGGGCGGGTGATCGTCGTCGATCGGACGAGCATTGGGAAGGTTTTTAGCGAGAAAGACCTGGCCGAGTTCGGCCTGACCGACCGAGAAGCGTTGGCCAAGAAAGGGCAACTAATCGGCGCGAACCACGTGATCTCGGGCTACTACGACGTCCGCGACGACAAGGTGCGGTTGAAGATCAACCGGGTGGAAATCGCCGACTGGCTTCATAAGGTGGGGGCGCGGCAGGAATACGTCGTTGCCCCGATGTCGGGCGAGTTTTCGAGCGATCAGTTGCTCGATGTCGTCGAGAAGATGGCGCGGCACGTGCTCAAGAAATTGCCCGAAGCTCCGCCATCGCCGCCGTCGTCGGCCGACGATCCCTCTCTCGCCAAGGGACGGTCCGTGGCGGTCTCCAGTCTTTCAGTCTGCCCGCGGGATGAAGGGATCGAGTTTGCACTATTGAAGTACGAACAGTTTCCCTACGAGGAGCAGTTGCCGTACCTGCGGGCCTACCTGGAGGACGTCTTTGGGATTCCCATCGCCATCAACGAAAAGCCCCGAAAGCCGCCGAAGGACGCCTTCGATGGGATTCAAGGCTTGATTATCAAGAACAACATCCTGGATAGGGACTTGATTAGGGGGCAGATGGAACTGAAGTGCGTGGGCGTCACCGGGTTGATGGGTTTCACGATTTTGCGTACAACCAAGGAACGGCTCGACCTAAACCTCTTTACGACGGAGCGCTCCCTCATTTCCACCATGGGTTGCGCGGGCCGAACGCCGCCGACGCACGCCGCCCGTACGTTCATCGTCGGCAACATGCTCCGCAATCTCTCCTACTGCGTCGCCACGCGAATCCGGCCCTATACAGTCATCCGGGCGATGACGCCGTCGTGTCCCGCCCAGGCATGTGTCGTAATGGAATGTCATTCTCGGGATTGCGAGATGGTTCCCTGTCCGGTTTGCCGGAAGGAACTTTACGAGATTCGCAAGGATTGGGCGAAAGGACCGCCCGAACGCGACCCGATCGTCGCCGGACCGACCGAACCCGCGCTGGCCGACGGAAAACAGGCCGCCGAGGTGTTGCTCGTGCCGATGGACATCAGCGCCGAGGACGCCCATCTCGACGAGGTCGCCCAGTGTCTTTCCGCCAGCCTCGGACTGCGCTGCCGAATCCACGAACGCATCGACCGCGGGGACAACATCCCGGCCGTCCCGAAGAGTCTGGCCGAGATTTCGCCGGAACTCGACGGCGTGGACAAGCGATTCGCGGCGGTCTGCGTTCTCACCGGCAAACGGTTCTGCGAAAAGCCCTGGAACGAAATGTTCCGCGGCGAACCGACGGTCCTGTCGCCGCGCCGCTGGCGGGTGTGGGTTCCCGGCCTCAACGAACCGGGACCGAAAACCGCCTCTCCGCTGGTCGTCTTGTCGGTCGCCGACAAGCGCGACTTCAACCTGCCCTACTGCTATCGCCGGCTGGAGACGTTCGGCGTGGAGAAGGACGGGCGGAAAGTCACCGTCCAAGCGCCGGCCTACTCGAAGCTGCTGATCGGCGGCCTGGCGACCGCAGCCCGCAAGGACCGCGAATGTTGGACCCTCGGCTGCCCGACGACGGTTTGGGAGACGATCGGCATTCCGCACCGGTGCAGCCATTACCTGTGTCCGGAATGTCGCAAAGCAGTGGCCGCCTACTACGGCTCGCGGCGAAAGTAAGTCAGCCCTCTTTCGCATTGACCCCGGATATCAG
>JAHIKV010000288.1 GCA_018897395.1 Planctomycetota bacterium | reverse complement strand
CCTCCAGTTGCTCTCCACCCCCTCTCACGAGGACGCAGTTACTATTGGTTACAAAGTTCAGACCCAACTTCGACAGGGACTCCCACCCTGCTGATTCGATACACTTACAAGCGCACTAGGACGGATTTCCTAATCCGTCCCCGAAAACTGGACGGATTAGGAAATCCGTCCTACGTGTAAATCACCCACTTATTCTTTTACAGGCCCTTACGCGGCTTTAGTCGCGATCGTTGTGACGCGGCTTCTGGCGCTGTTTGGCCTCCTTTTCGGCCTTGGCGAGTTCCTTCGATTTTCGCTCGGGTCTAGCCTCATCCCACTGCGGACGGACTCGCTCTTGCTGTCTGCCCAATGAAGCCAGCTTGGCGCTGACCAACTTGTTGGTCCTTTGCAATGCAGCCATCATCGTGGCCTGTTGCTCCTGAATGGCAACGAGTATGGCTTCCTGCTGCATTTCCAAGGCGGTCAATCGGGCCTCGATCCGGATGATCCTCTCCTCGGCGTCAACCTTGACATTGGGTTTCCTGACCGCCGGTTTCTTGGCATTGGGCTTCTTTGCCCACTGCTTTTTCTTTCCATCCGGCCTCCACTGCCTCATCGTGAAGTTTTTTCCGTCCGGATGTCCTTGGCCCCAAGCCTGCATCTTGACCGGCGGATGCCAGGGGTTCATGCCGAACTGCATACCGTGCGGAGGATGCCACGGTCCCATGCCGTGCCACGTGCAGCGTACGCACCAAGGCCCCTCGGCAAACTTGTTTCCGCCGTGAAACTTGGGGCCTTTAGCGTAATACTTGTGGCCATGATGCTTGTGCCCCTTGGCATACTTGGCGTGGCCGTGATGTTTAGGCCCCTTGGCGGAATACTTCTTGTCGAACTCCGGCCCAAAGCCCTGCCGCATGGGTTTGCACCACTGGTCGGCCCGTGCGGCCATAATGTGGCGCAGGTGGCGCAAGCCGACGGAAAACTCCTCGAAGCTCAGTTTTCCGTCCTTGTCCTTGTCCAAACGGACGAAGAGCGCCTTTGCGGTCTGCTTCGGAGATTTTGCTCCGCCGGCCTTCGGATTCTTTCCGTATGGCGGCATGACCGGACCGCCTTTGGCCTTATGGCCGTCCCGACGGTGCTTGAACGCATTGCGCAGCTCACCGAGAGTCAACTCGCCATCCTTGTTTTCATCCGCCCGAATCAACATCTTCTTAAACTGCTCGGGCATGTCGGCGGGCAACTCGTCGGCGGTAACCACGTTGTCCCGGTTCGCGTCGAGACGCTTGAACATCATCTCGGGATTCGGCCCTTTCCGATGAACGTCGGGACGCGGCCGATCGGGTCGTTTCCCTTCCTCAGCCGCCAAATACGACGGCAACACGACGACCGCCACGGCCGTCAACAGTCCGATCATAATCCTCTGCATCATTCTCCTCCTCGATACTGGGTGGGAAAAAGGAACTCTTCACAGACTAAAGGAACTCGTAAAGATTCGTCTAACCCGTCAAATTCCCTACCCAAGTTCACCAGAGTGAACATGAGGTTTGTCGTAACTTGTAATCCAAAAACGAGTTGCTGCGAAACTACCTAAATTGCCCAACGGGTTAAACGAATCTTTACAGGAACTCTTCACAGACTGGTAAACCCTTGGGGTAACGAGAAGTTCCGCGTTTGAACCCAAGAAAATCAAAGTATCTTCCTGCACGCAATACATTAGGGGGGGTGCGGGCGGTTCAATCTTGTCTAGCTTCCGGTAATCGCCTATAATCTCACCCGCCATTCGCAATTGAACCTTTATCCGTGAATGTCCGTATAATTTGGCAGTGCCGGACGGTGGATGGCACGTCCCACCCGCCCGACAGTTTGGTGGAAGGCACTTGTCTCTCTCGGCTCGAAGAAAAGTCGGGCTTGGCCGTCGGGCGGCGGCAGTGCATAATGGAATTGTAAGCATATCCGCCAACATCCCGACGCCGCGAATAACTCATGGAGGAGTTCCGGTCGATAATGCCGTTGCGGTCGCACGCCCCGCGGGGCGGTTCTCCGCGGGCCGACGTTGACCGAATGCAGCCGATGATTCCGCGAAACATCATTGGGGAAGAATTCGTGCCGATACAGGCGTTACAACACTTTCCAGGACACGTTTTCACTACAAGCGGGGCGTCGAGCGATTGGTTTAATACCCGAGCGGGCGACGGCCGATGAGACGACTGTTCAACTTATCTTAGTGGAGAAGAAGCAATGCACATTTACGGTCCCAGCCAACTGCACGGTCCACAACCAATTAGCGCTCCCCATGGAGCGAAGCCGGCACAACAGATCGGTCGCCCCGAGGCCCCGCAGATCGCCGACGAAGTGGACATCTCCGAAGCCGCCCGGTTGGTCGAGCAGGTCCAGCAGATGCCCGAGACGCGCGGCGACCGCGTCGAGGCCGTCCGACAACAGATTGCCGAGGGCGCCTACGAGACCCGCGACAAGCTGAACGTCGCCGTCGAACGGCTGCTCGACGAGATCGGCTGAGCCGTTCGTTTAGCCGGCGGACTTGTCCGCCGCGCGGATGTTTTTCTTTGTCGGTTTGTTCCACAAACGGCGTACAAGTACGCCGGCTAAACGTGGACATCCGCTTTGGCCGCCTGTTGGCCGGCGTATCTTGCCCGAATCGGCGCGACCACCTCGGCGATAAACTCATCGACCTGCTCCGGGGCGCGGCCGATAAATTGCCCGGGGTCCAACGCGGCGGTCAGATCGACCTTGGCGAAGGCCGGGTCGGCGGCCAGCCGGTCCATCAGATCGTTCCGCCGACCCTCCAGCTTGACTGCCGCGGCCGCCGCCTGACTGTGACGGCGTATCCGTTCGTGCAGGTCCTGCCGGTCGCCGCCGGCGGAGACGGCCGCCATCAGAATGTTTTCCGCGGCCATGAAGGGGAGTTCGGCGTCTAGTTGGGCGGCGATCACCTTCGGATAGACCACCAATCCGGCCGCCACGTTTTGGCAAAGAATCAGCACGGCGTCGGCGGCCAAAAACGCCTGCGGCAGCGTCAGCCGGCGGTTCGCGCTGTCGTCCAGCGTCCGTTCGAGCCACTGCACCGAGGCCGTCGCGGCCGCGCTCGATTCCAGACTCGTAATAAACCGCGCCAATGCGCATATCCGTTCCGAGCGCATCGGGTTCCGCTTGTAGGCCATCGCCGACGAGCCGATCTGGTCGGCCTCGAACGGCTCCTCGACCTCCTTGCGATGGGCCAGCAGCCGCAGGTCGGTGGCCATCTTGTGCGCGCTTTGGGCAACGCCCGAAAGAACGCCGAGCACTTGCGAGTCGATCTTCCGCGAATACGTCTGGCCGCTGATCGGGTAAGCGGAGTCGAAACCGATCTTGCGGCAGATCAATTCCTCCAGCCGCCGGACTTTTTCGTGATCGCCGTGAAAAAGCTCCAAGAAACTCGCCTGCGTGCCGGTCGTACCCTTGTTGCCCAGTGCTCGGAGGCTTGCGATGCGATGCTCGATCTCGGCCAGGTCGAGCGTGAAGTCGTGGGCCCAGAGGCATGCCCGCTTACCTACTGTGGTCGGCTGCGCCGGCTGGAAATGGGTGAACCCGAGGCAGGGCAAGTCGCGGTATTTGACGGCGAAGGCGGCAAGCGAGTCGATCACTCCCGCCGTCCGCCGGGCGATCATCTCCAGCCCCTCTCGCAGCAACAGCAGGTCGGTGTTGTCGGTCACAAAGCAGCTTGTAGCCCCGAGGTGTATGATCCCGCGCGCCTCAGGGCAGGCGTCGCCGTAGGCGTGGACGTGGGCCATCACGTCGTGCCGCAGCTTCCGCTCGTAGCGGCCGGCCGCCTCGAAGTCGATCCGGTCCACCTGGGCCTTGAGTTGCTCGATCTGTTCCAGGCTGATCGGCAGCCCGAGTTCCGCTTGGGACTCGGCCAGCGCGACCCACAGCCGCCGCCACGTGCCGAACTTCCGACGCGGACTCCACAGCTCGCTCATCTCCGGCGAGGCATAGCGGCTAATCAGCGGATTTTCGTATTGGTTTCGATTGTCGGGCATGGGGGGATACGATGTGGTTTGTACGCTCCTGGTTTAGCCCCGGCGTCCACGCCGGGTTTGGTTGCGACCGTGGACCGCGCCAGGAACATGGCGGACGGCGTTCAGTGTAGTCGATCTTTGCTGTTCGTGGAATCCGGGGACGGGGGTTCTTTTTTTCCTTCCCACCCTTTGCCTTATTCGTACCCTTCTTCACACTTCCAATCGCTCCATCGCCTCGACCACCGCCTTTACCGCCTCGACGCTCTTGCGAAAAGAATCTCGCTCGGAAGGAGAGAACTCGATCTCGACGATCCGCTCGACGCCATCGGCGCCGAGGACCACCGGCACGCCGACGTAACAACCGCCCACGCCGTATTCCTTGTCGCAAAACGCTGAACAGCAGATCAACCGCTTCTTGTCGCGGACGATCGACTCGATCATCATTGCCGTTGCGGCGGCGGCGGCGTAGTAGGCGCTGCCGGTCTTGAGCATCGAGACGATCTCCGTGCCGGCCTCGCGTGTGCGGCGGATCAGCTCGGCCATCCGTTCGGCGGGGATCAGTCGGCCGACGGGAACGCCGCCCACCGTGGTGCAACTGGGCAGCGGCGTCATCGCCTCGCCGTGTCCGCCCACGACCAGGGCCGAAACGTCCTCGACGCTCACGCCCAACTCCTCGGCGATGCAGGCGCGGAACCGGGCGCCGTCGAGCGCGCCGGCCTCGCCCAACACCCGTTGCGGCGGGAAGCCGGTCGCCCGCCACGCCCGATAAGTCATCGCGTCCAGCGGATTGGTCACGACGATGAGGACGGCGTCCGGGCTGGACCGCCTGATCTCGCCGGCCACGGAGTCGACGGTCCGGGCATTGGTGGCCAGCAGGTCGTTGCGGCTCATTCCCGGGGTGCGCGCCGCGCCGGCGGCGATCACCACGACGTCGCTGCCGGCGGTATCGGCGTAGTCGGTTGTGCCGAGAACGCGGACGTCGCTGCCCGCGATCGCGGCGGCATGCGACAAGTCAAGTGCCTTGCCCTTGGGCATGTCCCCGGACTGCGGGGCGTCCAAGAGGACGATCTCTCCCAGTTCGGCCGACACACAACAGTGGGCGGTTGTCGCTCCGACGTTGCCGGCGCCGATTATGCTGATTTTCGCGCGTTTCATGGGAAAATGTTTTCTGAACATGCGCGACCAACGGTCGCGGTTTTACGGAAAACGCCTATTGTATTCTAGCCCAATTGACGGGCAATGACGCGAACCAATACAATGGCCCCCATGAAAATACTGGACCCGGAATTGAACCAAACGGACCGGATCATCGAGTTGCATCGAGGCGGCAAGATCGAAGTCTGTCTTAAAACGCCGCTCGAAACGCGGGAAGACCTGTCGATGGCCTATACTCCGGGCGTTGCCCGGGTGTGCCTCGCCGTCCACGCCGACCCCGAGAGGAGTTTCGAGCTGACGATCCGGCGGAACACCGTGGCGGTCGTCTCCGACGGCTCCGCCGTGCTTGGGTTGGGCAACATCGGCCCGGAGGCCGCCATGCCGGTAATGGAGGGCAAGTGCATGTTGTTCAAGGCGTTCGCCGGCGTGGACGCCTTCCCCATCTGCCTCGACACCCAGGACGTCGACGAGATCGTCCGCACGTGCGTCTATTTGGCCCCCACGTTCGGCGGCATCAATCTGGAAGACATCTCCTCGCCGCGTTGCGTAGAGATAGAACGGCGGCTTATCGAGCGGCTGGAGATACCCGTCTTCCACGACGACCAGCACGGCACGGCGGTGGTGGTGCTGGCGGCGCTGAGGAACGCACTGAAAATCGTCCAAAAACAACTAGCGGACATTCGCGTGGCCATAAGCGGGGCGGGCGCGGCGGGAGCGGCCGTCGCACGGCTGTTGCAATCGGTCGGCTGCCGGCGGATCGTGCTCTGCGACCGCAACGGAGCGATCGGCCGTCACCGCAAACTGGACGGCAACAGCGTGAAACGCTGGATCGCCGAAAACACCAATCCCGAAGACATCGCCGGCACGCTTTCCGACGCCGTCCGCGGCGCCGACGTGTTTATCGGCGTCTCAGGCCCCGGCTTGCTGAAGGTTGAGGACGTGAAACGGATGGCTGCCGAGCCGGTGGTCTTCGCGCTGGCCAACCCCGACCCGGAGATCGACCCGCAAGCCGCGCTGCCTTACGCCCGAGTCATGGCCACGGGCCGGTCCGACTATCCGAACCAGATCAACAACGTCCTTTGTTTTCCGGGTCTGTTCCGGGGGATGCTCGACGTTCGTGCCCGGCGTGTGACCGAGTCGATGAAGATCGCCGCCGCGGCCGCGATTGCCGAGGTTATTCCCGAGGACGAGCTTCGCCCGGATTGCATAGTCCCCAGCGTGTTCGACCCGCGCGTGGCGACCGGCGTGGCTCGGGCCGTCGCCCGAGCGGCCGTCGAGGCCGGCGTGGCCGCCGCCGGCCGGGATCATTCCTAGCGCGGCACAGCCGCAGCCAAGGGGGGTTCGGGATTCGGGATTCGGGATTCGGGAAACTGTTTAGCCGCCGCGTCCACGCGGCGTTATGTGAGGTACCCACGATACCCAAGTCCTGAACACTGAACCCTTTGTCGTCACACAGGTTATGAGTAATCCGGACGATACGATTCCAGATGGATCATCAGCACCGTCAGGTCGGCCGGCGTGATGCCGCTGATCCGAGCGGCTTGCGATAGATCGGCGGGGCCGATGCCGGCAGTCACGCCAGAGTCCTCGCCGTAGTAGTCCAGCGGGGAATTGACTAGCGTGCTCTAATTCTCTAATCTAACGACATCCCAAATTGGCCGATTAGTCCACACCAAACCGGGGCGAAAGGTGCGGACGGCAAAAAAACAGCAGGGAGCCAAAAAAACTGCGCCCATTTTTTCACTTGAGGGATGGGAGGAGAGACAGGATGCCCGACCAAAATAACCCGAGCGTAGAAACGTTTGTTCGTTTTGTTGAAGAGCGTTTTCAAGATTTCAGAGATCGGCTATCTAAGTTGATGTCCGCTCTTGCTGCGGATGACAAACAGCAGAAAGTAGCCAGAGCTAATACAGCCTTGGAGGCGGCAAACAGTCTTCGGCAGGCTCTTGCCAAACAGGATCAACCGGGGTGGCTCCAGCCAATAACCAACACATTGCATAACTACGTAGCCAACGCAGGACATTCAAGTCCAGGCACGGAGTTGATTAACGCTATTGGGCTACATTATGGTGCGGTGGCTGGTCACAAATGGGCCTTTGAGTTTTCGGATGATAGAGGCTTTGATTTTGACGGAGTATTCCGAAAATACGAAGACGAGAGCCGAATACCCGAGTTGTTTGACAAACTCGTTGAGCTTCTCGAAAAGATCGTGCAATGCGAAGACCTCGATAGCCGTACAGTTGTCCGCACTCTTGAAACGATAATCGCCACCCTGAAAAAGAATCGGAACGGTTCGTATTTCAGTGTGATGGGCACGTGGAATTTCACGGGAACCTACTTGAAGAACATCGCGTGGAACATGCTCCTTGAAATCCCTTTTTTGAAAGTGCCTGTGAAGTCCCTGCAAAAAACGATGGAGCAGTTGGACAAGGAAATGGAAAAAGTGCATGAGAACATGCGGAGCGATCTGCATAAGCAGTTGCACGCCGAGTTCCCGGTGTTGACGTATCGCGCACTTCCGATTCCCGAGCCGCTTGCCCTTACGGATGAAACCGTTATTGATGCGGAGGTTACGCCTGTCGGAGACCGGGAAAAACAGCCGTCGTAACGCAAGCTGACTCCGTTGGTTTCCCTCGTAGTCGTGGTGGTTGCAGCGTTCTCAGCTACGGGTAGAATGGACACACTTCATAGGTATCAACCAGATTCCCGGAATGGCGTGCGGGATGTGGTAGCCCCAGGAGGAGCGTGTGATGAGGGATGGATCGGCCACGATGGCCGCAGGAGAGACGCGGCAGAAGGCACTTTGGGATGACCACCCGATAGGCGAGGATGCCGATTACCTTTCCAGCCAATTGCTTACTTACATCGGCAACAAACGAGCATTACTCAACAACATCGCACAGGCCGTCGAGCGAGTCAAACGCCGCCTTGGCAAGGATCGCCTTCGAGTATTCGATGTGTTCGCCGGATCGGGTGTCGTGTCCCGTTTCTTGAAAGCCCACGCTTCCTTGCTCGTCAGCAACGATTTCGAGGATTATGCAGCCGTGGTCGGCCGATGCTACCTCCGCAACCGGAGCACGGTTGATTTTCGGCGTCTCCGTCAAATCGTGGACGAACTGAACGCGAGAGTTGACAGTGAGCCATTCCCGATGGGATTCATTGAGGAGTTGTATGCACCCAAGGATGAGAACCGCATAACGGCAAAGGATCGGGTTTTCTATACGCGCGACAATGCCCGCCGCCTGGACAACTACCGGCGGATGCTGCCGTCGGTTCCGCCGAACCTGCGGGAAATGGTATTGGGGCCTCTGCTGAGCGAGGCGTCGATCCACGCCAACACGGCCGGCGTGTTCAAGGGATTCTACAAGGACCGTCAAACGGGAATCGGGCGATTCGGCGGCAGCAACGGCGATGCGCTGCTGCGGATTTGCGGCCCGATTCGACTGGCTCCGCCGGTTCTCAGCCGATTCGAGTGCGATGTCGAAGTGATGCAGACCGACGCGAATTCCGCCGCGCGCGAAGTGAGTGATCTGGACCTCGCTTATATTGACCCCCCGTACAATCAGCATCCCTACGGCTCAAACTACTTCATGCTGAACCTCTTGGTTCACTACCAGCGGCCGAAGGAGATTAGCAAGGTTTCCGGCATTCCAACGGACTGGCGCAGATCGGGTTATAACACCAAGGCACAATCCTTGGACTTGCTGCGAAACCTGTTGCATACGCTCGACTCGCGTTTTCTGCTCTTGTCGTTCAATGACGAAGGATTCATTAAGCCCGACACGATGATGGCTTTGCTAAGACAGCTTGGTTCGGTTCATGTGATTGAGGTGCCGTACAACACGTTCCGTGGGAGCAGAAATCTCCGCGACCGCGATATTCACGTTACGGAGCACCTGTTTCTGGTGGAACGCAAGTAGACTTCCGGTTTCGGTAGAACGGAGAACCGCGATGGCCAGAAAGCATCAATTACGCGAGCAGCGCACCGGCACGGTCATCAACCTAACGTCAAAGCAGCAGGAAGGGCGTCTTGGTCGGTCTTTGACCGCGGTAGCGAAACGCCTTCACGCCGAGTTCGGCGTCGAATTACACCATGAACGTCAGTGGAAACTTGCGGATGTTGTTCGCCGGCTACGAACTGCTTTCCCCAACGTCCAATTTCACTACTACTTCGACAGCTCGGCGATGCGCCCGGACGGTGGTATCCTGTCCATTCGGGACAAGGACGGAAAACTTTTCCCCGTTTTGATCGTTGAGGTGAAAAATCAGGGGACAAACGATTTGCGGGCGGCAGAGGGCAAGCCGCGTCAGGCCAAAGGCAATGCGATCGAGCGGCTTGGAAAAAATGTGATAGGATTTCGCACCGCCATGCTGAATGAGGGCATCATCCCATTTGTGTGCTTCGGCGATGGCTGCGATTTTGCCTCCTCCAGCAGTATCCTTGATCGAGTGGTAACGATCGGCATGTTTGGCCCGCTAAATTGCATCCAGGTTGTAAATGAAGGAGATCAAGGCCAATTCAACCGAGGCAGTTTTTATTTTCGTCCGGAACCTTGGACCTCCAAGGAAATGGAATCTGTGATGTACGAGATAGCAGAGCGAAGTATCCACCATTACTACGCGAAATATGGCAAGGCGAATTTTCCTGTGATAAAGTAATCGCGGGGGCCGAACAACGGGCCGAACAAAGAACAAAGGGAACAAAGGGAGGGAACAAAGGAACAAAAGGAACAAAGAACAAAGAGAACAAAGGGAGAACAACGGGGAGAACAACGGGGTCGGGAGTCTTTACTCCAGGCCCAATTGCCGCTTGAGTATTTCGATAGTCCCGGGGTTTTTGACTCGCTGTTGAATTACACAATATCTGCAGGGTGAACCGCGACCATGTTCGGATAGCGGTTGAAATCGACAACGTTCAATGTCAGCAAGTGCCGCAACCCATAGGCATGCATCGCGGCAACCAGTCGGGCGTCATGCACCTGGACGCCCGAAACCGCGCAATCGACCACCAAGTTCCGCCACTCCGCATGAATCTCCGGCCGGTCCGGCAGGAGCGTGAACAGTCGTTCGATCACCTTTGCCCGTCGATCGGTTTCGGCCACGGATAGTCCAAATCCGTTGACCGAAATGCCTTGAAAAGGAGCTGCCAGCCCATCGTCTTACAATCCCGAGAAGCCCTCTCTTCTCCGGCGCTGACGCCGAGCCGTTCCCCCTGCGCGCCGAGACGACGATACCTTCCCGCACACCACAGCCCTT
>JAHIKV010000287.1 GCA_018897395.1 Planctomycetota bacterium | reverse complement strand
GACCAGTCATTCACCTCCAGTTGCTCTCCACCCCCTCTCACGAGGACGCAGTTACTATTGGTTACAAAGTTCAGACCCAACTTCGACAGGGACTCCCACCCTGCTGATTCGATACACTTACAAGCGCACTAGGCCGGGTCGTGACCCGGCCGTGATTCAACGATCGTGATTCAATCTGCCGGGTCACGACCCGGCCTACGAGGCTGGCGGGGTCATTCTTCAGGCAAACATCAATACATCAATAAAGGAGTCCAATATGAGTACACTGTCCCAATCCGTGCGTCGTTGGCTGAAACCGATTCTGTTCCTCACGCTCGTTGTGCCGGCGGTCGTGGCATGCGGCGCGGAAACGAAGCCGCTTACGGGGCTCTTCTACAACGAGGACAACTCTCATTTTTTCGCCGCGGAACATTTCCCGCCGGGCAAGGCCGGCGAGGTCATCGATAAGTACGTCGACATAGTGGCCGGCGCCGGCGTGAAAGTATACTTTTGCAACACACAATCGCGGCGTACGAACTACGCAAGCCGTGTGTGGGACTCCTACTGGGACGGCTATGATCCGGACGGTCCGGACGACCAGCCGTTTCTGAAGCCCTTGCCCCCGCAGGACAGGCGGGGCAGCCGAAACTGCCTCGACAATATGCTGGCCGTACATCGACAAGGGATCGACTATCCGGCCCGCGTTATCGAGCGTTGCCGCCATAACGCGATGTCGCCGTGGATTAGCCTGCGAATGAACGACTGCCACTACAGCGACAATCTCACCAATCCGTTCCATGGCCGTTTTTGGCGAGAGAACCCCCAGTTCTGCCGGAAGAATAGCCCAGACTACCAGGCCTCGTGTCTCGACTATGCCCATCCGGAGGTCCGCAACTTCTTCAAGGCGCTGATCGTCGAAACGCTCGACCGGTACGACATCGACGGGCTGGAACTCGACTTCATGCGCGAACCCTATTCGTTCAGTGCGGGGAAAGAGGCGGAAGGGGTCCCAATTCTGACGGAGTGGATTCGCGACATCCGAAAACTGGTCGATGCGGCGGCGGCCAAGCGCGGACATCCCGTTCGGCTCGGTGTGCGAGTGCCGTCGCGACCGGAAACCTCGACGGCCATAGGCCTGGACGCCGTTGGTTGGGCCCGCGAGGGACTCATCGATCTGTTGGTTGCCACTCCGCGTTGGCACACTCTGGAATTCGACATGCCCCTGGCGCACTGGCGGGAATTGATGGGAACGTCGAAAACGACCCTGGCGGGCGGTCTGGAGGCTCTATACCGGCCGTGGCGAGGCGGACCGGCCTCCCTCGCTTCGCCCGAAATCGCCACGGGCGCGGCCGTCTCGGTCCTCGCGAACGGAGCGGATGGCGTCTACCTTTTTAACTACCCCCAGGGCAACTGGCCACTACCGGTTTTTCAGAAGACGCTCAAGCCCATGAATTCCCTCGATGCGCTGCTGAAGCAGCCACGATGCGTTGGGATCACCTTCCGAGACATCACAACGCCGGCGGAGAACTACAAGTCGCCTTTGCCGGCAATAGGCAAAGAGCTTGCGTTTTGCATCAAACTCGGGCCAATTTCCAAGAACCATGGAGCCTGCAACTTACGAATCGGTTTATTGCCCTCGCAAGGAGCTTCCGCATCACCGCCCACCACCACGGTCAACGGCAAGCATTGTGAGCTTCGCAGCGACGCAACAGACGCAACAAACGACGGCCTGCGCATGTTGTCGTTCAACATTCCGGCGGTTGCGTTGACCGAAGCCGGGGTTCTCGAGATCAAGATCGTCGGCACGGACCAGAAGGAGTTGACGATTCAGCGAATCGAGGCATCGCTCGAAGGTCAACTGTAGGACGGATTTCTTATTGCGCGGGTGGCTGCGATAGCTCGGCTATCGAGGTGCCGTAGGCACGGGAGGAGTTCCGGAGTAGCGTGAAAAACCTCTTGCGGCTTCGCCGCCCCGATAAACGAGCTATCGGGGCTACCCGCTGTTGCACTCGGCAGGAGAGGGGGTTGGCGGAGTGAAAATTGGAAAATCAAGCAGTTGCTGACCAACAACACCCGCCATGCCGCTACGTTGGGTTGCCGTCGGCGGGGAGCCGGGGCAGGACGGGGAGCGCGATGGTGACTTGCGTGCCGCGGCCGGGGGCGCTTTGCAGACGGACCTGTCCGCCGTGACCTTCGATGATCCGCCTCGCGGTGGGCAAACCCAGCCCCGATCCGCCCCGCTTCGTGGAAAAGAAGGCATCGAACACCTTGGAGCGAGTCTCTTCGTCCATGCCGCCGCCGGTGTCGATCAGGTCCAACGCCACGCCGTCGGCCGTGCCGTAGGTGCGGACCACGAGTTGCCCGCCGCCGGGCATCGCCTGCTCGGCGTTGAGCACCAGGTTCAACAACGCGCCGCGGAACGCCTCGCGGTCCAACAGCACGATGGGCAGGTCGCCCGCCAGGTAATCGACGATCTCCACGCCCGCCTTGCCGGCTTGCGGCCGGTAGAAGTCCAGCACCTGACGGACCTGGACGCCGAGGTCGTTCGGCTGGAGGTCCAAGCGGTGGGCCTTGGCGAATTGGAGGAAGTCGTCCAACAGGTTCTGCAACCGCCGACATTCCTGCTGGACCAGCTCGACTTTTTTTATCGCCCGGCGGTCGCGGGCCGAATCGGAGTCGCGGAAGTCCTCGGCCAGCAACTCCATATTCAAACGAATCGTGGAGAGCGGGTTTTTTATCTCGTGGACCAACCCGCCGACCAGCCGGGCAATCTCGGCGTACCGATCGGCCAACTGCCGGTTCAGTTCGTCGTTGGAGGTTTTGGAGGGCATGAACGGCATTAGGGATTAGGGATTGGGGATTAGGGATTAGAAAATGCCTGGCGCGTCTAATCCCTAATCCCTAATCCCCAATCCCTTTTTTCATTCTCCGTTGCCGCCTTTTTCAGCGGCGGCCATCTCGCGGAGCACCGCCTTGCGGCTGAG
This sequence comes from Planctomycetota bacterium, assembly GCA_018897395.1. Taxonomy (GTDB): domain Bacteria; phylum Planctomycetota; class Planctomycetia; order Pirellulales; family Thermoguttaceae; genus JAHIKV01. The sequence continues at coordinate 26,723 of JAHIKV010000287.1, read as the reverse complement.
CTTTACCCGGTCCTGGTCGTCGACGGAGATGACCTTGACCTTCATCTCGTCGCCGACCTTGCAGACGTCCAAGACGCTGCTGACGTATCCGTCGGCCAGTTCGCTGATATGGCAGAGTCCGTCCTTTCCCGGAAGGATTTCGATGAACGCGCCGAAATCCTTGACGCTCATCACGCGGCCGTCGTAGATACGACCGATCTCGACCGAAGCGGTCAGGGCCTCGACCCGTTTGAGGGCTTCATTGGCCCCTTCCATGTTGCTGCAGGCGATGCACACCGTGCCGTCGTCGTCGACCTCGATCAAGGCGCCGGTGGCCTCCTGGATGGAGCGGATCATCTTTCCGCCCGGTCCGATCAGCAGCCCGATCTTCTCCGGGTCGATGTGCGTGCGCAACAGCCGCGGCGCCCAAGGAGAAATCTCCGGCCGGGGACGCGGGATCGTGCTCAGCAGGGCGCGGAGTATCTCGATCCGTGCCTCGCGCGACTGACGCAGCGCGTCGCGGATGATCTCCTCGCTGATGCCGTCGATCTTCAGGTCCAACTGGATGCCGGTGATGCCGTTCTGGGTGCCGGCCACTTTGAAGTCCATGTCGCCGAAGTGGTCTTCGTCGCCGAGGATGTCGGTCAGCAGGACGTGGCGGTCGGGCTCTTTAATCAAGCCGACGGAGATGCCGGCCACCGGGTTGCTGATCGGCACGCCGGCCGCCATCAGTCCCAACGTCGCCCCGCACACGCTGGCCATCGAACTGGAGCCGTTGCTCTCCAGGATGTCGGAGATGATGCGGATGGTGTAGGGGAAAACGTCGGGGTCGGGCAGAACCGGCTTGACGCTCCGCTCGGCCAGCGCCCCGTGGCCGATCTCGCGCCGGCCCGGACCGCGGATCGGCCGCACCTCGCCCACCGAGAACGACGGGAAGTAGTAGTGGAGCATGAACTTCTGCGTGTACTCCTCGACCAGGCCGTCGACCCGCTGCTCGTCGCGGCCGGTTCCCAGGGTGACCGTCATCAGCGACTGCGTCTCGCCCCGCTGGAACAGGGCCGAGCCATGCACCCGCGGCAGCAGGTCCACCTTGCAGGTGATCGGCCGGAGGGTATTGTGGTCGCGGCCGTCGGAGCGGACGCCGGAGAGGATCTGGTCGCGGGTAACGCGGCTCTCCAACCGCTCCCACGCCGACGCGAACGCCCCGGCGGTAATCGCTTCCTCGGCCTGCGGATCGGGAATGATCTCGGCGATGGCCTGCGTTTTCAACGTTTCGCAGGCTTCCGAGCGAGCCAGTTTATCGGCGATCTTCTTGGCCGCGAGGAAGGCGTCGTGGTATTTCCCCCGCAGGACGTCGAACAGCCCGTCGTCCGGCGGCGTCTCGTATTCCTTCTTTACCGCACCCGCCTTCTCGGCCAACTCTTCCTGCATCTCGCAAATTTGCCGGATGTACTCGTGGGCGGCGGTGATGGCCTCGACCATGCGGTCCTCGGGCATCTCGCGGGCGAAACCCTCGATCATCAAGATCGACTCGCGGTTGCCCGAGACGATCATGTCCAGTTCGCTTTCCTCCAACTGATCGTGGGTGGGGAAGGGGGCGAACCGGCCGTCGATGCAACCGATGCGGACCGAGGCGATCGGGCCTTGGAACGGCAGCGGCGAGAGCCGCAACGACGCCGAGGCCCCGTTCATCGCCAGCACGTCGCCGTCGTTCTGCCGGTCGCTGGCCAGCACGAACGCCTGCACTTGGATCTCGTCGCGGAAGCCGCTGGGCCAGAGCGGACGGATGGGTCGGTCCATCAGCCGTGCGGTCAGGGTTTCCTTGGTGGTGGGCCGTCCCTCGCGCTTGAGGAAACCGCCGGGAAACTTTCCCGTCGCCGCTACACGTTCACGGTAGTCGCAGGTCAGCGGAAAGAAATCTACTCCGCGGGGACCGCCCGAGGCCGCGGCCACCAACACGACCGTCTCGCCGTACTGAACTAGACAACTGCCGGCGGCCTGTTTGGCCAACTCGCCGGTTTCGATGGAAAAAGTGGACGCTCCGATCTTTCGTTCTACACGTACTTTCAATTTATGTCCCTACCTTCATCTGGATTCGAGTCGTAGGCGCGGTACGAGGGGGGCCCTCAGCGGCGATAAAGATTCCAAGCCAAAGCCCACGGGTTGCAACCCGTGGGCTTGAAAACCCCTCGGGAAGCACTACCCGTGTATCCACCGGCGCTAATTCCGGAGCATCCGCCAGCCGCCATGGTGCGAGAAGGCCGTCTTCGGCTACTTGCGGATGCCGAGACGGCGAATGATGTCGAGGTAACGCTGCGGATCGACCCGCTTGAGGTAATCCAACAGCCGCCGCCGGCGACCGACCAACATCAGCAAGCCTCGCCGGCAGGCGAAATCCCGCTTGTGACCCTGCAAATGCTCGGTCAGTCCGTTGATCCGCGACGTCAGGATGGCGATTTGGACTTCCGGGGATCCGGTATCGTTCGCGCTCCGCTGATACTCATCGATCAGCCCGGTCTTCCGCTCTTTCGTAATAGTCATCTGCTACCGCGACTGCTCCACCTTGGTTGGCTTGGGACGCTTCCGCCAAAGAAGCAATTTCCTCCCCGCCGTGTTATCTAAGACTCTGCCTACAATAAGTGTTACCGATAAACCACTAAGCTCCCCAGTGTAGCAAACGGCCGGTAGAATGCAAGACGGCTTGGGGTATGTGCGGTAAACCGTTGCCGCCAAACTACTTACAGCTTCTTGGCACACCCTGGGGAATGAAGGGCGTGGTTACCCGAAGAAACACTCCCTCCGCCACGCTTCGGGATGTGCCACCCTTCGACCACCTGGCCGGGGGGGGCGAGTCGGCGAAAGCCGTGCGCAAACGGAAGTGTCCACGCCCTCGGGAAATCCGACTCCGCATCGTTACTGCTTGATATTTCTCCACTTCCGAACGGAATGGCACATATAATTTTTCCCCCGGCCGAAGACCGAGTAAAATGAAAAAGTGAAGGATCAATTGCACGGAGTAACGAGGGCCATGAGCCACAAAGACCGCCTCCGATCCAGGAAGATTCGGCGCGAAGCCGAGGGATATCTGGAGCTTGGCATGCCCCAACACGCATTGCAGGCGCTGGGACGGCTGGGCGATCCGGCGCTGTTCGACGCCGAAGCGCTCTGTCTCTGGGGCGAAGGTTTGCAGGAGTTGGGGCGATATTTCGAGGCCCTGATGCCCCTGGAACGCGCCGCCCGGCTGGCCCCGGGAGATGTCCGCGTCCACCTCGCGCTAGGCTGGTGCCATAAACGCACCGCACGCCTCGATTTGGCCATCGGCGCCCTGGAGAGATCGCTGAAGGTTAATCCCGGCGAAACGCTGCTCCATTACAACCTAGCCTGCTACTTGAGCCTGGCCGGTCTGCGCCGCCGGGCACTGGGACATCTTGCCCAAGCGCTGGCAATGGCCCCGATCTACCGCCAAATGGTCGAAGAGGAGGCCGATTTCGATCCGATCCGATCCGATCCAGAGTTCCAGGCGATCTGCGCCAGCGCGAGGGGGCAAAGATCAGTTTCGTAGGTTATGCTTTAGCATGACTTTTTGCTAACGAACGGTTCGTTATGCTGAAGCATAACCTACTACTCCGAAAGTCGTCGCACCGTTTCGACTTGCTCGACCGTAAATGGCACGGCGGCCCCAAGCGGCGGAGGATCGGGCACAAGATGCCGGGAAATCGTTTCCAACAGGGCCGCGATTCCGCCCCCGGCCAACGCGCTGATCGACAACCCCGCAGGCCGATCGCCTGGCGCAGCCGGCAGATCGCACTTGTTGTGTACCAATACCGCGCCGGGCCATTTTTTGACCAACGCCTGATCGTCGTCCGACCACGGCTCGCTTCGGTCGAAGATCAAGACCGCCAGATCGGCGTGGGAGAGTCGCTGCTTAGCCAGCTCGATTCCGGCCTGCTCCACGCCGTCTGATTCCTCGCGCAGCCCTGCCGTGTCGCATAACTCGACGGGCCAGCCGTCGATGGCCGTGGTCAGCGTGACCGCGTCGCGGGTGGTGCCGGGCGCGTAATGCACGATCGCCCGCGCGTATCCCGCCAGGGCGTTGATCGTGCTGCTCTTGCCGACGTTCGGCCTGCCGGCCAGCACCACGCTCCATGGTCGGACCAAGTGACGCCCCAATTCCGCCCGACCGAGCAACGCGTCGATCCATTGCCGCGCGGCCGAGGCGTCGCCGTAGTTGATTGCCCGACGGATTTCCTCCATCTCGCGGCCAAGCGCCCCTTGATGTTGATCGAGGAGTATGGCGGCCGTTCGTTCGGTGCGGGCGTCGGCCAACGCAAAAAGCGCGTCGGCCGCGATCCGGTCTTCGAGGCTATCGGCAATCCAGTCGCGCCACGCCACGCGCCGGCAACCCGCCGAAACGAGCGACTCCTCGATCATCGACACGGCGGCCGTTCCGCCGTGACAGTGCAGTTCGACGGTGTCTTCTCCGCGGCATCGAAGCACGACTTCCTCGCCGTCGAAGCGGCCGACGACGAGCCGATCGGCGGAATGAGTCGTCAAGGGTTTTCCATCGCGGGCGTGGAACCGCGTTTGCACCGCCTCGACGGCCCCCGGTCCCTCGACGCGCAACGTGGCGACCGCCCCGCGCCCCGGAGGCGTCAGTTGGATTACGCGAATAACTGCCCGATCGATCGCCATTTTCGATTGCCAAACGTGTCTCAATCGTACACACCGCTACGATGGGCAATGACGAGAATGGTAATCCGGCGGACTTTATCATCGACTCGATACACCACTCGCCAATCGCCGACTCGATAGCGGAACCGGCCGCGCAGAGTGCCCGTCAGACGTTTGATGTTCGGATGCGAACGGGGATCCTCGGCGAGGTTGTCGAAACAGCGATTGAGTTTCCGCGCCAAGGGTGAGTCGGCCTTGCGATACGCTCGCAAGGCTTCTTCGGTGAACACGATTTCATACATCGCGCCGCGCCTTTGACAGTGGAACTGTCCTGCCCTGGGCGGCTTGTTTTTCCGCCCGTCGCAAAGAAGACTGGAACCCCTTGATCTTCAACAATTCCGCTGTTGCGGCGTTGTCCCCGGACTCGTTCAGATATTCGACGAAGTGACAGGCCGCCAGCAGCCGATCGTCGGAAAGGGTCTTGAGCTGGTCGGCAATTTGCTTACGCAATTGGCTCGTGGTCATCGTGCGGTCTCCCCAAGTCAAAGCTGCCCATACCTCTTAAACTATACTCTTTCTATCGCATCCGATCAACCCGCTTGCGACCGCCGCCGGCAACTGCTACGCTACGCCGCATGGGATACTTGGTTGGCACCGACGAGGCCGGATACGGCCCGAACCTTGGTCCGCTGGTGATCTCGGCCACCGCCTGGGAAGTCCCCGACGGCGTCGGAAACGAAGACCTCCACGAGCGGCTCGCGGGGGTCATCTCTCCGAAGCCGGAAAAAGGGGACAGTCCCCATTTGCCGGAACGGCCCGGAGGGTGCTTCGCACAAATGGGGACTGTCCCCTTTTTCCGGCCGCCGTGCGTGGCAATGGCCGACTCGAAATCGCTCTACACGCCGGGTAAGGGGCTGCGGAACCTGGAACTGGGACTCTGGGCCGCGCTCGCAGCGCTGGACCTTATGCCCCGCTCCTGGCGCGACCTGTGGCGAAACCTCGCGCCGGGTTCGCTCGATCGGATGCGGTCGACCCCCTGGTATGCCGACTACGACGAACCGGCTCCGATCGACTGCGACGCCGAGCAATGCGCGGCCGCGGCCGAGACCTTGCGGGCAGGATTGGCCGACGCCGGGGTGAAGTTGATTGCGGTCCGTAGCCGCGCCGTTTTTGAAGAGGAATTCAACTCCCTGGTCGAACGATACGGCACGAAGGGGACCGCGCTCTCGCGGCAGACGCTCGCGCTCGCCGCCGAAATCATCGAAACGCTTCCTTCGGGTCCGGTCTCGATGGTCTGCGACAAGCACGGCGGACGCAACCGCTACGGGCCGCTGCTGGCGAAGCAATTTCCCGATTGGGTAATCGAAGTCCGCGGCGAGGGACGCCAGACAAGCCGTTACCGTTTTGGACCGCCCGACCGCCGCGTCGAGGTCTGTTTTCGCACCAAGGCCGAGGCGTGTTTGCCGGCCGCGCTGGCCTCGATGGCGTCGAAATACCTCCGCGAATTGGCCATGCGGGCGGTGAACGAGTTCTGGCGCCGCCGCTTGCCCGAGCTGCAACCGACGGCCGGATATCCGCAAGACGCGAAGCGGTTTCGCGCCGATATAGCCGAAGAACAGCGACGCTTGCACATTGAGGACCGCGTGTTGTGGCGGTTTGTTTAGCGGCCGTCGGCACGACGGTAATTTCGCCGCGTGGACGCGGCTAAACTTTCTCACTGAACCCTGAACCCTCAAATGGACCTTTACATTGTTCGTCACGCATGGGCCGCCGAACGGGACGACGCCGAGTGGCCCGACGACGATTTGCGACCGCTCACCGAGGAGGGCCGGCGGCGGTTCTCGCGGGTCGTGGAAAAACTGGTCTCTCGGGGAATGTCGCCACAGGTGATCGTGGCCAGTCCCTTGAAACGCTGCGTGGAGACCGCCCAACTCCTGGCCGCCGGCGTCGACGGCAAGCCCGAGGTCGTCCCGCTCGATCAATTGCGGCCGGGCAGCGACCTGGATGGTCTGTTGCGGTGGACGGCCCGCCGGGCCCAATCGCACGAACGGATCGCCTGGGTCGGCCATGCCCCCGACGTGGGCCGGCTGACCGCCGCGCTGATCGGACTGCCGGACGGCCTGATCCATTTTGCTAAAGGGGCGGCGGCATACGTCCGCTTCGACGCCCATCCGACGAAAGGCGGCGGCGAACTCCGCTGGCTGGTCACGGCGAAGGTACTGGGATGTTGATCAGTGTCCAGATAGCAAATGATCGAATAGCCGCTTGCGGTTTCGCAACTTCCGCAACAGTTTTACCATGCGAAACCGCAAGCGGTTTTTGTTCCCCCCTTGCCGAGGGTGGCCGCGCCGCATAGACTGAAAATAGTAGACGCGATGGATACATAGAGGTGTGTAATGGCGTGGGAATATAGCGAAAAAACAAAACAACTCTTCATGGACGCCGTTCACGGCAAGCCGGGAACGCACCTCGGCGAGATCGAAAACCCGGACGGATTCGGCGAACACGGCTCGTTGGCCTGCGGCGACGCAATCCGCTTTACCTTCCGCGTCCGGCGCCATCCGACGGACCCGACGCAAGACGTCATCACGGAAGCCCGCTACCTGACGTTCGGCTGCACCTCGGCCATTGCCGCCTCGGAGGCGCTTTGCACGTTGATCGAGCAAGGGGGCCGCACGCCCATCGAGGCGCTGAAAATTACGAATCAGGACATCGTGAATTTTCTCGAGGGCTTGCCGCGCCAGAAAATCCACTGCTCGGTCATGGGGGCCGAGGCGCTCGAGGCGGCCGTCTTCAACTGGGCACAACGACGCGGCGTCGATCTGCAAAGCCTGGGCGTCGATTTGCACGCCGATGAACGGGCGGAAGGCCGGATCGTCTGCAAGTGTTTCTCCTTGAGCGAGCCTTACATTCGCCGCAAGATTCGAGAGTTGAATCTCCACACGATTGCCGAGATCACCAGCGCCATCAAGGCCGGCGGGGCGTGCATGTCGTGCCACCACGTCCCCGGCGGGTTGCAAGACCTCCTTGACAAAACCTGGGGGGCCGGCAAGCCGCAACTCAAGGTGCTTCCGCAGCTCCCCATTCTTAACGAAGTTCCCGCCAAGCCCGTCGATGAAGAACAGCCGCACCTCTCGACGTATCAATTCGGCAAAAAAATCGAAAAGGCCGTCGACGAATACGTCCGTCCCATGCTTCGCAAAGACGGCGGCGACGTGGAAATCGTGGACATCAAGGGCGCCTTGGTTTATTGCCGGCTGACGGGCGCCTGCCAGGGGTGCGACCATGCCGGCCAGACCTTGCGGATGTTGGTCGAACAAACCCTTAAAGAAATGGTCGATGAGCGGATTCGAGTCATCGGCGTGTGAGGGTGCTTGGTCCCCTCTCCCTTTGGGAGAGGGTTAGGGTGAGGGCAAGGGGATAATGGATGTAGGGAGTCTCCCAGCCGAGGAAGCATTTGTGAGCGGGTATCCGGTGCAATATGCGGAACATTTTTGACCAATACGAACAGCCTGAGAACAAACTCACTCATGCTTTGATTTCTACGCTCAGCAGAGAACCAAGGTTGGTTCGTCCGTTTCTTAAGTGGCTAAAGATTGGCTCCATTCCACCGGGGCGGCTGCGACTTGTCGAGCAACAGCTTCCGCGCGTCAACATTTTGGAAGAAGTATCGGAAGAAGTAATCGACGCAAAAGGGATCCCGGATGCGTGCATCTTTGATGACGAAGGCTGGGCGTTGCTCATTGAATCCAAGGTGCCATCGCCTGTCAAACGAGATCAACTTGAGCGACATCTGAATAGTGCAAAGCACAACGGATATGATAATGCGAGTGTTTTGCTTATCACGGTGAACAAATTCTGCGGTCGTCTGCCCGAGCGAGCCAAGGCGGTCGAATGGCGGGAACTCTACCAGTGGTTCCACAAACATTCAACGGTTCCATCTTGGGCACGTACATTCATTGAGTACATGCAAATCTTCGAGTCGCGCATGATTGCAAAGAAAAAGGATTATCTGGAACAAGGAACATTAACCATGTTTGACGGCCTGCGGTTTGATGAGGACAACCTGTACACTCACCGGGAAGGCAAACGTTTGATCAGGCTGCTACGAGATGAACTGAAACAGCGAAAAGACCTTAAAGAACTCGGTGTCGATCCAGATGGCAAAGGCCGTTCTGCCCTTACGGGGTCCGGCTCTGACTCGGTTTGGGATTTTCTGCCTTTGGAGCAGGCGCAGGGCGCTGTGCATACCGCATTCCCGCACCTGACCATAGCGATGAACGCCGAGACAGCAGTAGCAGCACTCACGGTCCCCAACGGAGTCAAAGGTGGGTTCCGAACCAAGCTAAAGAAAGGCGGAATCAAATGTTTTCTGTCGTTGGTCGCTGAATTGGAACTTGCGTTACGTCGCGCGAAAAGGGTAAAAAAATCCAAGGGAGCAAAGCCAATCTTGTATGTGGAGCAGGGACACTTCTTGGGTCAAAAATCACCAAGAATCACCGATGGGCGGATTGAGGTCGATATGCGCACGCTGTCTGGATGTTCCAAGGCGGCCGTCAAGTACCAACCCGAGTGGATTGACGCCATTTACAATCTGCTCACGCACAAACGCTCAAATATGCAGTTTGGAGTGGAGGTCCGATTCAAGTACGACTGCCCCATTCTCAAATCGCGGGAGGTTGTGGACCTGTTTGCCGATACGTGGGTTGCCCTCAAGCCATTGTTGGATTTCGTGCTGAGTGACAAATAGTGGGAAAATACCACTTGCCTACTTGCCCACTTGCCCATTGTGGGGTAGAATGGAGATGTCGAGTACGGGAGCATTGTTTATGACCACTAAAACAGCGGACGGCAAGGGACGAGTCACTCTGGGGAGCCGGTTTGCCAACCAGACCGTCATCGTCGAAGACGTGGACGCGACGGAAGTGCGGATTACGTTGGCTCAGGTCATCCCCCAACGCGAAGTCTGGCTGCACAAGAACCCCAAGGCGAAGGCTTCGGTGCTTCGGGGATTGGAACAAGCCAAGGCAGGCAAGAAGGCAAAATCGCCGCCGGATTTGGAAACCGACGCACGATTGGCCGAGCAACTGGACGACTGATGTTTACGCTCGTTTGGACGCCGGAGGCGAAAGCCGCCTATGACGAGTTGAAGGCCAAGGCCGAAGCCGGCCTTGCGTCTCGTCGAAAGAAGGATAAGGCGAAATCCTCGAAGGACGAAGGTTTGTTCAAGCAGGTCCACAAGACTTTGACGCTGTTGGCGTCGAATCCAAAACATCCCGGCCTGCAAACGCACGAGTACCACTCTCTGCCGCATCCTTACGACCCAAAGCAGAAAGTGTTCGAGGCGTACGCGCAGAATCAAACGCCCGGCGCTTATCGGATATTCTGGTGCTATGGTCCTGAAAGGCGGCAGATTACGCTCGTCGCCATCACGCCGCACCCGTGACAAAGCGATGGTGATTTTTATGAATATTATTTACGCCGACAACAACGCCACCACGCGGGTTGCGCCGGAAGTCGTCGAGGCGATGACGCCGTTTTTGACGACGGAATACTTCAATCCGAGTTCCATGTACGAGCCGGCCCGGCGCACGGCCGATGCGCTGGCGCAGGCCCGCGAGGAAGTCGCCCGGCATTTCGGACCGGCCGATACCAGCGAGATCATCTTCACCGGTTGTGCGACGGAAAGCACCAACGCGGCGATCTTCGGCGCGGTTAAGGCGAATCCGAACCGCCGTCACGTCATCACAACCGCCGTGGAACACCCGGCCGTCCTCGGAGTCTGCAAGGAACTGGAGCGGGAAGGTTGCGATGTGACTTTTTTGGGCGTCGATCGCGACGGCAATCTGGACGTCGGCGAGTTCATCCGTGCCCTGCGGCCCGACACGCTGCTGGTCACGATCATGCACGCCAACAACGAGACCGGCGTGATTTTTCCGATCGAGCAGCTCGCGCGGCTGACGAAGGAAACCGATCCTTCCATCATTTTCCACACCGACGCGACGCAATCGGTCGGCAAGGCGCCGATCGACCTGCGGCGCGAATTCCAGCACGTGGATATGTTGTCGTTTTCCGGCCACAAGCTTCACGCCCCCAAGGGCGTCGGCGCCTTGTATGTCAAGCGAGGCACTCGATGCCGGCCGTTTTTGATCGGTGGGCATCAGGAAGAAGGCCGCCGAGCCGGGACGGAAAACGTGCCCTACATCGTCGGCTTGGCCAAGGCGTTGCAGTTGGCCACCGAAGGTTTCCCGGACGAGAACACGCGGGTGCTCGGGCTGCGCGACCGTTTGGAAAAGGCGATTGAAGAACGAATTCCCCATATCGAGATCAACGGTCGCGGCGCGCCTCGGCTCCCCAACACGCTGAACGTCTCCTGCCACGGCGTGGAAGGCGAATCGATGCTCTTTCAGATGAGCGAATACGGCATCTGCGCCTCTAGCGGCTCCGCTTGCACTTCCGGCTCGCTCGAGCCTTCCCACGTGTTGCGGGCCATGAAGATCCCGGACGCCGCCGTCCAAGGCTCCGTTCGTTTCAGCTTCAGCCGCTACAACACGGACGCGGACGTAGATCGCATCATCGAGGCGTTTCCCAAAATGGTCGCCAACGTGCGGCGGCTTTCGCCCTATTGGGACCAGGAAAAGAACGCGCCCCGGCTCGGCTAGAAGAATGGCGGCGAAAAGGTCGCTTCTTTCAGATGAATTCCACTCGCCCGTGCATCGTCTCTTGTGTTTGGTTGCGCCAAAGAACCACCAAACCATGAACCAGGCGTCCGATCGTGCAACGCCGGGGATGTGCGTAGACGATTCCGGGATGAGACAGGCTGCGACCGACAATCCGCAAAAAATCATCGTCGTGGGTGACTACAATTCGATTTTCGGACTCGGCATAAGCAAGATGTTCGTTGTCGGCGGCCCCGATCAATCCGGCGTCGCGTGTGGTCGTGACGTCAATGCCGCGAAGGCGCAAGCCATTAGCCACCGCGCCGTTGACGTTTTCATCGAGATGAAAGCGAATTTTCATCAGCGCTCTTGACGAGAAATCGCGGCCACGAAATCCTCGGATTCCTTGATTTGCCGGTCGATGTCCGCCTGATGATCGTGGTAGTACGCCAACGCGGCATAAACGTCGGCCAACGTCAACTGCGGATAGTCGGCGACAATCTCATAGGGCGAGCGGCCTTGTTCCGTCCAGATTACCACGTCGGAAACGCATATGCGGGTGCCCGCTATTCGGGGTTTGCCGCCGCGAACTCCAGGCGTGATTTCTATATGTTGAACAACCGTTGACTCAATCATGGGAGGTGAAACTCCTTCTGCAACCGTTACCCTCGATTAATTATACCACTCCCACGGGAGACAACAACCGAGACTCGATTACGGTGCCTTTTTCAAGTCCTTCTCTCTTGCCCACCACTTTGCCACTTCCTTCCGCGCCGTGTCGCCGTCGAAGCGGTAGCCGTCGAGTTTGATCTGGTTCAACAGCGGATCGGCCGCCGGAAGCAGGCCGAACTGGGTCGGTTTCCGGTCGTGACGGCGCAGCAGTATGGCCGCCGCCGTGGCCCCGAGTTGGGCCGAGGAAGAAGAATCGTCCCCATTTTCGACCAACGGTTCGTTCGACTCGATGCAGCCGGCCAGCCAGTCGTCGGCCCGTGGCCAGGGATCTCGCGCGGCGATCGAAAGCGCCGCGATCAAGTGCAGTTTGTACGGTGCGCGGACGGTCGGCGGCATGAAGCGGTCCTTCGATATCGCCTCGGCCAGTCCCGGCATCGCGTCCTTCGTGCCGTCGATGGCCAGCCGGGCGCAGATCATGCCGAAGCGGCTCGGACGCCCGCCCCACCGCGGCGGGCCGGTGGCCGCAATCGAGCCGTCGTCGATCAGCAGAAAATACTTGCCGGCGAAACGCGACACCTCGGCCGGATCGAGACCCTCGAGCATCACCAGCTCCGACTCCGAAAGCAGGCGAGGTTCGGCCAACACCCGCTCCAGCGTCCGCCGGCTGATCGCCGCCAGACGTTTCGAATCGTCGATTTCCGTCGAGTACGGATAGGCCATTCTTCGCCGCGGCGTGGGGAGGTTGACCAGGTGGAAGAAGTCGTCTGCGACCTTTGGGTGCGGAAAGGCCACGCTGACCGGATAATCGCCGGGCGAAAGCGAATTGCCGCTTGCGCAATGCGCCACGCGGTCGTCGATCCGGTCGAAATGGCTGGGCCTCGCCGCGCCGGGCGATTGGCTCGGTACGCCGACCAGCAGGTGTTGCTCGCCCAAACAGCGGCGCTCATGCCAAAACTCGGCCACCATCGCCGGCTTAGTCCAATCCAACATCGCTTGCAGCCGGGCGGCCGCGCCGCCGCCGGCCGCGCGGACCAATCGGGCACTCAATATCCGCTTCAGACGCGGCACGTACTCATCGCGGGCCAAGAGGTCCAGCAACTCGCGTTCGGCCGCCTCGCCCGGCCGGCCGGGCCGGACTAGGTCGTCCAGCCAGCGCTCGATTTGCTCGTCGGAGATTTTCGGCAGCGAATTCGTGCCGACCGCGTCGCCGGTCAGCCAGGCCACTCTCGCCCGCTGCCAGGCCGCCTCGACCGGCCGGCGCGATTCCGATGTCAACCCGTCATCGGCCAATCGCCGCTTGAGCCGCTCCATCAGCGGATAGACCAGCTTCGGATCGCCGAACATCCAATCCAGCCGTTCCGCCGCCCCGAGCCGCACGGCGTAGGAATCGTCGTCCAATTGACTCACCAACTCGTCGAGTTTCTTTGGCGAGACCTTTCCTACCGGTTCGGCCGGCGTCGGGGGCAATTTCCGCCTCAAACGATTCAGCCGCTTGCGGACCTCGAACGAGACGTCGGTGCGGAGCAACACCCGCCGGAATTCCGCAGCCAGAAAGTGCCCCAACTCCGGCTTGGCGACCATTTCCTCCAACCGCTTGGCCGCGCGAACGCGAACCTCGAAACTGTCGCTGTCCAGTTCGACCATCAACCGCGCCACGTCGTCACGGAGCCGGTCCACGTCGGCCGGTTCGCCGCCGGACGGCGCGGTCGAAAGCAACAGCGGCAACATGACGGCGAGAAGACGCATTGGAAGTAGTGGGTAGTGAATAGTGGATAGTGGATAGTGGGTGGAGAGGGCAAGCCCCCCATTGCCATCATAGCACGGACGGCCGGCGGATTACAGACGCCGTGTTCTTGGCGTTTCGGCAGAAAAATGCCGCGAGAAAATAGCCGGGGGCTAACAGCCCCCGGAATGTGCGCGAATTGCGGGTTTTCCTCCGGGGCCTGTTAGCCCCCGGCTATTGTTCACGACATTATGTTTTCTGACAGTCAATTAAGAAAAGGCCCGTACTCCAGCCAATGCTTGCGTGCAACAACAAGGTTGCTTGCCCCCACTTACGCCGTCGGTTTGCCTTGCGTCGGGTCGGCCATCGGCTGACCGGTGATGGTCAGGTAGATTACCGGATACATCAGGGCGAAGAAAGGGACCGCAACCAACAGACCCAAAAAGAGGGGCAACATGGCGACAATCGCGATGAGACCGCACAGCAAGCCGATGACAAACAACGTCAGCTTGTTCCCTTTCATCAAATCCCTGGACATCATAAACGACTCGATCACGTCAACGTCTCGATCGAGAATCAAGTAGTAATACTGGGAAATGACCAGCATTACATAGACTATTACCAGGAAAGCGACTGCGGCCCCCACAATGAGAAGGATTAGAGCTGCTTCTTTTGAGATCAGCAAAGCAATCAGCGACGGAAGTGCGCAAATAACAAAGATGCCGAGCACGATTAGCATAAGCAGTATCGCGGCCAGCAGAATTTTCAGGAAGTATGGCCATCCGGTGAATATCTCGCCGATTTCGACCTTCTGACCACGTGCCGTCTTAAGGAAATACAGCGCCATGCCGATGCCGATCCAGGTCTGAAACACCATTGCAATAAGCGACCCGACGATGGGAATTAAACCGGACATCAGGTTCACGCCAAAACCCATCGACCAGACAAGGACGACCACTACCAGACAACTTCCCCAGTTGGGCTTGAATATCGTCCACGTGCGGCTGAACACCTCCCCGAGGTCCAACGTGGAGGGAGTGATGTCCCTCGCCGGTTGACCGGGCGGCTGGAGAGATGGGGCCGGATCGACGCCGCTCGGCGGCGGTGGCTGCGGCAAGGGACCGCTCGACGCGGCGGCGGGGATCGTCATCACCGTGCCACATTCGGGACACTTCGCCTGCCTGCCCGCGGTGTCGTCGCCCGTTCGCAACAGCTTGCCGCAATTCGTACACCGGAATTCGATGGCCATGGTGTGCTTTCTTGATTTGAAGGTCCGCTTGCGAGATGGAAATACGGATTTATGGTGTCGAGAAAAGAATGTCGCCACCGGCAAATTTCCCAGCGACCGCCGGCTCGGGGGTCAGCATACCAGAATCGGTTGGGGGCATACAATAGAGCGAAGCGGCCGGGAACCGTATTCTTCTCCGAAAAACGGTTTTTTCCAACGAGAGAAGGTCGCGTCCGGTTGCCAACCATTTCGATATGAATTCGTTCGTGCGCCCACGGGGGGTGGGCGAATGTGGACGCTTCCGCTACAACATTGGGGGATAACCGCCGCCGTGGCAACGACAGGTTGGGGTGGCAGTTCAACTGCCACCCCAACAATGAAACGCCCTATGGCCATCGCGGTCGCACAAGACAATGGACCCTGAGACCCATAGAAACCCCCGACTCGTTCGGCCGTCAAATCCGATCAAGGCGAACGGGGCCGTGAGACGCACCTTCGCCCGGTACGCCAACTGGACGGTCGGTCTGGCCGCCGCCCTGCTGGTGCTGATCTCCGCCGGCGGATATTTCCATCACCGGGAGCAGTTGGCCGCTATCGCCACCGAGCATTTGCGGCTGATCGTCACCGGTCCTTCAAGCCTTCAGGACGGAGTCGCCGCGGCGTACACGGTCAGCACCACGGCCATCGACGGCCGGGCGTTGCCCGCCGAAATCGAGGTGGCCCTGCTGGACCCGAACGGCGAGCGACTCAAGGCCTTCGGAGAAACCGCCGACGAGAACGGCCGCTTGAAGGTCGTCATCCCCGCCGACGCGAAGCTGCCCCCGCGGGTGATGTTGAAGGTGACTGCCAGTCATCGCGGGAACCGGGAAGAAGCGGAGGCCGAGCTGGCGGTCGAGCCGGACCCGCTCGACACGCGGCTTACGCTCGACCGATCGCTCTATCGGCCGGGCGAAACGGTCCATTTCCGCTCGCAAACGCTTTCCCGCTTCCGCCTGGCGGAAGACCGGCGGCGGCGAGTCCGCTTTGAAGTGGTCGGTCCCGGCGGGGCGGCCGTACCCGGCATGTCGTTCGAGACCGTCAGCCGTCGCGGCGTCGCTGCCGGCGCTTATTCGATTCCGGCCGATCTGCCCGATGGACGGTACGCGCTGGTCGTCCGCGGCGACAAGACTTTTCCGACGACAAGCAGCCCGTTGAAAAAGGGTGCCACTGCCGGCTTGCCCAGCAATGCGGGGAGGAACACCCGGAAAAACACTGCTGGACAAGCCGGCAGTGGCACCCGGCGGGAGTTCTCCGTCCGCCGCGATACCCCGTCCCGGCTGAAGAAGGAATTGGAATTTTTCCGCGACGGCTATGCCCCCGGCGATCGGGTCGTGGCCGATTTCAAGGCGCGGCGGGCCGAAGGCGGCGCGGCCGCGGGCGCAAGATTGCGGTTCGTCGCCGAGGTCGATGGCCGGAAAATCTTCAAGACGAACGCTCTGGCAAGCGACACCGGCACGTTCCGCGTCGATTTCAGGTTGCCCGAGGAGATCGAACGGGGCGACGGAAGATTGTCCGTCGAGATCGACGACGGCAATTCGCGCGAAACGCTCGTCAAAACCATCCCCATCGACATCGAAAAGATCGACGTCGCTTTTCATCCCGAAGGGGGCGAGTTGGTTGCCGGGCTGGAAAATCGCGTCTACTTCACCGCCCGCAATCGCTCGGGCAAGCCGGTCCATCTGTCCGGCGAAATCGTGGGCGATGGCGGCGAAGACGGCGGCCAACAGCGGATCGTCGCCTCGGTCGAGACGGTCCACGACGGCATGGGGACGTTTTCCTTTGTGCCCCGCGCCGGGAAAAG
The DNA here is from genome assembly GCA_018897395.1 of Planctomycetota bacterium. GTDB lineage: Bacteria > Planctomycetota > Planctomycetia > Pirellulales > Thermoguttaceae > JAHIKV01. Next base: position 9,951 of record JAHIKV010000287.1, on the reverse strand, counting down.
CTACCGGCTGATAATCAAGAATCCGCCAGGCGCGGTCGTCGAGCCTAAGCTGCCCGAGCCGAACTCCGAACGTGGAGTGGTGTTGACCGCCGACGAGGGCGTGTTCGACGCCGGAGCGGCGCTGAAGTTTCACGTTCGATGGGCCAGGGCGAGCCGGCCGTTGGTCGCGGCCGCATACGCCCAAGGCGCGCAGGTCGGCCAACAGCCGTTGCCGAGCGCCGCGAGCAGTGCGGCGGACCAGCCCATCCAGATTCATCTGGATGACGCCGTCGTCGGCGCGATCCGATTGGTCGTGTTCGACTACGGCGTGACTCCGCCCGAGCCGCTGGCCGAGCGGATTGTCTATCGCCGGCCGGGCCGCAAACTGAACGTCCGCATGCTCGGCGCCGAGAAACACTATTCGCCGGGCGAGAGCGTGGAGTTGTCGCTGCTTGTGACCGACGAGACCGGGCAGCCCGTGCCGGCCACGCTCGGCATCTCGGCCGCTAAACTTCCCGCTAATCAAATCGAACGCAATGCGGGATTCGACCCAGAAAAATCGCCGGCGAAGTTGGACTTGCTGCTCGGTACGCGCAAGTGGCGGCGGTTCGGCGAGCAACCGCCGCTGATGTTCGACAACGTCGAGCAGATCAACTCGAACTACGAAAAAAGCTTGGCCGACTATCAAGCCGACCGCACCGGGGTCTTGGACACGTTGACCGCCGCGAGTTTCTTCGGCGGATTGGGACTGGTCGTCTTGGTGGCGATGCTGGGGCTGATGCGGATCGTCTCGGGCATCCACTTGTGGGTCTCGGCCGTCGGCGCCACGACTTGCTGCATGATCCTCGGCGCGATCCTCATGGACCCCGGCCGGTTGGCCTCCGGCCACGGCGCCGTCGTGGCGTTCGCCTCTTATCAGGCTCCGCTCCCGGAACGGGAACAGCGCTTAGTCGTTGGTCCGCCGTCCGGCGCAACGAGCGATTTCGCCGAGACCATCTACTGGCGTCCGCTGCTGATCGCCGACCAGGACGGCAAGGCCGCGATCCGTTTCGATCTGCCCAAGGACGCGACCACTTTCGGTGTGTCGGTCGACGCCCACGGCGCCGGCCGGGTCGGTTCCCGCCGAATCTCAATCGTCTCCCGCCTCCCCTTCGGACTGGAAGCAAAACTGCCGCCGGAGTTGAGCGCCGGCGACCGCGTCGATCTGCCGTTGGACGCGATCAACCATACGGACGGCCGCCTGCCGGTAGAACTAAACGTCGAACACGGCGAACGGACCGAACTCGACGGCCCGGCGCAACGCCGGCTCGAATTGGACGCCGGCGGACGACAGCGGGAATACCTCGTCCTTAACGCGGCCGACCGGCCGGGCGATGACACCGTGACCATCCGCGGCTCGGCCGGACGACTGACCGACGCGGTCGTTTGCCCGCTGCGGATCGTTCCATCGGGCTTCCCCGTTCGCGCAACGTATGGCGGAGTGATCGACGGCAAGCAGGAACTCATCGTCACGTTGCCGGAAAAGTGGATTCCCGGCTCGTTGAAAGCGACGTTCGTCGCCTTCCCCTCCCCGCTTGCCGAATTGCAAGAATGGCTCGACGACTCGTTGAGTGGTCCGAACGATTGTTGCGAACGAACTTTGGCGTCTAACTTCTGCGCGGCGATGATCGCGAGATTCCTTTTCGAGTGGAACACGATCGACCCGGACCTGCTCCGGCGGATGAAGCGTCAATTGGCCGAAGGCCACGCGCGGCTGGCCCGCTACGAGTGCAAGGGTGGAGGATTCGACCAATTTGGAGGCGAAACGGCAGATGCGTCCCTGACGGCCTTCGCCATGATGCAGTTCGATCACGCGGAGCGGTTTTTTCGGGCCGATCCGGCGATGGCCCAAAGGACGGCCGAATGGCTGATGTCTCGCCGCAACGGCAAGGGAGGGTTCCAACGCGATCCGCAAACGCCATCCGACGCGGCCGGCTTCGGCTCCGCGCGGGCGTCGGTCCTCGCCCTGAAGGCAATGGTCGAACGCGCCCGCGGCGACGGCGGGACGCCCAACCCCGGCAAGCTGATCGTGCAACGCGACGGGCAGACCATCGGCCAATACGGCTTCTCCGCCGGAGTGCGCGATAAAATCGCCATCGACGGCTTGGAAGCCAACCTCAAAGCCGGCGAGAACAAACTAGCGATCGAGCTGACCGGCGGCAACAAGATGCCGTACTCGCTCTCGGTCGAATATCACTCCCTTCAGCCGGAAAACAACGACGCCTGTCCGTTGCGGCTGACGACGAAACTGGATAAGTCGAAACTGAAGGCCGGAGAGACGGTCGCCTTGACCGCCGAGTGGGAAAACGTCTCCGAGCGGGAACAGCCGATGGCGGTCGCCGTCGTCGGCCTGCCCGCCGGCTTGACGCCGCAAGTCGATCAACTCGAAGAACTTATAAGGGCTGAAACGATAGATCACTACGAAATCCATCTCCGCGAGGTGGTGCTTTACCGGCGTCGGTTGTTACCGAAGCAGCGAGTAGAGGTCCGGCTCGATCTGGAGGCGGCCGTACCGGGGCGATTCGTCGGCCCTCCCTCGCGGACGTATCTCTACTCCGCGCCCGAACAACGGCAATGGTGCGACCCCCCGGCGGTGGAAATCACCCGCGACACGTTCCCCACGGCATCCATCCCGCGCTACGGCACGTTTACCTTGCCAAGCACGCCCTGAACTTCGTCCGGCTCGCGCTTCCGTCATAAAGCCGCTTGTCGTCGGTCGCGACTTTATGTCGAGCGGTATCATCGCATTGTCATCCAAACCAAGATCGCTACCAAACCGAGCAGCGCGCCGATAATGATCCACCACGGTTTTCTGCCCGGCGGGGCGTCTTCTTCCGAGATGTATTCGCCGCAGTGCGGACAGCGGACCGAGTCCTCGAAAATCTCCCGCCGGCAATAGGGACAAGGGACCATCGGCTCGTCGTCTTGGTCGTCCCAATCGTCCGCGTCGAGTTCGTCCTCGTCCCAACGGTCGTCGTTCCATTCCGTTTCTTCAACGCGTCGGACCATAGGACCATTACCTTCCTGCAGGCGTAGGTTATGCTTCAGCCTAGCGCGGCATAGCCGCAGCCAAGGGGGGTTCGGGGTTCGGGGAACCGTTTAGCCGCCGCGTCTACGCGGCGTTATGTGGGGTACCCACGATACCCAAGTCCTGAACTCCTGAACCCTTTGTCATCACACAAGTTATGTTTTCACAATGAAAAACTTTGAGGATGTTTCCTCAAACCTGAAAACTAATGGCATAACATCACGGTGAAATAGCGCGATTCGTTATGCTAAAGCATAACCTACGCTACAGGATGAACTTGCTCAGGTCCTCGTCTTGGGTCAACTCGCTGAGCCGTTCGCGGACGTAGGCGGCATTTATGTGGACGCGGCCCTTTTGCATATCGGGGGCCTCGAAGCTCAACTCCTCCAACAACCGCTCCATGATCGTGTACAGCCGCCGGGCGCCGATGTTCTGCGTCGATTGGTTCACCTGAAAAGCGAAATCGGCCAACGCCTCGATGGCGTCGTCCTGGAACGTCAACTCCACCTGCTCGGTGGCCATCAGCGCCTGGTACTGCTTTGTCAGCGCGCCCTTCGGCTCGGTCAGAATGCGGACGAAATCCTCCTTGCCCAGCGCCTGCAACTCAACGCGGATGGGGAACCGTCCTTGCAACTCGGGCATCAGGTCGCTCGGCTTGGCGCGATGGAACGCCCCGGCCGCGATGAACAGGATGTGGTCGGTCCGCACGTAGCCGTAGCGGGTTTGCACCGTGGTTCCCTCGACGATCGGCAGCAGGTCGCGCTGCACGCCCTGACGCGAGACGTCGGCCCCGTGCGTCTGCTCGCCGGCCACGACCTTGTCCAACTCGTCGACGAAGATGATGCCCACGTTCTCGGCCAACTCGATCGCGCTGGCGTTAACCTGCTCCTGATTAATCAGTGCTTCGCATTCCTGCTCGAAGAGAACTCCGCGGGCCTCGGCCACGGTCAATTCGCGCCGCGCGGCGCTTTTGGGGATGATCTTCTCGAACATCCCCTGCAGATCGATGTCCATCTGTTCCATGCCGACCCCGGTGAGCATCATGGGCACGGCCCGCTGCTCGATGGTCAGTTCGACCCGCCGCTGGTCCATCTCTCCGGAGGCGAGCATCGCCCGCATCTTCTCCCGCGTCCGCTCGTATCGCTCGGGCGAATCGGGGCTGTCGGGCATGGCGTCGAAGGCCGGCGGGGCGGGGGCCAGCATGTCGAGCAACCGCTCCTCGACCCGCCGCTTCGCCTCCTCCTCGACGTTCTCCCGCTCCCGTGTCCGCACCAATCCGATGGCGTATTCTACCAGTTCGCGGATCATGCTCTCGACGTCGCGGCCGTAGTAGCCCACCTCGGTGTACTTGGTGGCCTCGACCTTGATGAACGGGGCGCCGGTCAACTTTGCCAGCCGTCGGGCGATCTCGGTCTTGCCCACGCCGGTCGGGCCGATCATCAAGATGTTCTTCGGGGCCACCTCTTGGCGCATGTCGCCTTCGAGCTGTTGGCGTCGCCAGCGGTTGCGGATCGCAATCGCCACGGACCGCTTGGCCGCGTCCTGGCCGACAATGTGCCGATCGAGTTCCTCCACGATTTGCCGAGGGGTCAGGTCTCGCACGCAATAGTCTCCATCACAACATTATTTGTTGGTTAGTCGTTTTCTAATCCAAGTTGGATTTCGCCGGCAATCCAATACCGCATGGACTCGAATAATATCGTCCTCGATGCGGTAGAAAATTGCATAGGGGAACCGCCGGGCAAGCATTCGATAATAGCCGAAGTCGAGGACGTGTACTCCGGCAAATTGACGCAGCGATTCGATGTCCGCCAATAAAGATTCAAGGAAGTGAAACCCAACCCCTGGGGATTGTCTATCGTAGAATCGAATCCCATCGAGAAGGTCTTGCTCCGCCTCGGCAAGAATATCGATCCTCATTGCACGGCCTTCCGCAGGCGGTCTCGCACTTCCGTAAACTCAGAAAAACTAGTCTTCCCCTCCTTCAACATCTGCTCCCGGGCGGCCAGGACTTCACCGTGCCAAGCGGGCGAGGGTAGGTTTTCAGGGGAGCGCGAAAGATCATCCCACAAGAGCTCCATGACCGACAGTTTGTCGGCCGTGCTCATCTCTTGAAGGAGCAAAGTAATGTCCATGGCTGATGTTCCTCCGAAAGATGCGATGGCAGGCTTTGAAGTACCAACTTATATTATACCATTTGGAACAACTCGGTAAAGCATCGCTTTTCCAGCCATCTTAACACCTTGCGTTCACGATGGAACACTCTCGCACGCCATTTCCTCCACGATGATGTTGGTGTTTGTGTAAACGTCGATGTCGGCGGCGATCTCCAGCGCGGTCCGAACGATCTCGACGGCCGAGAGATCGGCGTGTTTTATCAGTGCGCGGGCGGCGGCGACGGCGAAATTGCCGCCCGAACCGATCCCCAACACGCCGTCGCTCGGCTGGACCACGTCGCCGTTGCCGGTCACCAGCAGGGTGTGTTGCGGATCGACCACGGCCATCATCGCCTCGAGCCGGCGCAGCACGCGGTCGGTCCGCCACTCCTTGGCCAGTTCGGTTGCCGCCCGGGGCACGTTGGCCGGATAGTCTTTCAGCTTGGCCTCGAAGCGTTCGAGCAGGGCGAAGGCGTCGGCCGTCGCGCCGGCGAATCCGATCATCACCCGTCCGTCCATCAGTCGTCGGATTTTATTGACGTCGGCCTTCATGATCGTGTTGGCCACGGTCACTTGTCCGTCACCGCCCATGGCGACCACCCCCCGGTGGCGAACGGTCAGAATCGTCGTCGAATGAGATTTCATGTCAGTACGTCCAATTTGATTTTCGGCTGTCCCGTTTAGCCGGCGTGCTTGCACGCCGCGTAAACGTCCGCAATCCGATACAACGGTCTTGAATCCTGCCAATATGGCGGAAATCCCGTCGCGGCACCAGGGGGAGGGCTGGGCAGCGGAAGGCGGCTGCGATCCCTAAATCTTAGCGGATTGCGCCCAGGTGCATCTGGCGGAAATGCTGAAGCAGGGTAGAATGTAGTAGCCGCAAGTCGAAGCTGAGGAATCGAACAATACCCCGAGGGCATACTATTGAGCAAGATCAAGCAGATTCAATTGCTGGCCCGGGACGGCCTCTATTACCTGACCGAGCACGCCTACGAAGAAGCCCTCGCCGATGGATTCGATGTCTATGATGTGGAAAACGGCCTCCTCACTGGCCGCATTAGACGAACCTGGCCCAAAGAAGGTAAAATGGAAGTGGTGGGACAGTCCTTGGATGGTCGCCCCGTGGGCGTGGTGTGCCGCTTGAGCAAGGGGATGAAAGTACGAGTCATCACGGTTTACGAAGACAATCCGTAGTAGAAAACGGTGAAACAGATGAGTTTTTGGGAAGGCGAAACGTGCGAGTATTGTGGCGGACCGATTGTAGGGAGGCACGTCAGCCTCCATCGGAAAATCAAGAGGCGATATGTGTTAATCGAGCACGTGCCCGCGGGCGTGTGTAAGAAATGCGGCACGCGCTACTTTACCGCAAATGTCCTGAAAACGGTGGAAGAGAGCATCCACGGACGCCGGCCCGCGGAGCGGGAAGTCCTTGTGCCGGTGTACGCCCTGTGAGGCAGTCTGATCGCCTCTGCGAAGGACGCAACGGTTCCGGGAACCTTTTTTTGCTCTGGGGTATAATGAAGGTCTGGAGAACTGTTTATGCTAAAGTCCATCGAAGGTGTCTATCGAGACGGCAAGGTTGAACTGCTCGAGCCGCCGCCGACGGGCGTAGCTGGGCGGGTGATTGTGACTTTCGTGTCTTCGCCGGGCACGGCGGTCGATCTTGCCCAGCGAGGCGTGAACCCCGAGCAAGCCGCCGACTTGCGCCGACGACTGACGACGTTTGCCGAAGATTGGCAACACCCCGAAATGGATGCCTATGATGCCCTATAGTCGCGGCGACGTGGTGTTGGTGCTCTTCCCCGACTCCAACTTGGTAACCGCCAAGCGGCGGCCCGCACTGGTAGTGCAGGCCGACCAACTACAGACAGGGCTGGCGCAGACGATCGTGGCGATGATCACAAGCAATCTATCCCGGTTGGGGCATCCGAGCAGGGTGACGGCGCCGCGGTCCTCCTCGCAAGGACTTCGCATGGGGTTGCTCTCGGATTCGGTGATCATGACCGACAATCTCGCGACGGTTCTGGACGTCGAAATTGATCGGAAGATTGGCTGCTGCGACGACATGCGTGCGGTCGATGCCGCGTTGCAGCATACCCTGGGGTTGGGCAAGGTTTCGTAACGGCTCGCCCGGCGTGAACGCCGGTCGATCATCGCCTCAGGCGACAAGGGCCGTCGGCGGCCCTCAAGGCCGCTTCTTCCTTCACACTCTTCCTACCGTTCAGACTCTTCGCAGGCAAGTCCTACCGGCTCCGCTTCCGTCGTCGCCATGCCATGAACAAGACACTCGCCACGCCGGTCGCCAGTAGGGCCAACGTCGACGGTTCGGGGATGGGGGCAATGGAGCCGAAGACTTCCACATCATCGTGGAACCAATAAGACCACGAATCGTTCGCTCCGGTACCGTAGATGCGGAAATAGACCGTGTCCATCAAGGTACCAATGTCGCCAGTGTCGTAGGCCAATCTGTTGGCGTACCATATGTTGTTGGCATACAGAGTCTGCCACCCCGCGGAGATAGAAGTGAAGTTGGATCCGTCGGTGCTGTACTTGACGTCGTATTTGTTTGGCCCGAGGTAGCCACCATAGTTTTCGCTTTTCGAATCAAACTCGACCCCATCCAGGGTCAGCAAGTACCCATCTTCTATCGAAACACTGAAGTACGCATAATTCGTGTACTTCCACCCGTCTGAGCGAAAGCCAGGAGATGGATGCCCCATATTGGTGCCTGCCACGACGGAGCGACTGGAACTCGAAGCCGTCCAGTACGAACTCGCTCCCGTAACATGGTCGGCAGTAAAACTCGGAAGTAGATTTGGGCTAAACTCGTACTTGACAATCAGTTCAGCGGACACCGGCGTGGCACAACACAGTACGCACATGGAACAAGCCACAACGGTCAGCGCATGTGTGTTGAGCACTATGATGATCCGCTTCCGCCGCCCCCATGCCATGAACAAGACACTCGCCACGCCGGTCGTCAACAGGGCAAAGATGGAAGGTTCGGGGACGGGAGCAGGCCCCGACGCATAGCGGAGTTTCGATGTATACGAATTCCCGAACGCAATCCCCAGATCATCGCCCTGCACCAGTAGGGCGGAGCCGGAGATTCGGAATTCGTCAAGCGCAACCCAACTGTGAAGTTCGCCATCATAGAGCGACAGACGCATGGCATCGGGGCTAAAGCCCCGCGCCCATGAAATGTAAACGCGATCATCGATCATAACATCCATGCCGAACGGGTTGTGAACACCAATATCATAGTTGGCCCACTCTCCCGTCTCGATGTCAAGAGTGTGCCAACTCCCCGCTGTCAGTTCTGCTAGGCGAAGAGTATTCGTCCAGGTGTCCTCGTATACTATTACAGGATCCTGCGAAACGGGCCGGTATTTCAACTCCGACTGACCGCCGAATGAGACGGTGCTATCGATAGTTGTCTTTGACCAAGCAGAGCCGTTGAACTTCGCAAATGTGAGGTCGCCTAATGTTCCCGTGTAACTAATCGCCGGCTGTCCATCCGAAGGATCAAACGCGAGCGATGGATGCTCAAGCCCGCCATGGTCCGTAGCGACGGTTTGGGATTGCCAAGCCCCTGCGTCCTTGTACAAATATGTCAGGGCACCCGTGAAACTGTCGTTGCCGGCGATCGCGAGCGCAGGCTGTCCGTTGGGATCGAATGCCAACGCCACACCGTTCTCCACATCGCCAGTGAACACCGTTTCGGTTTGCCAGGCATCCCCGGCATAGTGCGTTAGGTAAGTGTTGGTTCCCGACACGTATGCCACATAGGGTTCATTCGTACCCGGTTGATAAGCGAAGCCAATCCTACCGCTGGCGCTAAGCGAGGCTACGGTGTTCCCTTCCCATGCTCCGGCCACGCGCGAGTTGTATCGTACAGTAGACGAGCTTGCTGTGACCACTCCGATGGTCCCGCCGCTTTCCGGCGCAGCGATTTGACGCCGCCCGTAGCTCGTAGCGACATCCTCCACGTCCCAGCCGGGCAGGCTTGATCCGGCCAACGCCATCTGCCCTGCAAAGAGGAGAAGAACACACGCGAACGTGACTCTTTTTGTCGCAATTGCGAGTAATACAGCGAGGATTGCTCCAAACCAGTTCCACAATTTCATGACGCTACTCCTTCGCAAAATGGAATACGAAAAAGAACTAGCAGTACGGCACTGCAAGCGTACTTTCACGTAGTTTGGGTAAAACGAGGAGACCCGTCTACGGGAGCTATGTGTGAGGTCTGGGGGAGCGTGGCGGGGGGGAATCATCGCCAATCACGGACCAATTCCCAGAGTACGCCCTGGCCGGTGCCGTCGCCGAAAAGAGCACCGCCGGCATCCGAACCAAGGCACGGGGTTCACGGCACGGCCGGCAGAGTCATTGCTGCAAGACGACGGAGAGGGGCTGCTGCTCTTGTAGTTGACTGACCTTGAGGATCGAGAAGCCGATGACGCGCCCGTCTTGGCTTACCTTCTCCATCACGGCGTCGTTGGCCGTTTCCTTGAAAAACCCCTTGGTCTTCTCGAACAGGACTTCCAGGAAATCGCCTTCTTTGTCGTACCAAACGGTTACGGCTTCCGCCATAGCAAATCCCCTTTCTTGACTGATAGGGGTAGGGAAGGCCGATTGAGTTCGGCCTCCCCTCCCTCCGAACCGGACTGGCGGATTTCCCGCATCCGGCTCTCCGGTTGATAGTTTTACCTCCGAGAGGATTGACTGACCAAGACATGGGCCGCTGTCAAG
>JAHIKV010000327.1 GCA_018897395.1 Planctomycetota bacterium | reverse complement strand
GGTCGCCACATCTACGCTGTGGGAGGAGACCCGGAGATCGCGCGTCTTTCGGGGATCGCTGTGGACAAGGTCCAAGTGCTATCCTTCGTCATCTGTTCCCTGGCTGCAACTATGGGAGGGCTCTATTTCTCCAGTCGCATGGGTGTTGGTGATCCGAGGGTGGGGGGCGGTCTGGGTTTTGATTCCCTTGTAGCTGTAGTGGTTGGGGGCTGTCGTCTGGGAGGCGGGTTTGGGAGTGTGGTGGGCGCAGTTGGTGGAGTGTTGGTCATAGCAATCCTGAACAACCTTCTGAACTTCATGAACGTGAATATCTGGTACCAGAGCATCTTGAAGGGCTTCATTATATTGTTGGCGGTCACTCTGTATCGCAAGAAAAAGTAGGGCAGGTGAAGCAAAGAGAAGGGGAGGCTGAAAGATGGGCAAATGTGCCGGGTTGCACAAACCCTCGTGGGAATTGTGCGAACTGAAGGAGCAGTTGCATCCGAGCCACACTGCTCTGTTGGTCACCGACATGCAGAACGATTTCGTATCGCCGGAAGGGAAGATGGCTAGCTTCGGTTTCGAGAACTCCATGGTGCAGGCGATAGTACCTGCCTTGAAGGAGTTTCTGGCTGAGGCGCGTGAGTTGGGTGTCTTGGTTGTGCATGGGCGGGTCATCAACGACGCGGCACAGAACGCGCCTTCGTGGTATGCGTTCTGGGGAGAGCCAGTGGTGACCCTGGAGGGAAGCTGGGGGGCTGAGTTCTATCCCGGGTTGGAGCCTTTCGAGGGTGAACCTGTGGTGACCAAGTACGCCTACGGTTCCTTCGAGGGCACAAACCTGGACAGGATCCTGCGTCGTCGGGACATCCGCACTCTAGTGGTCACCGGGGCCGGGTCCCTCATCTGTAGTGGCGACACTATTCACAGGGGCTTTGCTCTGGGGTATCACATCGTCGTGCCCGAGGACTGTCTGGCTGATTTCAGCACGGAGGGGCCGGAGTGGTCTCGTACGATCAACGAAGTTGGCATGTACATCATTGCGCACCACTATGGCAAGGTTGTCAGCTCTGCCGAGATCGTGAAAGCTTGGCGTGACTGGGCCTAGAAGCTTGGTCGAGAACCCAGCCAAGTCCGTGTAGGGGTAGGTTTAAGTCGTGCAGGAGCCATTCCTGTACCGCGCCAGAGTCAAACCCAATCAGGATCGTTCAGGTAGGAGAGATCCAAAACCTGTCTCTACGGCTTCTTGGCCGGATTTCTAGGGCATATACTATCGGTTGGGAGTCTAGCCAAGCGATAGCAAAGGAGGGGTATTATGGGAGGCAAATTTGCTGTAGCTCAGTGGCACAGCTTTCTCGGCGATGTCGATGCAAACTTGGACCGGGCGGCTATCCTCATCGCTGCGGCTGCTGATCAGGGGGCCGATGTGGTGGTGGTGCCTGAGCTCTTCTCTACGGGTTACAGCTTCAGCTTGAACGTAGAGGAAATGGCGCAGCCTGTGCCAGGGCCGACCAGCGATTGCATTGCTGGACTCGCGTCCAAGCACAATGTTTACATCTTCGGCACTATCCTGGAGCGAGATGGCGATCAGGTCCACAACTGTGGTCTCTTCTGCAGCCCGGATGAAGGGTTTGTAGCCAAGTACCGCAAGGTCCATCTGTTCGGCGATGAGAAGAACTCCTGCGCGCCGGGCAACGAAGTCGTCGTTGTCGAAACGCGGGTGGGAAAGCTAGGGTTGAGCATCTGCTACGACCTGTGCTTCCCAGAGTTCATTCGGGGCACTGTGCTAGCCGGGGCTGAAGTGGTGCTCAACTCAACAAACTGGCTTACTGTCGGTCCGCCCCAGGACTGGGACGAGTGGCAGTGGGACTGGCGCAAAACGCGGGCTTTGGCCGTAGCGCGTGCCCTGGAGAACACAGTGGGATTGGTGATGTGCTGTCAGGGCGCAGGGCTTTGCGAGAACATTTACAGCTTCGGTCACTCATGTGTGGTGAGTCCATCCGGACGGGTTCTGGCAGAGTTGGGGGAGGCCGAAGGGGTAAATGTTCTCG
>JAHIKV010000286.1 GCA_018897395.1 Planctomycetota bacterium | reverse complement strand
TAGGGTGTGTCCTCGACACACCAAAAATAACGATTGGAATATCGGTGCGTCGCGGACGCACCCTACATGCTGGTGGGTTTTTCGTGGGCGATTTCCGGGCTGCGGCGGCGAGCGGGATATTGATTAAAAACGTAGGGTGTGTCCTCGACACACCAAAAATAACGATTGGAATATCGGTGCGTCGCGGACGCACCCTACATGCTCGCCGTCGCCGGCGGCGTTGCGTCAGGCTTCCTTCAGTTGGTAGCGGCGAATCTTGCGGTCCAGCGTGGAGCGCTCGATGCCCAGGATGCCGGCCGCCTTGCTCTTGTTCCAACCGGTGTGGTTCAGGGTGTTGAAGATGTGGCGGCGTTCGACGTCGTTCAACGATACGGGGCGGAACCCGTCCGTGCCAAGGGCCGACATTTCGGTGTCGCCGGCGGTGGCGAGCTTCGTCAGTAGTAGGTCCTCGACGCCGATCTCCCTCCCGCGGCAAAGCACCACCGCCCGTTCGACCACGTTTTTCAACTCCCGCACGTTGCCGGGCCAAAGGTACTTATGAAGTTGATCCATGGCGTCGGGCGTGAAGCCTTTGATCCTGCGCCCCGTCTCCGCGTTGAACTTTTGCAGAAAATAGTCGGCCAACAGCGAGATGTCTTCTTGCCGTTTGCGCAATGCGGGGACGACGACCTCCAGCACTCGCAGGCGGAAATAGAGGTCGCGGCGAAAACGGCCGTCGGCCACGTCGCGCTCGAGGTCGCGGTTGGTGGCGGCGATCACCCGCACGTCGACCTTCACCGGCTTGCTGCCGCCGACGCGCTCGAAGGAGTGTCCTTCCAGCACGCGGAGGAACTTGGCCTGGAGGCCGGGACTCATTTCGCCGATTTCGTCGAGCATCAGGGTGCCTTTATGGGCGGCCTCGAACTTGCCGATCTTCCGCTCGGTGGCGCCGGTGAAGGCCCCGCGCTCGTGGCCGAACAACTCGCTGGCCAGCAAGTCGGCCGACAGCGCCGCGCAGTTCAGACACACGAAAACGTTGTCTTTGCGGAGGCTGTTGTAGTGAATTCCGCAGGCGACGAGTTCCTTGCCCACGCCGCTCTCGCCGCGGATCAACACGGTGGAATTGCTGGAGGCGGCCCGGGCGATTTCCTCGGTCACCTGCCGAATGGCCCGGCTGCGGCCGATGATGTCGCTGCGGATACCCAGCCGCTCGCGCAGCTCGACGTTCTCGGTGCGGACGCGAGTAAGGTTGTCGGCCAACTCTTGCCGGCGGAGGATGTTTTCCACCGCCACCGCCACGGTGTCGGCCACCGCCAGGGTGAACTCGAGATCGTTGGGGTCGGGCACGATTGACCGGTCGGTCGAGTAGAGGTGGATCAGGCCGAAGACCTCGCCGCCGCAGCGCACCGGGGCGCAAATCACGCTGGTGGCGAGTATCTCGCCCTGGCTGTCGCGGCTACCCAGAGTGCTGTCGTCAACCACGTTCCGGGCCAGAACGGCCTCGCCCTCGCGCATCACGGTCGAGGCCAGAAAGTTTGACACGCGGTGATAGCGATGGGCGGAGGAACTGCGGGAAGCGATGATCTCCAGGTCTTCGCCGCGCGGCTCGCCTTGATGGTTCGGCGGGAACAAGAGCAACGCGCCGGCGTCGGTTTGGGTCTCTTCGGCCAGTCCCGCCAGCGCCAAGTCGGCCATCGCCGCCACGTCGGGCGCCTTGGCCAACTCGAAGGCCAGCCGGCACAACTTCGCCGCCGCGCGGCCGATCTTCGAGACCCCGCTCGCTTCCTCTTCGCCGGGGGCAAGGAACCTGGTCTTGACGCGACGGTGGGTGATGGTCGTCGGTTCGCAGGTGGACAATACGTCCAACTCGTCATCGGCGGCGGCGGGCTCGGCCGGGAGGGCCTCGGGCGAGATGCGCCGGACCACCGAGCTGGCGTCGCCCGAGGACGTGAACGCGTCCGAAAGCCTGTGGACGAAGACAAGTTGCGTCCGGCCGACGCGGATGATGTCGCCGGGCTTCAACAGCCAATCGCCGCGGACCATTTCGGCCCCCACGATCGTGCCGTTGCGGCTGTCCAGGTCGCGGAGCGTCCATTCTCCACCCGACATGAACACCTCGGCGTGGTTCCGGCTGCACCGCTCATCCTTCAGCACGATCTGGTTCGTCGGCGCGCGGCCGATGATTACCGACTGGCCCGACACCAGCCGGAACACGTCGCTCCACTTCGACCCCTCGCGGATTACCAGATAAGCGGATTGAGACACGTACCGGTTCTCCAAACGGACGCAAAGCCCGAATAGCCAGCCAAACAAGTGTAGCAAAATCGCACAACCTATTCACTTTACCTTGCCGGCAACGGGTCTCGCAAGGGTGTCCTTCACGGAGAAGAGGTCTGGCGGCAGTGCGGCCCCACCCGCATGAGGGGGGCAGGTTCCTTGCTTTTTGCGGGGCGATGCACTAACCTATTATGTAATTGATGGTGTCCGGGAATAATTCCATTTAGTCCGCCCTGAATACACGGCGGGGAGTGGCGGCTGCAAATGCCCCGGGTGTATTCACCCGGGGCTAAATATTCACCCGGGGCTAAATAGTATTTTTTGCAGCCAATTCCCGGTCACCCTCATGTAATTGGAATTACCAGAAGAGGTGTCGCCAGACGCCGCGTCCAAAGTTGGAAACGACGATCCAACGTTGTTCCTAGGAGTACTCCCCATGTTTCATCGCCCCAATGCGGCCAACTTTTTCCGTAGTGATCTAGTCCTCTCCGCTTTTCTCTCCGTGATTGTTTTGATGGTTTGCTCGTCCGCCAACGGGCAAACGAACGACGACGACGACCAGCGGTACGGTCGTGCGGTGGGTGGAATCTCGATCGACGTCGACGGCCTGCTGAGCGGCGCGCGGCCGGACGCCTTAGGCACGCTCGGCAGACTGCGCAGTCAAGCGATGCAAAAGATCCCCGACGCCATGAACGCAACCGCGGACATGCGGAAGATTTCGCTTCGCCAATTGGAAGCGGCCCTGGAAGACTGCGTCAACAACAATAAACCCATTACAGACGAGATCAAGTATCTCGCCGGCCTGCAACGCATCCGCTACGTCTTCGTTTACCCCGAGCAGAAGGACGTCGTGCTGGTCGGCGTCGGCGAAGGTTGGAAAGTGGACGCCAAGGGCAACGTGGTGGGAATCGAATCGGGTCGGCCGGCGATGTTGTTCGACGACCTGCTGGTGGCGCTCCGCACGGCGCGCGGGGCGGCGCAGGGCGGCATTACCTGCTCGATCGACCCCACGCCCGAAGGTCTCCAACGCATGAGCCGGATCACCTCTGGGCCGGTACAGAACGGCAACCAGGCCGAGGCGTTCGCCGCGGCCCGCGCTAAAGCGTTGGGTATGCAGCAAATCAGCATTCATGGCGTTCCGGCGACCAGCCATTTCGCCCGCGTGTTGGTGGCGGCCGACTATCGCATGAAGCGGCTGGCGATGAACTTCGAGCCTTCGCCCGTCCGCGGTCTGCCCAGTTACTTGCAGATGGTTTCTCCGCGTGCTCGGGGCGTCCAAACGCCGCGGTTCTGGCTGGAGCCGTCTTTCGAGGCCCTCTTGCACGACGCCGACGGGCTGGCGTTCGAGTTGTGCGGTTCGTCCGTGAAGGCCATGACCGAGGAAGACTATCTGACCACCACGGGCAACATCCAGCACAGCGGAAAAGCGAGCCGCACGGCGCAGCGTTGGGCCGACATCATGACCAAAAAGTATCCCGAGTCGGCCGTGGCCGATCCGATCTTCGGCGAGTTGCATAACTGCATGGACATGGCCGTGATCGGGGCGCTGATTGTCCGGGAGAACCTCCTGGAAAAAGCCGGCCTCAGCCTGCCGACCATGATGGATTCGGCCGAGTTGAAGACGGATGAGTTCAACGCGCCGAAGCAGGTCGAAAGCCAAGGAAGCGTGTTGAGGGTCAAAGGACGCTGGGTCACCACCGCCTCGGGCGGCGTGGCGATCAATTCCTGGGGGATCGTCGAAAAGCTCCTCCGCGGCAGCGACAAGGTCGCCACGGTCCGCACCGAGTCGGTTCCCGCCGAGAACGTCTGGTGGTGGAACTAGCGCGGCGAAAGCAACGTACATGAGTTGGAGCGGCAGTTGAACTGCCGCCCCAACGCGAAAGTCACCCGCTCGCTAATACAAAGTCCATCCGTTGCAACGGATGGGCTTTTTTGTCGGCGGCTCGCCGTCCCCGGTCGCTTGCCATGCCGGCCGAAAGGGGATATAATTCCGCTAATACGGCGGCAACATCGCGCGTTCTCCGCCGCCGACAACCCCGCCGCTTGCTCTCGCCGTTTTTTTCAACCCGATAAAACAGTTTCATGTCCAGTCGATCGTCTCCGTTGTCTACGTTAGTGTTGCTCGCGCTGTTCGGCGCGGCGTCGCTTCACGCCGTCGGCTCGGAAGACACCAAGGCGCAAGAGCACCCCCTGGTCGGAAAAACCGTAATCGTCCAACTCCGCTCGGGCAAGACCTTGAAGAACGTGGTCGTCGAGGAAGTCATGTCCGGGGATATCCCTGACACAATCTCCCGGTTGAGAATCCTCGATCCGGCGACCGGCTCGCGACCGATTCTGGGCGCTTCGGCGGTCAAACGGATAACGGCCCCCGACGGCAAGGAGCTTCTCGTCTTCGAGGAGAAGTCGAAATATCTCGCGCCGTCGGACGAGGAAAAGCTAGCCGAGATACGCCGGGCGGCCGAGTCGAAAAAGGGGCCGTCCGCCTCGGGTAAACCGCGTCCCGGCCGGAAGGCCAAACCGGGCACGGAGCGAAAAACCGGCTCGGGCAACGACGAGAACGCACGCCGCAAGCGGAACGAACAGAAGCGAAAAGAGTTTTTCGAGAAGACCGGCGTCTGGCTCTGGCCCGAGCTGACCGACGAGCAGCAGAAAGAGGCGCTGGCGAAAGGGAAAGAGTACGTCGCCAAAATCGCGGAGAAGTTCGCCCCGCTGAACATGCGTCTTTACGAGACGCGGTATTACCTGTTCCTCAGCGACCTGCCCCCGCAAGTGGCCTCGCTCTACACGTCTTGCCTCGACCAAATGCACGAGCGGTTGTGCAAGGCGTTCGGGATCAAGAACAAGGACGGCGTCTGGCTGGGCGGCAAGGTGCCCGTCGTCGCCTTCGTCCACGGCGAGCACTTCGCCGAGTTCGAGCGGGTGTTTTTCAATCATCAGGTGAACCACCTGGCCGCGCAAGGGCTTGCCCATCAGGTCTCCACCGGCGAGGTGGTCATCAGTTGCCACTGCGGCAAAGACCCCTACTATTTCGCCTGTGTGATCGTCCACGAGGCGACGCACGGGTTCGTCCATCGCTACAAGTCGCCGCAAATGGTCCCCAACTGGCTCAACGAGGGAATCGCCGAATGGGTCTCCATGACCGTCGTCCAAAACAATAAGGGGGTCAGACAAAAGGTGAAAGCCGCCATCGAGCAGATGCGGCAGACCGGCGCCCTCGGCGGCGATTTCTTCACCGCCGACCACATCGCTTCCGGTCAATACGGAATCGCCACGGCAATGGTCGACTTCATGCTCCGCTCGAATCCGAAGGCCTTCCGCGCGATGATCGACGGCATCAAGTCGGGCGAGAAGTGGCAAGACGCGCTGAAGAAGTCCTACGGCGTCACGCCCGAGGAGTTGACCCAGAAGTTCGGCATGGCCGTGGTGGGCGTCCCGATGCTGAGGCCGTAACTTCCCTCGCTTAATCAGATCAGTAGGGTGGGTCAAGCGAAGCGCAGCCCCACCACAATTTATTCCGCTGCTGGTGGGGCTGCGCTTCGCTTGACCCACCCTACTTTCCTTCGTGTAGCAATCGTTTGTGGATCATCACAGCAAATCGAGAAAACGATCTTCTGTCAATCCGGCACGCCGTATTTGGCTCCGCAACAGGAATGGGGCGACGGACCGGTGCATTGGAATCACGAGGTTGGGGCGGCCTCGCTTGCCGAGAATAACGTGACTCCCCTTTTGTCGGACAACGTGGTAGCCGGCCCGCACGAAGGCCGCCGCCGCCGCTCGCCCGGAAATGCCCGCCAACCGTCCCAACCTACACCTCCACGGTTGTCGTGATCGCAGGCCGCTCGCTCTTTCGCTTCTTCGGCGGAACCGTCTCGACGTAGAGCGAGATGGCTTCCTTAACGTTTTTCAAGGCGGCCTCGACCGTCTTGCCCTGGCTCATGCAGCCGGGCAATTCCGGCACGTCGGCCACATAGCCCTTGTATTCTTGATCGTAGATTAAATTGACGAGAAGACGCATTTTCCTGAACTCCTCAACGCCATTAGATCATAATACATTATACCTCAGGCGTCAATTATTTCATTCTCCCGCAACCTTCGCCCCATCGCCTCGCCGTCCGAGTGACTGGATCTCGTCCACTTTTACAAACCCGCTTTGGATCGGCACGGGCAACTCGTCTTCGACCTTCTTGCCGCGTTGGAAAAGATGGCTCAACACGCCGTTGCCGTCCTTTTCCCGAGCGAGCCGCTGGCCGCGGATCTTGTCTTGCAGCCGCATCAAACCCTCGAGCAGCGACTCCGGCCGGGGCGGGCAGCCGGGGATGTAAACATCGACCGGGACCACCAGGTCCACGCCGCGGACCACGTGGTAGCCGTGCTCGAAGTACGGCCCGCCGGCGATTGCGCACGCCCCCATGGCGATCACGTATTTCGGATCGGCCATCTGCTCGTAAAGCCGTCGGATGCGGCTGGCCATCTTGAAGGTGACCGTGCCGGCGACGATCATCAGGTCGGCCTGTCGCGGGCTGGGCCGAAACGCTCCGGCCCCAAACCGGTCCAGATCGAACCGGCCGGCCCCAGCCGCCATCATCTCGATCGCGCAACAAGCCACCCCGAACGTCATCGGCCAGAGGCTGCTCTGGCGTGCCCAATTGATCGTCTGTTCCAGGGTGGTGAGCAATACGCCTTCTTCAAACCGCCCTTCAATCCAAGGTTGTGCCATTATCTGATTCCCTACGCCGACGTGGCCGCAAACGCTTCAGTATATCCTGCCTTCAGGTCGCTTGGAACCGACGCCGACTCCCCCCCGGGAAACGGTATTACGGCCTTCCGAGATCAACAATGAACGTGTTTGACGAAATAATCATTTAGCCCGCCGTGAATACACGGCGGGGCGAGTTGACCGCGAAAAACCGCTTGCCCCGGGTGTATTCACCCAGGGCTAAATACGGCAACGCTAGAGTGGGAGAAACTCCACCCGGCTTTGCATGTCCGCGGGATCGCCGGCTTTGGCGATCAGTTCGAGTTCGACGATGATCTGTCTCACCGTCATCCGGTATTGATGGACGTAGACGATTCCCAAAAAGGGCCGCTCCGCCTCAAGCCAACGATCAGCGATCGCCAAGAAGTCGTCGTCGTGCGTAAAAAAGACGCGGCCGAGTTCCGCGACCCGAGCGAGAAGCAGCTCATCGTCCAATTCAGCCGCGCCGTCCTCATGGGCCGTCAAGACGTCGACGCCGCGTTGCCGTAATCCCGCCGCAACCGCCCGGCGAACGTTGTGGTCCAAGTATAATGCGATGCTCACGGCAGCAGGCCCTTGGCTTTGAGCTTCATTCGCAGCGGCGAAGGCCCCGAAGTCGCCTCGAACTTTTCGCGGAACTCCCCCGCTCTTTGCAACCGCCGAGCGATGTCCGCGTCCATCTCCTGTTGATGGTCATAATAGTATGCTAGGGCGCTGTGGATTTCCCCCAGACTAAGATGGGGGAATTCACGGTGAATATCCTGAACGTCGGCCCCGTGGGCGAGATGGTCCAAGACGATCTCCACCACCTTGATCCGCGTTCCAGCGAGCATCGGCATGTTGTCGGGACCGGTGGTGATGTGGGCGTATTCGACAGTGGACATGGACTATCTCCTTCACAACGGCTTCTTCATTATACCACGGACCGGCGGACACGTCATCACCGACATGCCGGGGGCGCAACCGCCGGCTTCTCCCACCATACGTGATCTATTATGGCGCGACCGACGGTTGCGGCTCTATGGAAGAGATTCAGCGGACGGCCGGCTTGTTGATCGACGGGCCGATCAGCTTTTCGATCTCCGGCTCGTCGAGCGTTTCAACTTCTTCGAGCCGCTTGGCCATCATGTCGAGCTTGTCGCGGTGTTCCTTGAGCATCTCGGTGGCCCGATCCGCGGCCTCGCGCAGCAGCCGCGAGACCTCTTCGTCGATCACCTGGGCGGTGTGCTCGCTGAAGCGGCGCGGTTCGGCCATCTCGCGCCCCAGGAAGGGATGGTCCTCGCTGTCGCGGAAGGCAACCGGGCCGAGCCGATCGCTCATGCCCCAGTGCGTGACCATTCGCCGGGCCAGTTGCGTGGCCTTGCTCAAATCGTCCTCGGCCCCGGCGCTGTACTGATCGAAGACCAGCTTCTCGGCCGCCCGGCCGCCGAGCAGGAACAACAGCCGAGTGCGAAGTTCGTTTTCGCTGATGTTCACGCGGTCTTCCTCGGGCAACAACTGCGTGGCGCCGAGCGAACGGCCGCGGGGAACGATAGAGACTTTGTGCAGCCGGTCGATGCCGGGTACGATCCAGGCCAACAGGGCGTGGCCCGACTCGTGAAAGGCCGTCATCGTCTTCTCCTGCTCGGAGAGGACGTCCTCGCGTTTCGCGCCCATCAGGAGCTTGTCTCGGGCGTAGTCGAAGTCGGACATGTCGACGTAGTCTTTATCGTGCCGGCTGGCCCACAGCGCGGCCTCGTTGACCAGGTTGCTGATGTCGGCGCCGGTCAGGCCGACGGTGCCGGCGGCCAACTGCTCCAGATCGACGTCGATGTCCAAAGGCACGTCGCGGCTGTGGACCTCGAAGATCGCCAGGCGGCCCTTGAGACTGGGGCGATCGACGGTGACGTGGCGGTCGAACCTCCCCGGGCGCAGCAGCGCCGGATCGAGCACGTCGGGGCGGTTCGTGGCGGCCATGACGATGACCGACTCGTTCTGCGTGAAGCCGTCCATCTCGCTGAGGATTTGGTTCAGCGTCTGCTCGCGTTCGTCGTGACCGCCGCCGACGCCCGTTCCGCGGTGGCGGCCCACCGCGTCGATTTCGTCGATGAACAGGATGGCCGGTGCGTTTTCCTTGGTGGTGTTGAACAGGTCGCGTACCCTGCCGGCGCCGACGCCGACGAACATCTGTATGAACTCGGAGCCGTTGATCGAAAAAAAGGGGACGCCCGCCTCGCCGGCCACGGCGCGGGCCAACAGCGTCTTGCCCGTGCCGGGGGCGCCCATCAGCAGAATCCCCTTGGGTACCCGCGCGCCGAGCCGCTGGAACTTTTCCGGGTTGCGGAGGAACTCGACGATCTCCTGCAACTCGTGCTTGACGCCCTCCAATCCGGCGATGTCCTCGAAGGTGACCGGTTTGTCGCCCCCTTCGTATCGCCGCGCGCCGCTCTTGGAGAACCCTCCGGTCAGACCGCCGGAGAAGAACGAATCGCGGGCCTTGCGGAACAGGAACCACAGGCCGACGAACAAGCCGACCGTGATGAGCATATAGACCGCCAAAACCAGGACGGTGTTGTCGCGCGGCTCCGACGCCCGATAGTCCCGCTTGAGGCGTTCGCGCAAGACCTCGTCCAATTTTGGATCGGCCAGCGCCATCGGCGGCAGGACGGCGGCGAACTTCTTATGCAGCCTGGGAGAGGTCCCGTCGGCGCCGGGTTTTGCGTCGGGGTCGATCGGGGCCACCTTGAACTCGCCGAATACCTTCGCACCTTGCACCTCGACGCCGGCGACGTTTTTGTCGTCCTCCAACTGGCGGCGGAAGAAGCCGTAGGTGATTTCCGAGCGGCCGTTCCGGCTGTTGTAACAATAGAGGAACACCGCCACCAGCGCCAGCGCCAGCAGAAACCACCAGGTGGACGCGCCGACCAGCGGACTCGGGTGCGGCTTCCTTGGCGGCGGCGATTTCTTCTTGTTGCTCTCTGACGGATCAGGCATGAATCACTTCTTTCCAAACACTCCCTACCCACCAGAACGGCGGGACGGCATGGTATCCCATCTCCCAATTATATCTGACGCAACGAAGTTTGGCGACCGGAGAGAATGGGGCGTCGCGGCTCCCGAGCCGGCAATGCCCCGATCCCCAACACAACCGGCACAGACCCGACAGCAATCGGCGGGTCCAGTAACGGGAAGACAAGGAGACGAGAAGACAGGGAGAGGGGGAGACAAGGAGAGAGTTGACTTGTCTCCCAGTCTACCTGGCGTGGGCCTCGATCGTCTCGCGGGGCAGGCCGCGGATGGCCATGCACTCCTCGATCGAAAATCCGGCCGACAACAGCCGACGGGTCCAGTAGCGGGAGTCGGGGGCGGGGGACGGAAGGCGGAGGGCGGGGGGATCGGAATTTCTGATTTCCGATTTCTGATTTCTGATTTCTGGCTGGTCGTACAGTGCCGACGGTTCAGCTTTCTCAGTGGGCACTGAAGTGCCCACCCCTCGCCCATCGCTCTCATCTTCTCTTCCCCCGTCCCCCGTCCTCCGTCCCCCGCCCCCTCCATCCACGATCTCCAGCAGCGTGGCGCCGTAGCGTACGGCCTTGGCCGGGCCGATGCCGCGGATCGAAAGCAGCGTCTCACGGTCGGCCGGTCGATGGCGGGCCAGCTCCACGAGCGTGTCGTTGGTGAGGATGTAGTAGGCCGGCACGCCCGCCTCGTCGGCGATCTCCTCCCGCCAGCGTTTCAGGGCGTCGAGCAGTTCAGGGTCGGGATCGGCGGGGAGGGCGGAAGAGTCATCGTCAGTGGGCACTGAAGTGCCCACCCCTCGTCCCTCGTCCCTCGTCCCCCGTCCCCCGTCCCCCATTTGGCCGCAGAGCTTCCGTAGTAGATACTCCGGCAACGGCAGGTTACAGTTCAGCGTCGCCTGGCCGCGCATCACCTCCCCGCCGAACTCCGTTAGTTCAACCACCGGCCGATAGCGATCCACGTCCACCTGCTGCAAACACTGCGCCGAAAACAGGGCGTCGATGATCTCTAAAACCTCCGGCTGCTTCAGATGCTCTAACAAACCGAAGGTGCTGAGTTTGTTCAACCGCAGCTTTTTTACCTTCGAGTCGTTCGATCCGCAAAGCATCTTTGCGATCAGGTTTTTTCCGCAAGAGAAACGTGCCTGGGTGCGTGCCACGCCGCTGAGGACCATGCGGACCGTTTCGAGAACCTTGCCGTCGATGGCCGGTGAACCGGCCATCCCTTGCCCCGCGTCCCCCGCCCCTTGCCCCCCGCGCAGCCGGCAGTTGTCGCAGTGGCCGCAAGCCGCCGCGTTCTCCTCGCCGAAATAGCGCAAAATCTCCCTCTGTCGGCATGAACCTCCGCGCGCGAAGCGGATCACCCGCTCTAGTTTATCTTGCTCCATCTTCTTGCGCCGCTCGATGGCCTCGAAGTCGATCTCCAGCCGGTCGAAGTCCATGTCGCGGCGGATCATGCGTATCGCCCGGCCGCGGAAGGGAGGCACATAAGTGAACAATTGCAGCTTGTTCAACTCATGCAGAGCGCGGGTAAGCGACGTATGGTCCATCTCGTCGTGGACCGACAAATCGCGGAAATGAAACTGGACGAGTTCCTGCCGCCGCGGGCCGACCAGCCGTTCGACCGATTGCATCACCTTGCGCTGCGTCCTGGCCTGCTTGGGCAACAGATCGACAAGCGTGGGCAGGTCGCTGTCGATCCGCACCGAGGCCATGTTATGCGAGGCGATCATGCGTTCCAACACGCCGGCGCTTTCGAGCAGTTTCTCGCAGTTGCCCACCCCGTCGCCGCCGATCGGCAGGCCGATCGCCTGCTTCACCTCGTCCTGGGTCATCTGGATGGGGTTTTCCTCGCGTTCGCGGAGGAAGTCGTAGACCGCGCTGACGTGTTCCCGGTCGGGATACGCGGTTTCGATGAAATACTCCTGGATGTATTTGTCGGAGAAGTGGAAGAGCATCAGGCAGTGCGACACTTGGCCGTCGCGTCCCGCTCGGCCCGCCTCCTGATAGTACGCCTCGACGCTGCCGGGAATGTTGTAGTGGACGACGAAGCGGACGTCGGCCTTGTCGATGCCCATGCCGAAGGCGTTGGTGGCCACGACGATCTCGCGCCGCCCGCGCATGAAGTCTTCTTGGGCCTTTTTTCGCTGGTCGGGCAACAGTCCGGCATGGTAGACGGCCGTGCGGCGTTTGGTCCGCTCGGCGACTAATTCGGCGACCTCCTCGGCCCGTTTGCGGGTGGAGGTGTAGATGATGCCCGCGCCGGGCGTTTTCCCCAGAAACTCGACGAGCTTATCGGGCTTCTGCCGTTCGCTCGACGGCGATTGGACCTCGTAGAACAGGTTCGGCCGCGCGAAGCCGGTGATGAACGTCTTCGGCTCGCGCAAGTCGAGCAGTTCGACAATGTCGCGGCGGACCCGGTCG
This sequence comes from Planctomycetota bacterium, assembly GCA_018897395.1. Taxonomy (GTDB): domain Bacteria; phylum Planctomycetota; class Planctomycetia; order Pirellulales; family Thermoguttaceae; genus JAHIKV01. The sequence goes on along the minus strand of JAHIKV010000286.1, from coordinate 9,373 downwards.
GTGGCCGTGGCGGTCAGGGCGATCGTGGTCGGGTTGCCCAGGATGCGGCGAAAAAACCCCAGCCGGGCATAGTCGGGGCGGAAATCGTGCCCCCACTCGCTGACGCAATGAGCCTCGTCGATCGCCAGCAGCTTGACCCCCACCGCGCGGACCGCCTCGAGAAACCGACCGCTGCGGAACCGCTCGGGCACCACGTAGACCAGTTGAAACTCGCCGGCGGCCATCCGGTCGAGCCGGCTGTACTGCTCGGCGGCCGGCAGCGTGCTGTTGATAAAGCTGACCGGCAGGCCCAACTTCTGGAGTTGATCCACCTGGTCCTTCATCAAGGCGATCAGCGGCGAGACGACCAGCGTCAGACCGTCGATGGCCACCGCCGGCAACTGGTAGCAAAGGCTTTTTCCGCCGCCGGTGGGCATCACGCACAGGCAGTCCTGCCCGGCCATCACGATGGAAATCACCCGCTCCTGTCCCTCGCGGAACGAGCTTAGCCCGAATCGGGGCAGGTATGATTCCAACGTCGATTCCGCATGGTTGGGCATCGTAAAATTCCTCGCCAACCATGCATTATAGGGCGTAAATTGTTGTTGTGAACAACAGCCGAGGGTTACAATCCCCGGAATGTGTCTGAAAATGAAGCAAACGCCCCGCGACGCTATTTTTCCGTGGGCGCGTAGCGGCGATTGAAGACCTCGGGATCGAACGGGTCGGCCGGCTGGTCGATCGACGCCTGCGCCGACGTCTTGCCGGGCGATTGCGGTGGCGTCGAAACGGTAGCGGGCGATCGGGCCGCCGGACGCTCGGCAAGCAAGAGCGTCCAGATTAGCAGCCGCCGATATTGGTCGCCTTGACGTTCGCCGAAAACGGAGTGCCGAGCCGAGCCGTGCGGACCGTCGCAGGCTTTTATCAATCGGCTCGCCGTCGGATTTTCGCGGTCGACGAATTGCAACACCGAGTGCAAGTTCCGTTGCGTCATCCGACGGGTGGGCGACTTGCCGCTGGAAACGCGGAACAGCCGCATGGGCACGTCCGACAACGGGCCGTGGCAGCCCGACCCAAGGCAATTGTTCATCAACACCGGCTGGACCGATTGCGTGAACGTCTCGACCGCCTTGTGCGGCAAGTTGCGGACCATCCGGTCCAACTCCTCGTTGGACGGTCCCCGGGCCGGAAGGTTTGCCGCTTCCGACGACGACGGCGGTTCCATCGCCATTTTCAGCCGGTGACGCAGGAGGCCGATCATCGGATGCTCCGCGTCGGCGACCGTCGCGTCGGCCAACTCCACGGCCGCGCGGCCGAACAGATCGTGCCGCAAACACCAGCGGGCCAGTTCGAGGTGGTGGTGAACGTTTCCGACTTGGATCGCCGCCCGTTTCCGACGATAGCCGTCTTCGAGGCCGTTGCAGACCAACTCCACGTTGGATTGTTTCACGCGGATTTGCCCGTCGGAGAGATCGACCACGAAAAAATCATCGGCCCGCGAAATTCGCCCCTCGATGACCTCGCCGTTGCGGAGCAGCAGCATTTGCCGGACCGGCGGCGCGGCGGGCGAAACCTCCGTCCCCGGCGCGCGGGACGTCCCGAAAACAACGATCGCGGTCGCAGCGGCGGTTCGCATAATTCGGGCAAGCATAGCACGCGGAAGGGTAGGGATTTCGAGCAAGCCGGTCAAGGCTGATTTGTGCTTTATTGGTGGGGAAATCGGCGTTGTCGCCCCCGTGCGTTTCACGCTCCCTACAAATACTCGTTGCGGCGGCTACAATAGATTGCATTCCGCTTGCGGTTTCGCACCAACAGCTCGAGGCAAACAGCCCGCTATCGGCATTTCGACAAACCGGACCTCATGGAGAAAACAACAATGAAAAGCGAACATTTCGAGTCTGAACCCGAATGTTTTTTTTTCATTACCGGCGCTTCGACCGGCATCGGCAAGGCTTGCGCGATTGAATTGGACCGCCGCGGATTTCGCGTCTTCGCCGGCGTGAGGTCGGACGAGGCCGCGCGGCGATTGCAGTCCGAGGCGTCCGACCGGCTTACGCCCGTGCGGATCGACGTGACCGACGCCGCGGAGATCGCCGCCGCCGCCGAAGAAGTATCCGCGGCCGTGGGCGACGCCGGACTGGCCGGCCTGGTAAACAACGCCGGGATCGCGGTGCCCGGCCCGTGGGAACTCCTGCCGACCGAGGCAATCCGCAAACAGTTCGAAGTGAACGTGATCGGCCAGGCGGCGGTTACTCGGGCCTTTCTGCCGCTGCTGCGGAAGGCCCGCGGAAGAGTGGTCAACATCGGTTCGATCAACGGCGGGTTGGCCGTGCCTTATCTGGGCGCGTATTCGGCCTCGAAGTTTGCCTTGGAGGCGTTCACCGACGCATTGCGCACGGAGCTCCGCAATTTCGGCATCCGCGTCTCGGCCGTCGAACCGGGCGCGATCGACACGCCGATCTGGGACAAATCCACGGCTTTGGCCGACCGGTTGTCGGCCGGCGTCGGCCCCGAGATGTTCGAGCTTTACCAATCCGATCTGGAGGCCATGCGCCAGGCCGCGGCACGGTCCGCCCGCGGCGCGGCGCCGGTCGAGCGCGTGGTCCGGGCGGTGGTCCACGCGCTGACTGCCAAGCGGCCGAAAACGCACTACTATCTCGGCTGGGACGTGCGGTTTTGTTTCAAGTGCCTCAAGGTGATCTCCGACCGGCTCCGCGATTGGATCGTCCGAAGGTTGATCGGTTTGCGGTGACGGCCGGCTGGGGACTGGTCCATTTTTCGGCGAAAAAACGCATTTTGCCGACGAACCGTTGGCCGAAAACATGGACCTGTCCCCTTCCCGCGGCGTCAGGGGGACAGTCCCATTTTCGCGGCGGTCAAGTCAATTCGCCCGGCAACGTCCCTCGCGCCGCGAAAATTGGGACAGTCCCCTGTGAACGGTTACATGCTAAAGCATAACCTACGAACTACCCGCGAAACATGCGGACGAGAAACTCGCGCGCCCGATCGGCGATGCCGGGGCTTTGGCTCTCGCGGGGACCGGCGACGTTGAGGACCTCCACCGCGTTGTCTTCCAGCCAGCGACGGACCTCGGCCGGCTCGACGCCGCCGTCGAGATCGACGACCAGACGAGGCCGCCGGTGTTGTTCCGCCAGACGGAGCGTCAGTTCCGTGCCGCCCGAGAGCGGGCATCGGCAGAGAATCAGCGTGGCGTCGCCGTCGAGCACGTTCCGTTCGGTTCGCACCGGGTAGTCCGACGAATCGGTCTCGCGGAGTTCGTATCGGTCGGGGATGCGTCCGTCCTCGGCCGTCCGTCCTTGGGGGCACCAGCCGCCGTGGTTCATTCCAAGCTCGATGGCCGCGTCGAGCGCGCCGCGATCGACGCCCGTTTGCCCGCCGGAGATGATTTTCATTTGCCCCACAACGATTATTCTTTCGGCGGCATCTGCATGATGATCTCGGCATGCGCGGAGACCGTCTTTTCGGTCATCGTCGCTTCCAGGTCGAGGCCGCGGAACCAACTCAACGGCGGCGACCGGTAGCCGTCCGGGGCGTGGACTTTCATGAACCCGCCCGGCGGACCGTTTTGCAGCGCGGTCGAGGTCCAATGCTCCGCTCCGCTGCGTTGCAAGACGTATTTGCCGCCCAGGGGGCATATCATCTTGGCGTCCAGCAGGAATTCGGCGGTTTCCAGCCGCTTCGCCGCCGGAACGTGAAGCTGCCGGCCAAGCGCGTGCAGGAAGCGGAGGTTGCCCAGCGAGGTCTCCCGCGTCCGGGCGTAGCCGAGGTCGTTCAGCGCCGGTGTGATCCGGGCGTTGGATACGTCGCCGACGTGCAAACGGACCTGGGCCGGCCGTTTCGCCTGCTCGAAGCGGAGTTGCGGCACTACCGTTTCGAGCACTTCGTGTTGGAACGAGAAGACGATGAACCGGCCGTATAGCCGCCGCCATCCGCCCAGCGGCGAGACGGTGTATCCGGCAGGGTCGGAATGTGGAGGGATGCCGATGTTCAGAAAGCTCAGCAATCCCAGTTCGCCGGTCGTGCCCACGTAGCCCACCAGGAAGTCGCGCAATCTTCCGAGGGGCAGCCAACCGGTCGCTCCGCCTCGGACCGGCGGCCCCACGTCGCGCAGGCCGCCGAAGATGCGCTGGTCGGTCATCACCAACTCCAACGCGGCCATGTCGCCGGGGATGGGCGTCAAACGCCGGGCGTCGGCCGGTCCGAGCCATTGTTTCAACGCGGTGAAATGTTGCGGGGCGAAGGGACTCATCAGCACGTCGACCGCCACGTGTTCGCGGTCGCCTTTCAACGGGGTGCGCTTGACGGCGGCGATGATCGGGTCCATCCGTCCCCACTCGGCTCGGTAGAACTCGGCGAACTTGGCGTACTCGGACGATTCCGCTTGCGTGATTTTTTCCACGTCCACGTCGGCGACGGGCAGGAACGAACCCCGCCGTCCCCGCAGACCGTCGAAAACGTCGCCCTCGCCGATCACCGTGCGGCTGCCGTCGGGCAGGGGACCGAACTCCGGCGGCAACAGGCCGGCGGAGATGAGCTGCTCGATCGTCTCGCCGGGCCGGCCTTCGGCGACGGCCGCCAATCGGGCCAATTCGACCAACTCGACGTCGGCCACCGCTTGCAACCGCCGCGCCATTTCCACCCGGTAATGCGGCCCGGTGATGTTGCGGAAAAAGGCGTCGGACAAATAGAGCCAGATCGTGTCCTCGCGGCTAAGCGGCATGATGGATCGGGCATGGCGGAACTCCTTCGACGCGCCCAGCGACTCCTTGCCTGAAGCCGTCTGCAAAAACAGCGCAACCAACGTCTTCGAGGTGGTAATGAAATGAAAATCGCCGTCGGAAACATAGTACGAGCGGACGGTCCCGTCCGGCGAGGACAAAAATGACACCGGATGATCGTTGACCGTAATTTTCTCCTCCTTTACGCCCCCTTGAGCGAGCCGCTCCGTCCGCTGCTGCGTCAAGCTGGCCGACAGCGCCAGGTTGTTTCGGGCCTGGAAGAGGATTCCGTACGAGGCCCCCTCGCGGAAGAACATGTCGGCGCCGATGATGGCCACGTCGGAGATGACCGTGTTGCCCAGCAGCCGCGAGAGGACCGTCTGCTTGAGCACTAGCCGCCGCTCCATCCGTCCGCTCAGGTCGCGGTCCAGCCCGCGCAGGGCGATCAGGTTCTGTGCGTCGCCGCCCCATCGGGCAAGCGTGTCTTGCAGCCAGAGGAAATTGGCGAAGCTGCCGAAGCGGACGTAAAAACACGACGCCGGAACGCGCATGGCGATCGGCTCGACCTCCACCTCCGACGCAGGCTCGGGGATTGCGTCTTCCGGCAAAGCGAGCGGCTCGGGCAACGGTTGGTCGGTCGGCTGGCCCAGGTTGTTCAGCCCCAGGATGCGGTCTTGCATCATCGCCATCCGCACCGACTCGGTCCCCAGGTTGAATCCCAACTCCTTTCGGAGCGTGGCGTAGGCCAACGGTGTTTTCCTTTCCTCCGGCAAGCGGAGATTCAGACGCCTGGCGAGCATCGTGGTCAGATAGTTGTCCACCACCGGCGGGAAGTCCGGCTCCGGCGCCAATAGCGAGGGCGGCGCGGCGTACTGCTTCCACCACAGATTCAACAACCGCCGATGGGCGGCCGTGTTGTCGCGCGGAACGAGCTTCAATGGGATGTCCGTTCCCGCTTGCAGAGTCAAGTCCAGCGGCCCGTCGCCGTGGAAGAGGAAGAAGATCGTCGTTCTCGGCGGGCGGTCGAGTATGCCGCGCAGCAGGCCGCCGATTTCCTTGCGGACCGGTCCGCCGCTGGTCAGCGGCGCACCTTCACGGAGCAATTCCTTCATCACCTTTCCAAAGGCCGGGTTGTCGATCGCCGGATAGAGCACGCGGCCGTCCTTCTCCGTCAGCCCGATCCCCTCGATGCCCAGCGGCTTGGGCAGGCTGTTTTCTGGAAAATCGCAGACGATCCGTCCCACGCCGAACGGCCCTCCGGCGACGGCCTCGACCTCCATGATGCTTTGCGCGTGAAGCGGGGAGGACCACCCCGCCGCGAGAAACAACACGAGGAATATTGTTGCAGTATGTTTTTGCCTGATGTACATGGCGTGGTTCTCCAGTCCCCCCCGGAGCGCAGTCCGGGGACGTTTTTGGTTGACATCAACCATTATCCCATTAAACGCCCCGCGACCGTGGTCGCGGGGGGGAGAATCTCATCGCAAGATCATGTATTAGCTTTGATATCTTTATGTTTCGGCGACTTGAGCAACAACGCCAACACGGCTGCCGCCAGACAGGCAACGCCGGCGATCACGAAGGGCGTAAGCCAGGCGCTAGGCTCGCCTCCCTTGGCGGCCCCCTTGAAGTATCCCGCTAAAATCGGCCCTACGATGCCGCCGACGCCGTATGAAGAGAAGACCCAACCGTAATTGGCGCCCACGTTTTTGTTGCCGAAGAAGTCGGCGGTTGCGGCTGGGAAGAGTGCGAAATTACCGCCGAAGTTGAAGCCGACGATCGTGGCGCCAAGGTAGAACAACCAGACGTTGAAGCCCATGCTGTAGAACACCAGCATGACGACGCCTTGGCTGGCAAGCATGAGAAAAAGGCTTGCCTTGCGTCCAAGTTTGTCGGAGATCATGCCCCAGCCGATCCGTCCCAGCCCATTTGCCAGTGCGAAGAAGACTCCCATCGCCGTGGCTGAAATGTCCTTGGCCGCGGCCTCCTTCAAGCCGGTGCTTCGCAGGGCGTCGATGCCGAACAGGGCAATACAGCCGATCACCATCAAGCCGGTCATCGCTCCGGCGGCGAACATCAACCATAGGCCGTAAAATTGGGGCGTGCGCAGCATTTCCAAACTGGTCAGATTGACCGCGCCGGTGGCCGCTCCGCCCGGTTTGGGAGGCGGCGGGTTCCAGCCCTTCGGCTTATAATCGGCCGGGGGATTCACCATCCAGATCGAGCCGATCAGCACGATGACGGCGTAGGCGATACCGTACCACAGAAACACGTCGCCGATTTGATGGCTTTCGGATTGCAGTAGCGCGATCAGACCCTTGAACGGTGCGATCAGCGTCGTTTCGCCGATGTGGAATCCCGACCAACCACCGGCCAGCTTGATCCAAATCAGCGCTCCGAAGCCGAATCCCGCTACCGCCAGCCCGGTGAGCATCCCCTTCTTGTCGGGAAACCACTTCACGCCGACGGCGATCGGGACCACGTAAGCCAGGCCGATTCCGGCGCCGCCGATCAACCCGATAGTGAGCACCTGGGCAATGAAGTTCGTACCCGTGAAACTTGCTGCAATGTATCCGCTCCCCATTACCAAACCGCCTAGTATGGCGATCATCCTTGGCGTAAACTTGTTGAGCATCCTCCCGGCCAGGATCATTACAAACGCGAACGAGGCCAAGCCGACGCTGAATACAACCTGTGACTGCGTTGCCGAGAACCCGTATGGGGCCTTGGTCAGATAAGGCGTAAATACGCTCCAGGCGTAAATCGCACCCAGGCAGAGTTGAATCAGGATCGCCCCCAATACCACCAGCCATCGGTTCATCGGTCTTTTTTCTGACATGCCGTCGCTCTCCATCGGTTGAAATATGCAAGGATTGAGCAAATACGAACCCCATGCCGCCTACCGGCGGGGGGAAACTACAAGCAATTAATTTTACCGGATTCCATACGGCGTGGATAGTGGGACCGTCCGCGTCAATAGACGGGACGAAACGGAACTCCGCCGCGGCCGTCGCCGTCCTTCGACGAGAATCCAACGGCTGGCGGAATTTCCCCGATTCGGATACACTGGGACACTCGAAACAACGCTCGATGTAGGTTATTTTACGCCGCGGCCAACGGTCGAGGCCTTGCACATGCCGGCCAATCTAACTCACCAATACCTGAAAGCGGAAGAGAACTATCGTCGGGCAACGACTCTCGAAGAGGAGCTGGTCTGCCTTCAGGCGATGATGAAGGAAATCCCCAAACACAAGGGGACCGACCACCTTCAAGCGGAACTGAAGAGCAAAATATCGAGGACCAGGAAGGAACTGGCCACCGAAAAGAGCGGCGGGAAGCGGACACGCGGCCTGCGAATCCCCAGACAAGGGGCCGGAACCGCGATCCTGCTCGGCGGCCCGAACTCGGGCAAGAGCCGGTTGGTCGCCAGCCTGACCCGCGCGACGCCGGAGGTTGCGCCGTATCCGTTCACGACTACCGTTCCCGCCCCGGCCATGATGTCTTGGGAGGACGTGGCGGTGCAGTTGATCGATACGCCCCCGATCACCGCCGACTACATGGATTCGCACCTTCACGGCTTGATCCGCGCGGCCGACCTCGCCCTGCTGCTGGTCGATCTGGAAGGCGACGGCGGGATCGAACAGTGCCAAGAGTTGCTCGAACGCCTTTCGCAAACGAAGACCCACTTGGACAGGGAATCGCGCCTCGACGAACAGGACGTCGGGCTATCCTACACCCGCACGTTTCTCGCGCCGAACAAGATCGACGCCCCCGGCGCGCCCGAGCGGCTGGAACTGTTGCACGAACTGATTCCGATGGATTTCCCCGAGTATGTAATTTCCGGCCAACACGGCACGGGCCTGGAGCCGTTGCGGGAAGCCATCTATCGAGCGATGGACGTGGTCCGCGTCTACTCGAAGCTCCCCTCGGTCAAGGAGCCGGACCGCGACCGTCCGTTTACGCTCCGACGCGGCGGCACCTTGCTCGAGATGGCCGGCATGGTCCACAAGGATTTCCTCTCCGGTTTGAAGTTCGCCCGCGTCTGGGGCTCCGCCGTCCACGATGGAACCCAAGTAAAGGGGGATTACGTGTTGCACGACCAGGACGTGGTGGAATTGCATCTGTAGGGGTGCAACCGTTTACAGGGGACTGTCCCAATTTTCGCGGCGCGAGGGACTTAGAACTTGAGCAAAGGAATATGGCGCTTGGCAATACTGCACCGGCGAAGAAGCGGATGGGGAGGGATTCAACGCGGTTTCCACAAAGGTCGATCCTACAACAGGTTGCGAAGAATCGTCAACCCCGCGCGGCACGGAATCCGGCACAGTCGGCGCACAAAACGGCACACTTCCCACCGACTTGGCGGCCGTGGTTGTGGCGTGGCCGGTCCTACCGGAGACGACCCAGAGGAAGATCGTGGCGATGGTCCAGGCGGCGTCCGGCAGCGAGTAGGTGCAGGTGCCAAGTTACCGAACACATCGTCCGTCGGTGTGTGCCAACGGCGGCCACGCATGCCGCTAGCCCAAGTTACGGAGTTGTGGGAGTCGATTCGTTGATAGCAAAGGACTTACGTTCGATTTTTGGCCAAAGTTTCCACTACATTTGCGCGAACTCGTCTATTCTCCGAAGGCGACGCGGTAGGGGAATTCCAAGAC
>JAHIKV010000361.1 GCA_018897395.1 Planctomycetota bacterium | reverse complement strand
GGTGAGCTCGGGGGGGCAGGTGGGGAACGGCGAGAGCTACTGTCCCTCCATCTCCTCGGACGGCAGGTACGTGGCGTTCTACTCATACGCCACGAACCTCGGGGTGGACCCCGGCGGCTATCAGGTATACCGCAAGGACCTCCAGACCGGGCAGATCGCCTGCTGCTCGGTGAGCTCGGGGGGGCAGGTGGGGAACGGCGAGAGCTACTGTCCCTCCATCTCCTCGGACGGCAGGTACGTGGCGTTCTACTCATACGCCACGAACCTCGGGGTGGACCCCGGCGGCTGCTATCAGGTATACCGCAAGGACCTCCAGACCGGGCAGATCACCTGCTGCTCGGTGAGCTCGGGGGGCGAGGTGGGGAACAATCGCAGCGACGATCCCTCCATCTCCTCGGACGGCAGGTACGTGGCGTTCTACTCAGGCGCCACGAACCTCGGAGTGGACCCGGGGGGCTACTGTCAGGTCTACCGCAAGGAAGCGAGCGAAGGTGGAGACCTGTTGATCGACTCCTCCGATGAGTTCGAGGGCAGCGCGGATAGCGCGGGGAGTGGCAGATACAGGCTGCACATCCACAACAACAGGTCTCTGTGGTTTGCCTTAAAGAGGAACGCAGGGAGCGGTGCGAGCGTGCAGCCGAGTTCGCCGTTCTCCTATGTGGACCTGGTGCCACCCAAGGGGAATTCAACTTACGTAGGAACCTACTCAGGTCCATCACAGACCGTTGGCTTCACCGGCGCGTGGGATGCGCGCAGGAGCTGGTTGATGAACTTCTTCAACCCGATATTCGAGCTCCTGAACATCGATGCTGTCCAGGACATCGAGCCAGGCAACATAGACTCCTTTATAGAGGCATTTCTCAATATTCCTCGTGGATCGGACATCATCAATGCATACAAACAAGGGGTCACCTGTCTAATGGAGAACAGGTATCCGCAGGCGCTCAACCATTTCCGCAGGGCCGGCTGGAAGCTTCTCCGCATGTCGGTAGAATCTGCCGGAAACCTGGCGGACGTCATCAGCGGTGCCTCCGCAAAGAACGTCACGGCATCGAAAATCTCCAGCGCGCTGGGCTACATCGGCGTCGTCCTTTACTGCGTGCCGGTCTTCTACGACGTCTTCGTCGACTTCTTCTCAAGCACGTTGTACGGCCTGATACCCTACATCAACTTCACAACGACAAACAATTACAGCGGGGCCCTCAAGGCTCCGGACTCACGCGGTCTAGAGGCGGCCAAAACCACTGCAGGAACGTTGGGCTCAGCGTCCGCGCCTTCCGCGCCTGCGCTCTCCCCACCTTCGGGGACTACCATCGGAAACAGCAGGGTGCTAACAGCATCAGTGCCGGAGCAGGAGAACGTGAAGCACGTGGACTTCGAGTACTCCACCAACGGCACCGACTGGACGGCAATAGGTAGCTCGTCTTCACAGTGGCCGGGCGCGTTCAACTACTACGTCACTTTCGATACCTCGGCAATCGGGACCGCTTCAGTGCAGGTGAGGGCACGCTCGTTCGACTTCTCGGAGACCCCCGGCTCGTACGCCACCGCCACCTACAACCTCGACCACCAGGCCCCTGCCGCTCCGACGGGTCTCATTGCAACGGGAACCCCCGGGTCGGTTAGCCTCTCCTGGGACGCGAATACGGAGCCGGACGTCGAGAGCTATGACGTGTACAGGGCGACCTCCCCGGGTGGGGAGTACGCGGTCATTGGCTCTACCATGGTGGGCGTAAGCACAGACCCCACCTCGTATAGGGACACCACGGCCGGCACTGGTGGGCCCTACTACTACAGGGTGAGCGCCCTGGACGCCTGCTTCAACGAAGGCCCGCAGACTACCGAGGTGACGGCTACAACAACTAGCGGTGGGGCTACCCCCACCGACCTGGAGCTACTACCGGCGGACCAGAGCGCCGTATCGGATACGGTCACGCTGGTGGGGTCAGCCAAGGACACAGGGGTGATAACCGACATCTCCTTCTCCTACTCCACTGGAGGTAGCTTTACCCCGATAGGGAGCGCTTCCCAGATAAGCTACGACCAGGACAACGGCTCCTTCTCGGGCAGCCTCTCCTGGGACGCGAGCGGCGTACCCGACGGCAACATGGAAATCAAGATGACGGCGACCGACTCGGAAGGCCCCTCTAGCTCAATAACCCACAGCGTGGCAAAGAACACCGTCCCGCCCCCTGTGCCTTCAGGCTTGTCGTCAAGCTACTCGAGTAACAACGTCAACCTGAGATGGGACAATGCCTCAGGGGCATCGTCGTATGTGGTGATGTATCACGACGACTCCACGAACCTTTATCAGACCCTCGGGTTCAGTGACGCAAACTCGTTAACCCACAGCAACCCGCCCAAGGGAAAGACGTACTCGTACAAGGTCGCCTCCCTGAACCAGTACAACACCAGGAGCGAGTTCTCGCCCGAGGTATCCATCACTGTCCATAAATCTCCCAGCCTGACCTCGATATCGCCCAACAGCGGAACCCGTGGGACCACGGTGAGCGTCACCAGCCTGTCGGGAACCGACTTCTACGGCACCCCCACGGTCAAACTGAAGAAGGCGGGGCAGACAGACATAACAGCAACAAACGTTACCGCTACATCCACAACCAAGATAACGTGCAAGCTCCCGATACCCGCAAACGCTGCCACTGGCCAATGGAACCTGTACGTCCAGAACCCCGACGGCCAGAACGTGACCAAGAACAACGCCTTCACCGTGAACGCTCCACCGCCCCCACCGCCTTCCAAGCCTGAGATAACCTCCGTGTCCCCGGCCTCGGGCCCTCCCGGTACCACCGTGACCATCAAGGGCTCCAACTTCGGCTCCAGCAGGGGGACAGCAAGCGGTGACACCGGAGGCGCCGCCTCCTACGTTGCCTTCAACGGGGTACCCGCCACAGAGTACAAGACGTGGAGCGACACCAAGATAGAGGCTATAGTCCCCCAAGGTGCCTCACCAGGCCCGGTTACTGTTGTCACATCTGCTGGAACCTCCAACACCGACAAGATCTTCACCGTCGCCTACCCCACCTGGTACCTGGCCGAAGGCACCACCGACTGGGGGTTCGACACCTATATCTCAATAGAGAACCCGGGAAGCGAGCAGGTGAGCGCCAAGGTCACCTACATGCCCACTGGAAAGGACAACAAGGAGGAGACCATAACCCTGCCTGCAAACTCCCAGACCACCCTCACCAACGACCACCTGGTGAGCGTCATGGGGCAGAAAGGAGACTTCTCCACCAAGGTGGAGTGCAAGGAGGGCAAGACAATAGCGGTGGACCGCACCATGTCCTGGACAGGGCCGGGAGCCCCCTCCCCCGAGGGACACTGCTCGGTGGGTGTGACATCACCTGCCAAGACCTGGTACCTGCCCGAGGGTTCCTCCGACTGGGGGTTCGAGTGCTGGTTACTGATCCAGAACCCAAATGACACCGAGGCAACAGCCACCGTCACCTACATGATAGAGGGCAAGGGACCTCAAACCTTTGAGAAGAAGGTACCCGCTTCCTCCAGGGCGTCCTTCAACATGGCTGACGACATCGGGGCCAAGGACGCCTCCATCAAGGTGGTCTCGGACATCTCGGTAATCCCCGAGAGGGCCATGTACAGAAACAACAGGAGAGAGGGACACGACTC
>JAHIKV010000285.1 GCA_018897395.1 Planctomycetota bacterium | reverse complement strand
GGCGATCTCGGGCGTGTCGACCATGTACTGCGGGAATTGCTCGTCGGCCAGTCCCATGCCGGTGACGGCCACCACGCGGTATCCCACCCGTGCGCTCCAGTTCCGCGAGAACTGCCAATCCGCGCCGATGTCGATCTGCGTGAGGAAGGAAATGCAGTTCCTGGTCGAGTGGACCGGGAAGCTGCCGTAGGGGCCGGCGCCGACTCGCCCGTCGTTGGTGTACGCCCGGAACGTTTGGTCCATGTAGTTGTTGTACAGACCGACCTTGGGCGTGATGAACAGCCGCACGCCGTTGTAGACATTGTACGCGGCGTCGAAGCCGAACTGGACTCCCAGCAGGTTGTTGGAGATGCGGTCGCTGAAGTAAGCCTCGGCGCCGATATCGCCCCAATTGTATCCCTGACACAGCGAGCCGAACGTCAGTTGTTCCTCGAAGCGGAAGTAGCGGATACCCACCGACCAGCCGATGTCCCAGGACGACTCGTAGGCCCAGGCCAACTGCTCGCGGATCAGGTTGATCTCGATGTTGTGGAACTCGTTGCGCCGCCATAGACGATGCTCTTCGGCGCCGTCGAACCAGTTCTGGGCGGCCACTCCGCCGAAGGTCATCGGGGCGACGATCAGGGGCGTGCTCACGTAGCCGCCCGGATTCGTCGTGTACCGGTGGCCGGAGAAGGCCTCGGTGGTCCAGTAGGTCGCCTCCAGGGCATAAGGTACACAGCAGCGGCAGAAGCGACGGCCGAAACGCACTTCGCCGCCCCACTTCCACTGCATCCCAAATTGAGTGTTGGTCAACTGGTCGGTCACGGAGCCGTCGACGTAGCTGGTCCAGAGGCGGCGTCCCTGACTGCGGCCCATAACCAACGCCGAGACGGAGGCATACCACGGACTAAAAAGCGCTTCGCCGCAATAGTCTTCGCAACCGTAATCGTTGGGGTATTCGCCGCAGGCGGCCTGCTCGAAACGGCCCAGGACTCCGCGATACGGCCCGTTGTCGTAGTTGTCCCGTGCGACGGTCGCCTGAGTCATCATACCCTGACCTCGAGGGACCGATGGAGGGGCGTAAACCGGCGCGGGCCTGGGCACGCTTGCCGCGGGGGCCGCCGGCGGGGCCGGAATCGGCTGCAACGGACCCTGTTGCCTGGCGGCGGTCAACCGCGTCGGTCGTCGAAGGTAAGGTTGCGGAGACTGGTACTGTGCCCCGGGCTGGTACGGCTGATAGGCGGCCGCCGACGGCTGATAATACGCCGGGCCGGGCATTTGCTCGGCCATCGGGGTCGCCGTGGTCGGATAGCCGGCCGGCGTTGCATATTGGCCGGCCGAGTTTTGTTGCGGCATCTGCAACACCTCGGGCGAACCATACAGTCCGTATTGGGCAAAGGCCGCCGAAGCGCTGCAAAGCGCCAGACTCGTATAAAGTGCAATCTGAAAGAGCTTCACGTTAGAGTCCTTTCCGGTCAATTCATTTAATCCGTCTCACTCGTTACAACAATCGTCGCGGCTTGCGGCGCGGATTTGAGGAAACCAACGTTGAATCCGCCTTTTCGTTTCTGCGCAACGCACCAATCGGCGCTATCGGCGCGACCGCCCAAGGCGCGTATCCGACCGCATTGCGGCATCTCGACGCAATCGCTAAGGCTTAACGCCGCCAAACGGCCGACCGGATCAAACGGGGGAAGGCCGGAGAAGTTTGCCGAAGAATCCGGTTGGGTGGGACGCCCCTGAGCGAAGCGAAGGGCGTGGCCAGGAATTGGCCCGCAAAAACCGCTGTTTAGCCCCGGGTGAATACACCTTGCTGTTACACACATCTTGTTGATCTTGTCTTGTTGATCTTGCATTCACGATTTTCTCTAGCCCAGGCGTTTACGCCTGGGGAAACGATGATGGAATCATTGAATTGTCAGGCCCGTTTTACGGGCCTCCTGTATCACCGCCAAGCAGGACGCCCGTAAACGGGCGTGACATGAAAATGGAAATCGCCCGCCTCCCCAGGCGTAAACGCCTGGGCTAGGGAAAAGGGGCATGATGGAGAAATATAGTCCGCCATTTCTATCCATTAGTTTATGTGTAACAACAGGGTGAATACACCCGGGGCACGACTTGGTGCGTCCAACCACCGCTGCCCGCCGTGTATTCACGGCGGGCTAAATGGAACTATTCCCGAACACGCCCTTCGCTTCGCTCAGGGACGTGCCACCCTTGCCGTTGCTCGATCCTGCCGCGCGACCTCCGCCGCCAGGCTTTTGTAGTCCTTCGCGCCGTTCGAATCGGGGGCGTACTGCAGGATCGACTGGCCGAAACTGGGGGCCTCGGCCAGGCGGATGTTGCGGCGAATCCGCGTTCGGAAGATTTCAGCGTCGGCCCAGGGTGTCGATTGTCCACGGGCGTTTTGGAAGAACTCTTCCACGTCGCGGCCCACCTCGGCGGCCAGCCGCGTGCCGCCGTCGTACATGCAGAGGACCACTCCGCCGAGCTTCAGGTTGACGTTCAGCCGTGAGGCCGCCAGCCGGATGGTCTCCAGCAACTTGCTTAGGCCATGCAGGGCGAAGAAGTGCGGCTGCAAGGGGATCAGCACCTCGCCGACCGCGCCCAGCGCACCGAGCGTGAGGATGCCCAGCGACGGAGGACAATCAACGACCAGATAATCGGTTGGGGGCGGGTCGGCGAGCAGTTTGTTCCGGAGAATGAAGAACGAGGACGGATCCAATGTGCCCGGCCTCGCGCACACCGGGTCCGCATCTTGATTCCGCCCTTCGATCAATTCCACCTCGGCCGCCGCCAGGTCGAGGCTCGACGGGATGAGCCAGAGGTTTTCGGCCACCTGACGGCACGTTTCGCTGGCGCGGGTGTCCTGGGTGAGCAGGTGGTAGATCGACGGTTCGTCGTCGCGCGGTTCGACGCCCAGGTGCAGGGTGGCGTGTGCCTGCGGGTCGAGGTCCATCAGGCAAACGCGGTGCCCCATGTCGGCCAGTGCGGCGCTGAGATTGACCGCCGTGGTGGTCTTTCCCACGCCACCCTTCTGGTTCATTATGGCGATGGATCGCATAATAGCTTCTTCAGATAAGTAGGGTGGGTCAAGCGAAGCGCAGCCCCACCAACAACAGGGGAATCCGTGGTGGGGCTACGCTTCGCTTGACCCACCCTACACAGGTTACTTCGACTCCTCCAATAGTTTCTTCAGCGTGTTCGCCACCAGCGCGGGGTTGTCGCTGGCGACGAGATGCTGAATTCGGCTTTCGGGGACTTTCAGCTTCTCCAGCGTTTCGGCCACCCGCTTCCAGAGCCGCGACTTGGCTTTGCCTTCGGCCAGGTACAGGTCGGTCACCAGTTCGCCTAGCCGCTGGAGCATGATCTCGTCGCGGTTTTGGTAGTAGTTGCGAATCATGCGGTCTTGGTATGAGGATCGTTTGGGCATTTTGGAGTGTGTCGCAGATGGCATAGTTTAGCCCCGGCGTCCACGCCGGGAGATGAATGTATGGCATTATTGGTGTTCCTGACGTTGCGTGCCAGGGGGGCGTATTGCATGGATTGTCGCGCCCGGCACAAGTGCCGGGGCTAAACGTCCTCTTCCATCTTTTCCTATTCCCCTTTACCATTGCCCCCATGAAACGCGCTGCGCGACACCCACTAATTTTGGGGGCGAGGATTACCAGCCTGGGAACCTTGGCCTCCCGGGTGCTGGGATTGCTCCGCGAAAGCGCCACTGCCTCGTTGCTCGGGCTGGCCGGCGTAGGGGCAGGCAGGGGCGTGATGGACGCCTTCGTAATCGCCTTTCGCATCCCCAACCTCTTCCGCCGGCTCTTTGGCGAAGGGGCGCTGACGGCCAGCTATCTGCCCGTGTTGTCCTCGCATCTGGAAACCGACCGGCAAGCGGCCCGACAGCTCGCCAGCGTGGTGGTCACCCTGCTGATAGTCTTGCTGACCGGACTGGTGGCGCTGGGGGAATTGATCATCGGCCTGATCTGGCTCTTTTGGGGCGACGTGCCGGGCGTGGGGTTGCTGATGGGGCTTTCGGCCGTGATGCTCCCCTATCTGCTGTTTATCTGCGTCGCCGCCCAGTTGACCACCATGTATCACGCGTCGCTGCACTTCACCATCCCCGCGCTGACTCCCATGGTGTTGAACATCGTGTGGCTGGCGGCGGCTTGGGGAGTGGCCCCCCGGTACGCGCCGAATCAAGTCGCCCAGGCGTACGTGTTGGCGGTCGGCGTGGTCGTGGCCGGAATCCTGCAAGTCGCCGTGCAACTGCCGATGTTGCGCAGATTGGGATTCCATTTCGACTACAACTGGTCGGCCGCCCGAGCAGGTTTGAGGCGAATCGGCCGCAACCTGACCCCCATGATCGTCGGATTGGCCGTCACGCAGATCAATACCTTTAACGACAGCCTGATTGCCTGGGGATTGGCGGCGCCGTCCGGCGGGTCGGGGATGATTCCTTGGCTGGGCAACGCAATCCGCTATCCGTTGGAGCAAGGGGCCGTGGCGGCCCTCTACTACGGCGAACGGCTCGCCGAGTTCCCCGTTGGCATCTTAGGCACTACCTTGGCGGTGGTTATCTTTCCGCTACTGAGCCGGCACGCCGCCCGCGGCGACCACCGTCGCCTGGGCGAAGACATGACGCTCGGCCTGCGATTAGCGCTCTGTTTGAGCGTACCGGCCGGCGTCGGGCTGATCCTGATGGCCCAGCCGGTGGCCAGGCTGTTGTTCGAACGCGGTCAGTTTATGCCGGAGGATACGCTTCGGGCGGCAGGGACGATCACCTGCTACGCCACTGGAATTTGGGCGTATTGTGCGACGCAGGTGGTGGTCCGCGGATTCTATGCAATGAACGACGCCGCCACGCCGGTCCGCGTGGCCGCCTGGATGGTCGGACTGAATCTGCTGCTTAACTTCACGCTCATCTGGCCGATGGCCGAAGGCGGATTGGCGACATCGACCTCGATAGCCGCCACCGTGCAGGTGTTAGTTCTGACGGCGATCTTCTCGCGCCGTCGGGCAAGCCTGGGATGGCGTTCCCTGGCCGTGATGGCCGCGCGAACCATCGCCGCCAGCGCCGTGATGACCGGCGTCGTTCTCATTTCTCTCCAATGGACGCCGACCGACATCGAGCTAACCAGCCAGTTGATTCGGGTATTCGTACCCATCGCACTGGGTGGAACCGTGTATTGCCTGACCTACCGGTTGCTCGGCGGCCGAGAATTGGGTATGTTGCTCAAAGGAAAATGAAGAATGATGAATTATGAATGATGAATTATGAATGTCACGGGCAACGATTACTGCCGCTCATTCATCATTCTACATTCATAATTCCTCATTTTTCCTTGGTGTGCCTTGAAGCAGATCATCGCCGTCGTTAAGCCGTACCTGGCCGATAAAGTGCTGGACGCCTTGAAGCGCGTGCCGGTCGAGGGCTGCGGCGTTTGCGAAGTGAAGGGCTACGGCCGGCAGAAAAGCTATCTCGACCAGTATCGGGAGAGCGAGTACTCGATGGCCTATCTACCCAAGGTGGAAATCACCCTCTGGGTCGATGAGCCGAGCGTGGAGGAAGAAGTGGTGCGGACGATTGTCGAAATTGCCCGCTCCGGACGGATGGGAGACGGCAAGATTTTCGTCCTCCCGGCCGCGAGCGGGGATTCCGTTAGTTGAACATTAACAGTTCACAGGGGACTGTCCCAATTTTCGCGGCGTGAGGGACGTTGCCTTGGAAAATCGCTTAACCGCCGCGAAAATGGGACTGTCCCCCTTGCGCCGCGGGAAGGGGACAGGTCCATGTTTTCGGCCAACCGTTTGCCCGCAAAATGCGTTTTTCGGCCGAAAAATGGACCAGTCCCCGGCCCAAGAAACGACACCAGCCCGGGCGCTGGGAGCCGGGCTGGCGAAATTGGCCGGAGATTACCGCCACCGGTTGCCCGGTTCAAGCCGAGGGGCGGCGGTAATGTTGGTAAGCCAGGATGACTTCGTAAAGGTCCATCGAGATGGTAATTTCGTCGTCGGCAAAGTCACGCAGCCACGTCCGTTGAGATTGGACCGCGTCGGCCAGCAAGGGCATAATCTCCATCAGCGGAACGGTTACCGTCTCGCGCTGGTTTTCGACGACGCTAACACCGACGGATTCGTCTTGAGGGCCGTAATATACTCGCAGATGGTTGGCCTGCATGGGGGCTTCCTTCCTTGATGTGCCCGCCCGGTCTCCTTTTGTATCGGCTTGTATCGGCCGCGGGTGACTTGCGGGTTTGATGTTTTTCGAGGAAAATGTGGCTTCTTCGGATAATATGGGTCATTCATGGATATTTCGGACACTGCTGTAACGATCGACCTGCGGCAAGTCGGGCGCGGCTTGGACACCCCCCTGCGCCAAATCCAGGCCACCGTCGAACTACTCGATGAGGGGAACACCGTCCCCTTCATCACGCGATACCGCAAGGACCAAACCGGCGGCCTCGACGAGGAGCAAATCCGGGAAATTCAAGGGCGGCTGACCAGGATGCGCCTGCTGGCCGACCGCAAGCAGACCATCCTCCGTTCGATCGAGTCGCAAGGCAAACTGACCGAAGAGCTGACCAAGCGAATTCTGGCGGCCACCACTCCCAAGCGGCTCGAAGACCTGTATCTGCCCTACAAGCCGAAGAAGATGTCGCTGGCCACGTTGGCTCGTTCCCGCGGCCTGGAAGAGTTGGCCGGTGAAATCTTCGAGGCCGCCCCGACCTGCGCCGATTTGGATGCACGGGCCGCCGACTTCGTCAGCACCGACCGCCAGGTGCCCACCGCCGCCGACGCGCTGTTGGGAGCCGGACACGTCCTCGCCGAACAGATCAGCGAACGGGCCGAGTTGCGGCAAAAACTCCGCGAAGTTTTGCAGCGATCCGGCGTGCTCGTGAGCAGCGGAATCCCGGTCGAGGGAAAACCGGCCGCCGAAGCGCCTCCCGCTGGTGCGGCAGTTGAACTGCCGCACCAGCGAGTTCGGGATGGCAGTACAACTGCCACCCCAACATTGACGCCGGTCGAAGCGGCCGACGCGCCGCAAGCCCACGGATCGCAACCCGTGGGCTTGGAAGGCGATACCCCTCAACCCGCGGGCGTGGAAGGCGATGTCCCACGGCCCCCCACGGCCGCACAACGCAATCTCGCCAGGAAACAGGCCAAGGAAGCGGCTAAGAAGAAGCGGGAGCAGTTCAAGAAGAAGCAGGAAGAAAAACGGATCAAGGCCTTCAGCGATTACTTCGACTACCGCGAGAGCATCCGCAGAATGCCGCCGCACCGTGTGCTGGCCATCAACCGCGGCGAACGGGCGAAGGTGTTGCGAGTGCGGATCGAGTCCGACCTGCAAACCATGGTAAACATCTTGGACGAGTCGGTCGTGCCGCCCGGTCATCCGCACGCCGAATATCTCCGCGGTTGCGCCCGCGACGCGCTTAGCCGCCTGATCCTGCCCAGCCTCGAACGGGAGGTCCGCCGCGAACTGACCGACCGCGCCGAGACCCATGCCGTCAGCGTGTTCGCCAAGAATCTCCGCAACCTCCTCTTGCAGCCGCCGATCCACGACCACCGCGTGCTGGCCGTCGATCCCGGGTTCCGCAGCGGCTGCAAGCTGGCCGCGCTCGACCAATTCGGCAATCTGCTGGACCACGGCGTGATCCACCTGGTGGGCAAGCCCGACCGCCGCGACGAAGCCAAGAAAATGGTGCTCGATCTGATCGAACGGCATCAGCTCACCGTGGTGGTCATCGGCAACGGAACGGCCTGCCGCCAGACCGAGGATTTCTTCGCCGAGTTGATCGAGAGCGAGCCGAAGGACAAGGGCGTGGCCTACGTCATCGTCAACGAGGCGGGCGCCAGCGTCTATTCGACCAGCCGCGTCGGCCGCGAGGAGTTCCCCGACTGCGACGCCGTGCTGCGCGGCGCCATCTCCATCGGCCGCCGCTTGCAGGACCCGTTGAGCGAACTGGTCAAGATCGACCCGGCCAACATCGGCGTCGGGCTGTATCAACACGACGTGAAGGCCAAACATCTGCGTGCTTCGCTGGACGAGGTGGTCGAATCGTGCGTGAACTACGTGGGCGTGGACGCCAACACGGCCAGCCCGGCGCTGCTGCGATACGTCTCCGGCCTGAACCAGCTTACCGCCCGCCGGCTCTGCGAATTCCGCCGCGAACACGGACCGTTCCGCTCCCGGCAGCGGTTGCGCGAAGTGCCCGGATTCGGCGAGGCGACTTTCGTCCAGGCGGCCGGCTTCCTGAAAATTTCCCGCGGCGAAAACCCCCTGGACGCCACTTGGATACATCCGGAAAGCTACGAGAGGGCCAATCGGGCCTTGCAGCGGCTGTTCGGCGCGGAGGCCGACCTGGGCAACAAGGAAACCATCGCCGCGCTGGCCGAGCCGATCGCCGAGGTAGACCTCGAATCGCTGGCCAAGGAGCTAGAGATCGGCGAATTGACGCTGAAGGATATTTTGTTGCAACTGGTCCGGCCCGGCCGCGACCCGCGCGAGAACCTGCCGGCCCCGATCTTCAAACGCGGCGTGCTCAAGCTCGAAGACCTCGCGCCGGACATGGAACTGACCGGCACCGTGCTGAACGTCGTCGATTTCGGCTGCTTCGTCGACATCGGCATGCACCAGAGCGGATTGGTCCACGTCAGCCGGCTGGCCGACAAGTTCGTCCGCGATCCGCACGACGTGGTGGCAGTCGGCGACATCGTCAAGGTCTGGGTATTGGGGATCGACAAGGAGCGGCAACGGGTGTCGCTGACGATGGTCCAGCCCGGCACGGAGCGGCCCAAGCACCCGCGCCGCGGCGGCAAGCCGTCGGGCGACGAGGCCCCCGCGCACGACAGGGACCGCGGCCCGCGTCGGCCGCCGCAGCGAACCGCGACCGGCGGCCGCCCCCCCCGGCATAAAGCCGCGACCGGCGGTCGCGCCCCGCATGGTCGAGGCCAACATAGACCCGGGCAGCGTCGTCCCCCGTATCGCCCGCAGCCGGCGACAAAGCCGCTGAACCCCATCACCGAAGAGATGAAATCGGGCAATGAGCCGATGCGCACGTTCGGCGACCTGATGCAATTCTATCAGCAGAAACCGGCCACAAAGGAGAACGACGATTCTCCGCCGGCCAGGGAAGACGCGCCGGCAGTGAAAGCCGTGGAAGATAAATCTCCTCCGGCCGTCGAGCAAGAAACGCCGCCGATTGAGAAAGAGGCGACGCCTCCGACCGTCGATCGAGAAATGCCGCCGGCGGAAAAAGCGGAAACGCCTCCACCCGACCCGCCGACGGCAACAGCGGACGCCGCCGAAGAATCGGACGAGCAACCCCGTCAAGAATAGCCCCATGCAAGCCCTGGAACAAAACATCCTTGACGAGATGGTCCGTCGGCTGGTGGCCGAGTTCCAGCCCGAGAAGATCATCCTTTTCGGTTCATACGCCTGGGGCGAGCCGAGCGAGGACAGCGACGTCGATCTGTTCGTGATCGTTCCCGAGAGCGACGAGCGGCAGATTCAACGGATGCAGCGCGCCCATCATTGTCTTGGCGATCTGAGGTTGTCTACCGACATCCTCGTGAAAACACGCGCGGAAGCGGATCGCTATCGCAACGTGCGCGCTTCGTTGGAGCACAAGATATTCGAGGAAGGAAGGGTGCTCTATGGATGAAGCAAAATCGGACTATATCCGACAATGGCTCCGTAAAGCCCAAATCGATCTGGAGTCTGCCCGAAGACTCGCTGGACCTGCGGATCCGTTTCTGGATACGGCGTTCTTCCATTGCCAGCAGGCGGCAGAAAAGTCCGTCAAGGGTTATCTCGCATTTTGCGACCACCCCTGGGTGAACACGCACAACGTCAAGACGTTGGTCCGCCTGGCTGTCACCTACGAGAGCCGATTTTCGCAATGGAAGCAAGCCGCGGAAAGGCTGACGCCCTACGCCACGGACTTCCGTTACCCTATCGAAGGACCAGAGATCATTGAGCCGGACGAAGAACAATACCAGCAGGCCGAGCAAGCGGCAGTCGGCATCTTCGACTTCGTCTGCTCACTGCTGCCGGATGAAGCTCGACCACCCGAGCCACGAAATTCGCAGTGATAACGCCGTCGCCGAAAACTTGAACGAGCAATCTCGTCAACAGTAGCCCCATGCAGGCCCCGGAACCGGACACCCGCGACGAGAGCGTGCGGCGTTGCGGGCCTGCCGCGCGGGCGTCGTTTCCCCGTGCCTTTCTCGAAGGTCTCTCTGCGCCCTGGGACGGACTCCGCTAGATGTTCGATAATCCGGCGCTCTGGCGTTACGGCATCCTACCGGTCGCCGTGAACCTGCTGATTACCGGCCTGCTGCTGGTTCTCCTGATCGGCGGCGGCGGGGTGGCGGAGAGGCCCATAGTACCAGGGAAACCGGGTAATGCCGGTGGAGGAAAGGAGCCTCACTTCGGGTGCGTCGTCGGAAAGGACAAGGGGCAGGGAAATTGGCCACGGCCTGCTAAACCCACTAACGCCCAAACGTTCCAGAAGCGACTTTACCGCGGGGCGAAGATTGATGATCGTGTGCCCCTCGGTGAAGCCCGTCGGAGAGCCGGATGCGGGAAATCCGCACGTCCGGTTCGATGAGCGGGGTGTGGAAACGGAGCACGGTAGGGCTAGTGAGGCACCGGCAGACGAAAGGGCCGGCAACAGATAGGCCCTGCCTAAACCACCGCGCCACACCTCGACTCTACTAAGGGGTGTCATGGGTAAGCGCAGCTTACCCGTGTGTCCCAATGTTGCACCACGGGTAAGCCGCGCTTACCCATGGCACCCAATTTCAGAACCTATGAATTATCCGGGCTAATGAATCCCCGCTATAAACGGTAATTCAACCGGCGCGAGCAACGATCGCGGCTTTATGCCGCATACCCACCCGCCGGATAGGTAAAGTATCCCCGTTGGAGTGTGCGAATTTTCACACCCTGTCCAAGGTCTAATTATTATGGGGGTAGGGGCGGAAGTTTTCTCTTCTCCGTGTCCTGATTCGCCGTGGAATTGTCACATAACTAATGTATGAGCGGCGTCGTGCGCGGCGGCATTGTGCCCGGTGATGGCGCCGGCTTGAGAATGCTTGTCTTCGGGGGTGGCCGGTGGCGATGGAAACAGAACAACTCGTTCGCGTTCTGATGGCGGAGCGGAACAAACTGCTCGCCTACGCCTGGTCGATCACGGGCGATTTCGGCTTGTGCGAAGACGTGGTGCAGGAAGTCGCGCTGCTGGCCCTCGACAAGGGACGCGAAGTGGCCGACGAGCCGCGGCTGAAGGTTTGGCTCCGCCGCGCCGCAAGGTTCAAGGCCCTGGAAGCCCTGCGCGGGAAGAAAAAAACGCCTCCACCCTTGAGCGAGGAAGTGCTCGACAAGTTGGAATCCCACTGGGAACCGTACGACCATCGAGGCGAGTTGGCCGAATCGGCCATCGCGGAGATGCTTCGGGCGTGTTTCCATCGGTTGACGGACAAGCAACGGCGTTTGTTGACCCTCCGCTACGCCAAAAAGCTCCGCAGCAGCGAAATCGCCGAGCGGTTGCAGATGAAGGTCGAGACCGTTTATCGGGCGATAACCCGCGCACATCGCAGTTTGGCCGATTGCATCGAAGAGAAAATCGTATCGAGGAAACAGGTTGCCGGCGATGAATGAAGGCGACGTACAGTTCGATCCCGCCGCCGCCTCGGGCGACGAATTGGTGGAGCTGGTGGTTCTCCATCTGGAAGACCGGCTTACGGGGCCGCAGCGCGACCGGCTCAACGCGCTCTTGGCCGAGGATCCCTCCAATCGAGACACATTCGTCGCCGTCTGCACCCACGCTTCCTTGCTCGCGTCCTGCGTCGGAATCGACGAGGGCGTTAATGAGAACGTCGAGGGGCTGGTCGGTGATGGACGAGGGACGGTCGATTCACCGACCATTGATGTCTTCGTTGATGCGGCAGTTCAACATCCCGTTGGTGCGGCAGTTCAACTGCCGCACCAGCATAACGTTGAACTGCCGCACCAACTCGATCTCGAATCTCAGATTCCAAATCCACCCTTCCCCTTACTAACCACTACCCACTATCCACTACCCGCTGACTTTGTAGGCAGTTGGGCGTTCGCCTGCATGGTCGCCGCGGCGATCATGGGCGTGGCGATGCTGGGGCTCTGGGCGGTAAAAGTCACCCACCACCAGCATATCGCCACGGCGCCGTCGAAGTCGGTCCCGTCAATCAAGAGGCCGGAGTTTGTCTTCGTCGGCCGCATCACCGGGCTGGTCGACGTGAAGTGGTCGGATGATCCGCGATTCCTGCCGCCGTACGGCTTCGCCTACGTCCCCTTAGGCGGGAAATACATCCTCGACGCCGGACTTATGGAAATCACTTACGACTCCGGCGCGAAGATCATCCTTCAAGGCCCCTGCACTTACGAGGTCGAATCCACCGCCGGCGGCTATCTTTCGCTGGGCAAGCTGACCGCGCGGGTGGAGAAGAGGGGCGAGGGGCGAGGGGCGAGGGGCGAGGGGTCAGAATCTAATCCCCAATCCCTAATCCCTAATCCCTTGTTTTCCGTCCGCACTCCCACGGCAATCGTCACCGACCTGGGCACCGAGTTCGGCGTCGAGGTGGAGGCGGACGGCACGTGTGAGGTGCACGTGTTGAAGGGCGTCGTTGAGGCCGTTTCCCTCGGTGCGGAGGGGCCACGCCCCCAGCGCGTGCAGTTGAGGCGGGGCGAGGCGAGGCGCTATCGGCCCGGTAATTCGCAGGCTACCGTGATTCCGGCAAGGCAAGGGGAGTTTGAAGGGATTCGCATCGTACGCCCCAAAAGCCGCCGCGAGCAGTGGCTTGCCCATAGCCAAAAGCTGTGCAAGGACCCGGCATTGGTGGCGTACTACACGTTCCAGCCCGTCGCCGGCGACGATCCGTCGGTCCTGCGCAACCTCTCGGCTGCCGGCAGTCTGTTGGACGGTGCCGTCGTAGGCGCCGAGTGGGTCTACGGCCGCGTGCCGGGCAAGTTCGGCCTGTACTTCCACGGTCCCAACTCGGGCGACAAGGTCGTGCTGCCCCACGAGGAGCAATTCAGCTTCACCGGCGCGTTCTCGGTAGCCGTCTGGTTCCGGGTGTCCCGGCTCACCACGTGGAACCAACCGCTGGTCACGAAAGGAGACAGTTCTTGGCGGCTCCAGCAGTCGATCAAAACGAATCAGCTCACGTTTGACACCAACGGAGAAGGCGAGGAACTGACTAACACCACGTCCGGCCAAACCGACGTCGCCGACTACCGGTGGCATTTGGCCGTCGCCGTGTACGAGTCGGACGGGGGCGGCGCACAGAAGCGGTTGTACCTGGACGGCCGCTTGGACGCGGAAGGCAAAACGTCAAATCGATTGAACAGGAACCATGAGCCGGTGTGGCTGGGCAGCAACAGCATGTGGCCCAACCGCGAGTTCCACGGGATGATCGACGAGGCCGCCATCTTCTCGCGGGCGTTGTCCGGCGCCGAAGTCGCAGCCATGTTCGAGGCCGGCAGCCCGGCTGGCGCTCGAACCCGGGAAGGAGGGTAAGCCTATGAATGGTCCATAGCGAACGGTGCCTCTCGTTCCCACGCTCCGCGTGGGAACGGACAAGCCGCGACGCTCTGTCTCGCTTGCCGACGCAGAGCGTCGGAGAACGTGGGTTCCCACGCAGAGCGTGGGAACCAGGAAACCAGGAACCGTGATCCGACAGGAGGAGCAAGGCACGGAACCGAAATCAAGTGGGCAACGTGTTTCTAGTGTTCCAATTTGTTTCTAGTGTTTCAACAACCAGTTTCATTCTGAAAGGGTACCTTACCATGTTACGTCAATTGACAATCGTTGTCGCGTTGTTCGTTGTTCTCTGCTTCGCCTTTCAAGGCCCTGCGCGGGCTACCCTGATCACGGTCAACATAGACGCGTCGCGCAGCGGTCGTACTACCTACTCAGGACTTGCGGCTGCCCCTGATTTAGGCACTTTCTGGAACAGATTTACAGGAAGCAGCCTCACGAACCTCACGGCTTCCGACGGCACCACAACCACCACGGTTGGGTTCGCTGCGGCTTCTCCAGGATTTTCTTTCGGGTCCACCACCGCAGCCCCGCCCTACAACAACCTCCTTGATGACTACGGGCAGAGGTGGACCACCACTGTGAATACGACGCTTTCTGGTCTGACGCCGGGCATGCTGTATGACCTCTATATTTATGCCTCCTCAACAGAATTCGTGGGTGAATTCTGGCTCGGGGAGGTCGCCAAGT
Source organism: Planctomycetota bacterium (assembly GCA_018897395.1). Classification (GTDB taxonomy): domain Bacteria; phylum Planctomycetota; class Planctomycetia; order Pirellulales; family Thermoguttaceae; genus JAHIKV01. Next base: position 88 of record JAHIKV010000285.1, on the reverse strand, counting down.
GTGTGAAACAACGCGATTTTGATGGTTTCGTACATCCGAAAGCCATACGCTTTTCTCATGGTCAATTTGCACTTGTTGTTTAACCCTT
>JAHIKV010000284.1 GCA_018897395.1 Planctomycetota bacterium | reverse complement strand
TTTTCTCCGGCACATCCACGGCGGCGTGGACGTCGCGGCGGAACCGATCGGCCAGCAAGTCGAGCGAGTTGCTTCGCTGTAAGTGTTCGCGTCCGCCCCCCTCGGCCCTCATCAAGACGCACAACAAGCAGACCGCGATGCCCATCAGCACCGTGGCGGCGGTCATGGCGGCAACCATTTCGATCAGCGTAAATCCGCGGCGTCGCATGGGAGTAGTAGTGGATAGTGGATAGTGGATAGTGGTTAGTGGATAGTGGGTAGTGGATAGTGCGAAGCCGCAAGCGGCAATTCATCATTCATCATTCATCATTCATAAATCCGTCCCTCGCCCCCCTAAAAACCGCCACGTTGCAATCGACACCGGCGGGAGCATCCGGCCGGCGCGGTCGCGCCAGCGGATCGAGACGGCGATGCGTTTGGACGGCGGTTTCCGCTCCGGCGGCGAGTCGGAGACCTCGATCTTCAGCTCCGCGCCGGGCAGCCGCTCGCGGATGTTGTCCGGGAGCCGCACGGCGGCGACCGCCTCGGGCGTCAGTTCGTCCCAGGGCCGATCGGCAACCCGCTCCATAAGGTTGGCGGCCTCGAACAGCGCCAGTTGCCGCCGGTCGGACTCGCGGCGCCAATCGGCCACCGCGCCGATCATCTTTAGACAAACGACCAGCAGCGTACCCAGCAGCGCGCCGGCCACGACCAGTTCCAGGATTGTCATGCCGCGTCGGTTCATCGGATCACGATAATGCTTGAATGAGTGAAATCAAGGGTATAAACAGGGCCACGACGATGAAGCCCACGATCGCGCCGAAGAGAATAATCACCAGCGGAAAGGCCGTCTGAACGACCGACAGTAGTCGGTAAGCGAATCGTCGTCGGTTGCTTTCGGCCATTTCCCGCAATGCCCAGGGGAGGTTTCCCACCCGCTCGGCCGCCTGGAGTACGGCCAGATCGGCCCGTCGAATCAAGCCGTGCGAGTAGAGCGATTCGACCCAATCGCGGCCGTCCTGGACGTCGCCGGCCGCCCGACGCAGCAGCATCCGCATGTCCGATCTCGGATACGATTTGGCCAGCGAGTCGAGTCCGTCGAGCATCGGCATCTGTTGCCGGGCGACCAGGGCCAGGCCGTCCAGTACGTCGGCCGCATCGAGCCGCCGGGTTATCCAGCCCATCCCGGGCGGGTTCCAGCCGAAATAACGCACGACCGGATACAGCAGAAGCAGCATACCGAGTGCCAACAAAGGCGTGAACAAGAAACCGTAAACGACGATAAATTGCGAACAGGAGATCAACCGTTCGGTAAGGACTGGCAAGGGGGTATCGAGATCCGCGAATATCTTCTGGAATCTCGGCACGATCCACATTAGGACAAACGTCAGAATAAAGCATCCGAAAATCGTCAACAACACCAAGTAGGCGATCTTGCCGGTCAGCGCCATCCAGACCGGCCCGTTGAGGTCGTTGACCGCGGCCGCCCGGCGCAGCGCCGGGGCCAACGCGCCCGAGCGGCAGCCGACGCGGATCATCGGCGGCGCGTGAGGGGGCAACAGGCCGGGCGCCTGGTCCAACCCGTCCGGCAGCGAGACGCCGGAATCGAGCAACTTGGCCAACCGTCTGGAACGTCGTGCGAACGAACCGCGCCGTTCGCGAGCGAAGGCCTCGAGCGCCGAGGCCAGCGGCACTTCGCGTTCCGCCGAAACGGCCAACAGCCACAGCAGCGCGTACTGCCGGCTCGCTCGATATTTACGATACGCCTCGATGAATACGAAAGCGAATATTATGCACATAATCGGGCCTAATAAACTCAGCCCGAACAAAGATATCCCAACGCATATAAAGGGCAGCGCTATCGAGACCAGGATTCCCACGACCGCGCCAAATAGGCCGAGTTTGTTTCGCAGCCAGGAGTAGAATCCCGCGTCATGCAATTCCTTGCAAACAAATATCGCAATTGCCGAGGCAATCAGCGCCGGCACGATGAAAACGATAATGATTATTGCAGGTTCCATAATCAATTATTTGCGAGATTCCGAAGGAAAATCAACAGTCGTTATCCCGACAAGGAGCAAACGAGACATATACACGGCATAAACAATGCAACAACAAAGAAACCTACAAATATGCCAATCAACATAAGCATGAGCGGCAGCAAGACGGCCTCCAGCAGCGAGCCTTGCGAGAGTATGCGGCCCTCGAACATCTCGGCCGTCGCGCGGAAGGCGTCGGGAAGCGCGGGCGTGCGCTGCCCCCACTCGACCAGCGGAATCATGCCGGCGGGAAACTGCCGCCGCCGGTCCATGCTCTCGTAAAGCGGCTGCCCACGCTCAACGTCCTCGGCCACGCGTCGGCACCCTCTCGCAAGGTTCGGATCATGCAGCCCCGCGGCCGTCAGCCGCAAGGCGTCGGGCAACGGCACCCGTTGCTCGAGCAGCAAGGCCATCAGACGCGAGAATTGGGTCAGGTTGCCCCATCGCAACAGCGGGCCGATCATCGGTATCTTGTACAACGCCGGCCATATCCATCTAATGCCGGGCGAAACCGCAAGCAAGAGCGGAATCGTGGCGAAAACGGCGACCAAGGCAACCATGATCCACGCCAGTGGACCTGATATGTTTATGACAAGCTCCGTTATCGCAGGCAACTCCGTGTCAAAATCCTCGTAAATCTTCTCGAACTGAACGATGATAAAAAATCTGGCCACTACCGCCATCAAAGTCAATGCGACCAGCAATAAAAACGGATACGCCAGGCTGAGCCACAAGCGGCGGCGCAGCTCCAGTCGGCTGCGGCGCAGGTCGGCGTATTCTTCGAGGGCTTCGGCCAATTGCCCGCTACGCAAACCGGCCAGCACGATGCCGCGAAGACAGAGCGGCAGCCGGCGCCCTTGCGACTCCATCGCCGTGGCCAGGTCTTCTCCTGCGTCTAGCCGGTCGGCCAGCGCGTGGAACACCCTTTGCGCCCGATGGCCGGAAAGCTCGTCGGCCATCGCCCGCAGACCGGAGGCCAGCGGCAGACCGGCCTTGGTCAGGTCGGCCACGCGCGCGGCCAGCTCAGCCGTCTCCTCGGCCGAGAGTTTTGCGAGCGAATCGAAGCCGGGCCAGTGGAATTGTGTCATTGTAGTAATCCTCGTTCCCACGCTCCGCGTGGGAACGCATTGTTCGCGACGCTCTGTGCTGCCCCCCGCCCCCCGCCGCCGACGCGGAGCGTCGGGACGAGTGGGTTCCCATGCGGAGCATGGGAACCAGATTAAGTTTACTTTCCCGCAACATCGCCCAGCGCGTGGAGCATTGCAACGTACGGAGCGAAAATGGTCAAAACATAGGCGGCCGTAACGCTGCCGGCGAAGACGACCGTCAGCACGACCGGCATCAGCGTACGGACCAGGTCGGCCTGGTGCCGGGCGCGGCGGTGATAGGCCGCGGCCCCGCGCTGAAGCGCCGGCAACAGGGCGCCCTCGCGCCGGGCGGAAAACATGATCCAACGCATCAGCGGCGGAAGACCCGGAAAAGGGGACAGGCACCTTTTGTGCGAAGCACCCTTCGGGCCTTTCAGGCAAAAGGAGCCTGTCCCCTTTTCTGCTTCGGCCAACCGCCGGGCGGCCAGTTGCGTTTGCGGATCGCCGGAGGCATCGGCCGCCAGCGAGACCGCCTCGTCCAGCGGCGTTTCGTTCTCGATCAACAGGGCGAGGATTTCCAGGAAGGTGGCCGCCCGCGACAGGCGCAACATCCGGCCGATCCAGGGCATGCCGCCCAACACTCGGGCGGACCAACCGGCATGGAGCATGGCCGCGCGTCGGCAGGCCGACCACCACGCGGCGACCAAGAGGACCACGGCCGCGGGCGCCACCGGCCCCCAGTACCAGGCCCAGCGGCCGATCTCGCCCAAAACCGCGAAGAACCGATCGCCGGGCAAGTCCATCGAATGGAACCCCGAGGCCAACCGGGGCGCGAGCACGGTCGTCAGCACCACCGCCGCCAGCCAGACCAGTGCGAAGATCATCAGCGGATATGCCACGGCCACCACGGCGGCGCGGTAGGTATCGGTCAGGCGTCGCGCCGATCCGGCCACGGCCTCGAGCGCGGCGGGCAGCCGACCCGCCCTCAGCCCGGCATGGACCACCGCCCGATATGCCGGAGGCAAGTCAACCGTCTGGTCCAAGATGGCCCGCTCCAGCGGTTCGCCGCGCGCGGTTTGCTCGGCCACGGCCGTGGCGGCCTTTCCGAGCCGGCCGGGCACGTCGTCGCCGAGTGCCGCAAGCCCCTGGTCCAGCGGCACGCCGGAGCGGACCAAGGCCGCGATTTCCTCGTTCAGGGCGATGAACTGTTCAAGGGTCATGGAGATTCTTCTCGTTCCCACGGTCTCCGTGGGAACGCCGTTTCCGGACGCTCCGCGTCCGTGGTTATTCGATTGTTTTTTCCCCGCTCTCGGCGACGCGGAGCGTCGCGGCAGTGTGTTCCCACGCGGAGCGTGGGAACAAGGTTGTTTATGTCGAAAACCCGAGCACACGGCGGACTTCGGCCGGGCTGGTCAGTCCTCGATCGACGGCTTGACAGGCCCTCGACCAGCGGCCGCTCATGCCCGCCTCGGCCGCCAACCGCTCGATGGTCGGCGTGTCGCAGCGGTTGAGGACGGCCCGGGCCAGTTCGCTCCGCGAGAGCGCGAGCATCTCGGCCAGCAGGAACCGCCCTCGATAGCCGGTCTGTCCGCACTCGGCGCAGCCGCGCGGGACCATCGCCCGCCGAACGTCGAGTCCGAGCCGGTCTTCCGGCCTTTCGCTCGGCTCGGCACAAGTACACAATCGCCGCAACAGACGTTGATTCAGTATCGCCAGCACTCCGCTGCGGAGCACGTAAGGCTCGATGCCCATGTCGGAGAGCCGGCCGATGGTCTCGGCGGCGCTTCCGGCGTGGAAGGTGCTCAGCACGAGGTGTCCGGTCAGCGATGCCCGGAGTGCTTCCTCGGCGGTGGTCCGATCGCGGATTTCGCCCACCATGATGACCTCGGGGTCCTGGCGCATGAGGAACCGCAATCCGGCGGCCAGGTCCAGGCCCGATGGTTGATGGACCTGCGATTGGGCCACGCCATCGACCGCCACCTCGACCGGGTCTTCGATCGAGACGAGGCTCCTCGCGCCGGCGGCTCGCCGGGCGATCTCGCGGAGGCAGGCGTAGACGGTGGTGGTTTTTCCGCTGCCGGCGGGGCCGGAGACGAGTATCGCGCCCGAGGTCTCGCCCAACAGCTTTTGCAGCGGCCCGATCGCGTCGTCCGGCAGCCCGAGATCGTCGAGATGTCGGTATCGCCCCGCGCCGGCGAAGAGCCGCACCACGGCCCGCTCGCCGTGCAAGGTCGGATAGGTGCAGACGCGCATCTCGACTTCGTCTTGCGTCAATCGAATGCGTCCTTCCTGCGGACGGTCGGTGTGGTAGGTCAGTAGGCCGGCCAAAACTTTCAGCCGGGCGATGACGTTTCCGGCGACACCGGCGGGGAGCGCGGCCGGGGGCAACAGCACGCCGTCGACGCGGAACTTCAACTCCAACGCCGCGCCGGTCGGTTGCAGATGGACGTCGGTGGCCCCGGCTTCACGCGCGGCGGCCAGCACGGCCTCGACGCATCGAGGAGCATAGTCGGGCAGGTCCGGGTCAAGACCTTGAAGCTTGAACTCAAGAGTGTCGCCCAACAGATGCGGCATCGGCTGTGATCCTCTTCTCGTCGGTTCCGTAGCCGTACTCGCTGGGGGGAGTATACCGCACGGCCCGCGTTTCGGGAAGCCCTCTCCGGGATCCGCTCGCCGAGGGGGCGCGGAATAATTACCCGGCATCTATTGGTTATTCGGGGCGAGACAAAGGATATTGGAACCTGAGTCCGGAAAAACGGCATCAATGGAATTAGCCCCCAGCTATTTCGATTCCGTTAAAGACAACGGTTGTCGACAAGACACTTGTTGCGAAGCTGCGCGCGTGCCACTGGCTCTGCCAGTGCTGCGTTGAGGCAAGCACTGGCAGAGCCAGTGGCACCCAACCTGCGACACACCGGGTGGTTGACAATGGCAAAGGGAATCAGTAGCCTCCCGTTTAGTCATTGCCGGCGCGCTTTCAACGCAATGACCTCTTGAAAGGACCAACAGCCGTGTCCCGGAAATCGACCTTCGCCGTGTTCTTTGGAAACCGAGGATTCTTTCCCACTTCGCTCCAGGCGGCCGCGCGCCGCGAGATGTGCGAGGCGCTGGAACGGCTCGGGCACGAAGCGTTGATGCTCGATGAGGACGCCACCCGGCACGGCGCGGTGGAAACGCCCGAGGAAGGGCGCGTGTACGCCGATTTCCTTCGCCGGCACGAAGGACAATTCCAAGGGGTCATTCTCTGCCTGCCGAACTTCGGCGACGAGACCGGCGCGGTGGCCGCGCTCGAGGACGCCGGCGTGCCGATCCTGGTCCAGGCCTACACGGACGAGTTGGACAAGATGTCACCGGCGCTGCGGCGAGACTCCTTCTGCGGCAAGCTGTCGGTGATGGACGTGTTCCACCAGTACGGGGTGAAGTTCACCGCGGTGCCCCCGCACACCGTTCATCCGGCCACGGAGGATTTCGCCAGGCAGGTGGACTATTTCGACCGAATGTGCCGGGCGACCGCGGCGCTGCGGCGCATGACCGTCGGGGCCATCGGGGCGCGGACCACCCCCTTCAAGACCGTGCGGATCGACGAACTGGCACTCCAGCGCCACGGCATCACGACCGAAACGGTCGATCTCTCCCGCGTCTTCGAGCGGGTGCGGGAGTTGGACGCCGAGTCGGCGGCCGTCCGGGCAAAGGCCGAGAAACTACGCGGCGCGGCCGACTGGGGCGGCGCTCCTCCGGAGGCCCTGCCGATGCTCAGCCGGCTCGGCGTGGTGCTCGACCAATACGTCGAGGAATTGCATCTGGACGCGATTGCGTTACGCTGTTGGACCGAGATTCAAGAGCAGTTGAAGGTCTCGCCGTGCGTGTTGATGGGCGAGATGAACGACCGCGGCGTCTCGGCCGCTTGCGAAATGGACGTGGGCAATGCCGTGGTGATGCATGCGCTGGCCGCCGCCTCCGGCCGGCCGGCGATCTGCCTCGACTGGAACAACAACTACGCCGACCAGCAGGACAAGTGCATCCTCTTCCATTGCGGACCGGCGCCGTGGAGCCTGATGACCGGCAAGGGACGAATCGCCGCGCATGCCATCTTGGACAACGCCCTGCCGCCCGGCTGTTCGTTCGGCTGCAACACGGGCCGCATCATGCCGATGGAGATGACCTTCGGCAGCATGCTCACCCGCGACGGCCGGCTGGAGTTCTACCTCGGCGAGGGGCGACTGACCGACGATCCGATACCGGACGATTTCTTCGGCTGCGCGGCGGTGGCGGAGATTCCGAACTTGCAAGGCTGTCTGCAAACGATCGGCTACGCGGGCCATCGGCACCACGTCAGCGTCGCGCCCGGCCACGTGGCCGCGCCGGTCCGCGAGGCGTTGACGCGATACCTGGGCCACGAGGTGACGACGGTATGAGCCTGCTGGGAATCGACGTGGGGACGACGGGCGTCAAGGCGGCCGCCTTCGACGAGGCGGGAAAACCGCTGGCCGAAGCGTATCGGGAGTATCCCACCCTGTACCCGCGCCCCGATTGGGCCGAGTTGGACAGTGCGGCGGTCGTCCGGCGGATCAAGGCCGCGATTGCCCAAGTCGCCGCCGCCACGCGGGCCGATCCGGTCACGGCGCTGTCGGTCAGCGCGATGGGCGAGGCCGCCACACCCGTCGACCGCCAAGGGCGAATACTCGGCAACTGCATCCTCTCGTCCGACGTGCGCGGGCAGGAGTACGCCGAACGGCTCGGCGAACGGTTGGGCCGCGAGGAAGCGTATCGGATCAACCCCAACATCCTCTCGGCGGCCTACACCATGCCCAAGCTGTGCTGGCTCCGCGACAACGACCCGGAACTGTACCGCCGCGCCGACCGCTTTTTGCTCTGGGACGGCATGGCGGCGTCGGCGTTGGGGTGCGAACCTTTCGTCAGCTATTCCCACGCCAACCGGACGCTGCTGTTCGACGTTCACCGCCAGGATTGGTCGGACGCGCTGTTGGACGCCTGCGGGTTGGATCGGGGGAAGCTGCCCTGCTGTCTGCCGGCCGGGGCGGTGGCCGGCGAAGTGGCAACGCACCTTGCCGCCGAACTCGGACTGCCGCCGGGCGTGAAGGTGGTCGTCGGCGGGCACGATCAGTGCTGCAACGCGCTGGGGGCGGGCATCGCCGCCGCTGGCCGGGCCGTCGATGGAATCGGAACCTACGAGTGCATCACGCCCGTCTACGACCGGATTTCCGAACCCGACGCGATGCTGGCCGCGGGTCTGAACGTCGAGCATCACGTCGTGCCGGGGCTTTTCGTCAGCTTCCTGTTCAATCAGGCCGGCTCGCTGGTCCGCTGGTTCCGCGACACCTTCGCCGCCGACCGCAAAGAAGAGCGGAACATCTACGAAGCGCTCGGCGCCGAGATGCCGGCCGAGCCGACGCGGCTTTTCGTGCTGCCATGCTTCGAGCCGACCGGGTCGCCCGATTTTATCGGCGACATCTCGGGAGTGATCCTCGGCCTGCGGGCCTCGACCGGCCGCGGCGAGATTCTCAAGGCGATCATGGAAGGCGCGACATATTACTTCGCCGAGGGATTCGACCGGCTGGGGCGGCTGGGAATAGACACTTCGGAGTTGATCGCCACCGGCGGCGGGGCGCGGAGCGACGCCTGGCTGCAAATCAAGGCGGACATCTACGGCGTGCCGCTGGTACGTTCGGAGTATACCGAGTGCGGACTGCTGGGAGCGGCGATCGTCGCCGGCACGGCCACGGGCACGTTTCAATCGCTCGCCGAGGGGGCCGCGCGGTTCGCCTCGCGCGGCCGGGAGTTTTTACCCGACGTCGAAAGGCACGCGATCTATCGAGAGCGGCTCGATTTCTACAAGGAGTTGCTCCCGCATCTGCGCGGGCACTTGGCGCGGCAGAGACGGATGGAGTGATTTTCGCTTCTTGCAAAACTTGTTCCGTGTAGCGGGCGGGCTTGCCGGCCGTGAAGTAGGTAGGCCGGGTCGTGACCCGGCAGATTGTTCGCCGGGTTGCAACCCGGCCTACTACTTGCCGGCCGTGCGTTCCCACGCAGAGCGTGGGAACGAGAGGAAAATTGCCGACTCAGTACGGCTTGTAAACGCCGGGGACGGGCATCGGATAGTTGCCGTCCGCGTCGGGCATCGCCGGAGGATCGGCGTCGAAGGCGTACCGCTCGGGCATCTCGCTCGGCCCCTTGGCGACGGCCTCGTCCCACTTGACCGACTGGCCGGAATAGGTCGCCATCCGGCCCAACACCGCCGTGAAACTGCTGGTCGCCCCGTGCCAGCCGTCGTTCAGTTTCGTGCCGTTGCGGATGGCGTCGATCAGCGCGACGTGCTCCCGATCGTAGCCGTCTTGGCCGTGGCCGGGCAGCTCCATCGAGCCTTTCACTCCGTGGATAAACTGGGTGACGCTGTTCCAGGTGTTCGGCTGCTGGCGGCACTGACTGTACATCTTCGTTCCGTCCTTGTAGGTGAACTCGACGAAATGGTTGTCGTAAATCTGGCCGACGCCGCGGTTGTCCCGAACGTGGCAACTCCCCATGCCGTTGGCCTCGACGGGGTGTTCGCCCTTGACCCAATTGCAGACGTCGAGGTTGTGGACGTGCTGCTCGAGGACGTGGTCGCCGCAAAGCCAGACGAAGTGATACCAGTTGCGCATCTGGTATTCCATTTCGGTTTGCTCCGGCTTGCGGCGGCGAATCCATATTGGGCCGCCGTTCCAATACGCCCGCATCAGGGTCAAATCACCCAGCGATCCGTCTTGAATGTCCTTAACCTTGCCGAGGAACTCGTCGCTGTGCCGGCGTTGCAGGCCGACGACCACTTTCAGGTCCTGCTGGTCGGCCAGCTTGTTGGTTTCCATGAAGGAGCGGAACCCTGGGGCGTCGACGCAGCAGGGTTTCTCCATGAAGACGTGTTTGCCCGCCCCGACGGCCGCGGCGTAGTGCATCGGCCGGAATCCCGGCGGGGTGGCCAGCAGGACGACGTCCGGCCCGGCGTCTATGGCCTGACGGTAGGCGTCGAAACCGACGAACACTCGCTCCGGCGGGACGTCGATTTTGGGGGCGATTTCCTCGATCTTCCGCAATTGCTTCAGACTCATCTTCGCATTGTTCTCGAAGGCGTCGGCCACGGCGATCAGTTTGACGTTTTCGCACGACTGGAGGCAGTTTTTCACCGCTCCGGTGCCGCGCCCGCCGCAACCGATCAGGGCGATCTTCAACCGATCGTCTACCGAGGCGTGGGCCATCCGCGCGACGTTCCAACCGCCGGCCAAGGTAACGCCGGCCGCGGCGACCGTGGTTCCTTTCAGAAAATCACGACGGGACGGGTTGTTCGTGTCGGTCATCATTGAGGCTCCTGAAAAACTGGTGTTGTTGGAAAATCATTGCGAAACCGCGAGCGGCCCTTCTCTCTCCCCTCCCCCCTCCCCCCTCTCCCCTCGTTCCCACGGTCCTCCGTGGGAACGCACTGCCCGCGACGCTCTGCGTCGCCCCTCGCCACCGACGCGGAGCGTCGGAACAAGGGGGTTCCCACGCAGAGCGTGGGAACCAGGAAATTGGTAAATCGTTGCGAAACCGCAAGCGGCCCTCCCCTTTCCCCTCTCCCCTCTACTGTTTTCCCGCCTGGACTTCCTGGTAGTCGAGATACTCTTCCTTCTCGAACTCGGTGACTTCATATCGAGCGGCCTCTTCCGCCGTCGGCACGCGCAGCGGCCGGACCACGCGGAAACCGACGAAATCGGCGTCGGTGTGATACCAGATGCTCTGCGGAATTTGCGGGTCTTGGGCCCTCCAATCAGGGTTCGAGCCGCGGCGCGCCGCGCTGCGCAACAAGGCCGCCTCGTCGGTCCACGCCCCGCCGCGGACCACCTGCGGATACATCTTGGTGACGATGTTCAACGGGCCTTCGACCGGCTTGCCGTCGAGTTGCTTGTAGCGGTCGGCGACGTACTCGTCCAAGCACCATTCGCAGACGTTGCCGTGCATGTCGTGCAGTCCCCAGGGGTTCGGCTTCTTCCGGCCGACCTTGTGATACTGCTCCTCGCTATTGTCGGCGTACCAGGTGTAGTCGTCTAATTTTTCTGGATCGTCGCCGAAGGAGTAAGGCCCCGTCGTTCCCGCCCGGCAGGCGTATTCCCACTCGGCCTCGGTCGGCAGGCGGTAGTAACGTCCGGTCTTGGCCGAGAGCCACTTGCAATACATCTTGGCGGCGAATTGAGTCATGCAGATCGCCGGATAGCCTTCCTTGCCCATGCCGAAGGTCATGTCGGAATAGGGCTTGGTGGGGATGGCCAGGGCGTCGGCGTTTTTGTCCCACACGCTGGGCGCCGCGTTGTTCCGCTTGGCCTCGCGCCGCTGCTTGTCCAACCCCAGCCCCCACAATTCAAATTCGTTCCAGGTGACCTCGCACTTGCCCATCCAGAACGGCTCGATCTTCACCTCGACTTGCGGCCCTTCGTCGTCTTTTTGGCCTTCTTCGTCGGCCGGGCTGCCCATCTTGAACACGCCGCCGGGGATCGGAACCATCTCGAACTTCACGTCCGTGCCGACGACCTTTTCGGCATAGGGCTTCATGTCCTTTTCCGTCTTGGCATCGGCGGCCGGGTTTTCGACCGGCTTGGGCATGTGCTTGACGGCCACCTCCAAAGTCGGATCCGTCGTCTCCGGCTCCTCGGCTGTCGGCTCGGGCTTTGGTTCCTCGGCTGTCGGCTCGGGCTTTGGTTCCTCGGCGGGCGTCGAGGGCAATTCCTTCACGGGAGTATCTTCGGCGGACTGGTCGGCAGCCGCGGATTGTTCGGGCGTAGAACTTTCCGCCGCGGGCTCCTGCTTTGTAGCGCTCGGCCGGCAGCCCACAATCGCTGCTAGAATCAGCACGGTAAGAATTCCAAGAGGCAGTTGCAAACCACTACGTCGACAGATTACTCTATTCATTGACAATACACTCCTTTGGAGAAGTCATACATCCGCGACCGTTGGTCGCGATTCGGGGCGCGACCAACACAGCGCGGCTTTATACATACGGAAAGGACCCTAATGGGCAGGATAATTGTGGCGGCTCTGTTTGGCATGGGGCTGACGGCCATCCCGCGCGCCGCGGCGATCGAGCGATTCGAGTTCACGCAAGTTGAAATGGCCGTGCCGATCAAAATTGTATTATATACGGCCGACGAGAAAATCGCCAGTGAGGCCGCTCGGGCCGCGTTCGATCGGTTCCACGAACTAAACGCCATGCTCAGCGGCTACAATCCGCAAAGTGAACTGCGGCGGCTTTGCGATAGTTCCTCCGAGGGGAAAGCCGTCCGCGTCAGCGACGATCTGTGGCGAGTGCTGTCGAACGCCCAAAACCTCGCCGAGCGATCGGAAGGGGCATTCGACGTTACCGTCGGTCCGGTGGTTCGACTCTGGCGCAGCGCCCGGCACACGAAGGAACTCCCCTCGACTCGATCGCTGGCCTCCGCGCGTGTAAAGGTCGGATACCGGCTAATGCGATTGCACGCGGATCGGCAGGCGGTCGAACTGCTGCGGCCGAAAATGCGGCTCGATCTCGGTGGCATCGCCAAGGGCTACGCGGTCGACGAGGCGATGAAGGCGCTGCGGAAGTACGGCGTGAAGCGGATGATGATCGACGCGGGCGGCAACCTCGGCCTGGGCGATCCGCCGCCCGAGCGGACCGGCTGGCGGATCGGCGTCGCACCGCCCGACGCCGGCAAGCCGCCGCGCCAATACTTGCAGCTTTCCAATCGTTCGGTTTCAACGTCCGGCGATCTGTGGCAACACGTCGTCATCGGCGGCGTTCGCTACTCGCACCTGATCGACCCGCGCGATTGTCTGGCGCTGACCGGCCGGATGAGCGTGACGGTCGTCGGCCCGGACGGCATGAGCGCCGACGGTCTATCGTCGGCCGTCGCGGTACTTGGGCCGGAGAAGGGCCTGCGACTGATCGAAAACACGCCCGGCGCGGCGGCGCTGATCGTCCGCGTGGTCGACGGAAAAGAGGAAGTCTTTCAGTCGCGGAGATGGAAAGAGCTTCTGGAGAAATAGGATGCCTGCAACTTTTCTCAAGAACATTGACCTATTCGATGTCCGGAGGTACACTGCTATTAGGGAAAAGGAGGGAGGTTTGCCATGACTTACCGCGGTCACATCGAAAACGGCTTGGTTGTGTTTGACGAACAAGTCGCGTTGACGGATGGCACTGAAGTGCGAGTGGAACCGTTGCCGCAATGTCGGCCTACGCTTGCCGAACGATTCGGCGACGTGATCGGCTGCGTTTCAGACTTGCCGCAAGACATGGCGGAAAACCACGATCACTACATCCACGGGACACCCAAGCAATGAAGCGTGTCTTCGCGGATACGTTCTACTTTTTGGCGATTCTCAACGCCAAGGACGCGGCGCACGAGAAAGCGATGGCGTTTTCGGCTTCGCGCGAAGATGCACTGCTTACCACGGCATGGGTTCTGACGGAACTCGCCGACGCGCTGTGTGATTCATCCCGCCGACATGCCTTTCAGCGCGTGGTAAACGATCTGAAGTCCGATCCCCAGAGCGTGATCGTGCCTCCGTCGTTGTCGCTGTTTGAGCAGGGCATGGAACTGTACAACGCCCGAAGCGACAAGGATTGGTCATTGACCGACTGCGTCTCTTTTGTCGTAATGACCCAACACGGTGTTCGAGAAGCGCTCACCGGCGATCGGCATTTCGAGCAAGCCGGTTTTCGGGCGCTGTTGGCATAGCGGCGTCATTCGTCGGCATACACCCGCGTGCTCTCTTCCTTGGTCACGGGGGTTTGCATGTCGTCGGTCTTCAGTTGGACGCGGACGCGGAGGTCGCCGGGGCGGAGGGCCTTCGCCCGGACGCGGTAGACCGTCTCGGCCTTGGGGGCCAGTTGGGCAAGCCCCTCGAAGAAGACCCGGTTTCCGTCCAGGGCGTGACGGGTGGGGCCTTCGGCGGCCACCGGCTGTAGCTCCGGCGGTAAAAGAACCGCAAGCTGCACGTTCGTGGCCGCCTTCGATCCCTGATTAACCACACGGACTTCGTAGGTGGTCTCGCTGCCCGAACCGATCGGATCGATTCGGTCGGCCACTTGGAAGAGTATCGCCGCGATGCCCTCGATCAGCACCGGCTGGTCCTTCTCCGCGACCAGTCCCTTGTCCGCCGTGCCGCGGAGCCGGATGGCGTGCCGGCCGGCCTCGACCGGCAAGGTCACCAACTCGACGCTGCCGACCTCTTTGGCCGGGAGCTTTTCGAGCCGCCAATGTACGGTGCGCGTCGCCTCCTCGTAGTATCCGGCGTTGTTGGCGCTGACGAACTTCAGCCCGACCGGCAAGGAGGCCACCAACTCGACCTGTTCGGCCGCCGCCGTGCCGGGGTTGGCCACCGACAACTGATACGTGGCCTGACGTTCCAGGTATCGACGCTTCGGGCCTTTCAGGGCGACGTCCAACTGCGGGGCGATAACCTCCAACTCACGCTTGTCCTCGACGCGGAGATTGCCGTCGCCTCGGGCGGTCAGCAGGTTGACGGCCGGGCCGGGACGATTGGCCACCAGCGGCAGGTCCAGCTTGCGGCTTTCGCCCGGTTTCAGATCGCCCACCGTATATTCCAACTCGTTGCCGGCGGGATGATGCAAACCGTCCGGAATGCGCTCCTCCAATACCACGCCGGTCGCCACGCCCGTCCCAGGATTGGAAATCACGATCGAAAGCGTAAGCTGATCGCCGATCAACACTTTCGAGGGCACGGCGGTCTCGATGGCCAACAGCGGCCGGGTGGCGATGCTCCGGGCAGTCGCGTCGGCGCCAAAGTGGACCGTGGCCACGCTGCCGATCTCGCCCTCGGTCGTGGGCATAAGCTGCATCTCGACGACCGATTCCTCGCCGGGCTGGATGGTCCCCAGCGTCCAGACCAACTCGCCTCGCGTGCCGCGTTTCGCTTGCGGCTTCGTGTTCAACAGCCGCGTTCCCCTCGGCACCTGGTCGCGGATCTCTACCTCGCAGGCGGGAACCTGGCCGATGTTGCGGACCACGACGCGGAAGACCGCCGGCTTGCCGACTTGTATCTCTTTCGGCACCGATTTCTGGATCGTCAACTGCGGGCTTTGGATGCCTTCGAGCCGCGGATCGCCCGGTTGGCCGGTCCCTTCGCTCGCCAATGGGGTCTGGTCGGCAAAGCCGCGCTGCGGCAACATTCCCACCGGGTTTTGATCGCTTTCGCTGATCGGCGTCGGATTGGCCGGCACGGCGAACGGATCGGCCCGAAACGGCGCCGGCTCTCGGTCTTCCGGAACGGCAGTCTCCGCGGCCGGGGGAATTGAATATCGATCGCCGCCGCGGTCGGCCAGCCGAGCATCTCCCGCCGGCGGAGTAGAGTATCGGTCTTCGGCCGGACGGACGGTATTGACCGGCGCCAGGGCCGGCCCGGACGAGACGGGTTCCTCGGCCGATGTCGGCGTCGCCGGATATCGGTTGCGAAGTCCAAACGGATCGGCCGTCGGACGGATCAATCCCGGTTCGGCGTCCGGAATGTCCGACGAAGGCGGCTGCGTTGCCGGCGCGCGTAACGGATTTTCGTTCCGCTCGGGCGAAGCCGGCGCCGGCGTCGAATAGTCCAGAGCAACGGCCGTCGAACCGGCGGCGGATTGTTCCTCCACCAATGCTCCGCCGCGCTGGGCCTGCGCGATGGCGATCCAGCCCAGCAGGAATAAACCACCCAACGCACCAACGCGAACCAACAGTGATTTCATAGCGTGTCCCCTTGCAGGGGGGGTGTGATCCATTGAAAAGACTCCCCGTGGCGATACAATCGGGCGGGTTAGTACCAAATTCCGCCGAATGGGGAAAGGTCAGTTTCTGATTCGGTGGCGAAATCAGGGGCAAGTGGTTGACGATACGGGCGCAAATCAGATAATCAAGTTTGACAATAGATTGCAATCATTAGTAAGGTTTGATAGACTTGTCCGAGAACCTTCGGGACTACCTGACCGTCAGTGAAGCCGCCGAGTTTGTCGGGGTGTCCGCCGCCACGCTGCGCAATTGGGATCGGGCCGGTAAGGTCAAGGCAATTCGCCACCCAGTCAACGGTTATCGTCTCTACCGCAAGGAAGACCTATCGAGTCTTTTGGAAAAGGTGAAAAATGGACCCGACGGAAGGGCTAGCGTTTGACTACGTAACGAAACGAATCGGGCAATCTCGTATTATCCATGCCGATTGCTTGGAGTGGCTTAGCCGTCTTTCCGAGAACACGCTACACGCAATTGTGACCGATCCGCCCTACGGCGTGAAGGAATACGATCTCGATCAGCTTGAAAAACGCGCCAACGGCAATGGGGGTATTTGGCGTATCCCGCCGTCATTTGACGGACACGCACGAGCACCCCTTCCGCGCTTCACCGCCTTAAATCGGAATGAACGCAAAAGGTTGTCCCGTTTTTTTCTTGACTGGGGCAAGCTGGCCGTTCATGTGCTTCGACCGGGCGCCCACATTTTCATTGCAACCAACGCCTTCATTTCCCAACTACTCTACACTGCCCTCGTCGATAGCGGATTGGAATTCAGAGGGGAGGTGATTCGACTTGTGCGAACCTTGCGCGGCGGGGACCGCCCGAAAAACGCCGAAAAAGAATTCCCCCATGTAACGTCCATGTCGCGAGGATGTTACGAACCTTGGGGCATCTTCCGCAAACCGTTGCTACCGAACATGAAGGTTAGCGACTGTCTGCGGGAATTTGAAACTGGCGGCTTGCGGCGCTACACGGAAGATTTACCCTTTGAGGACGTGATTGTCAGTGAACGGACGCCGCGGCGTGAAAGAGCAATTGCGGAGCACCCCAGTATCAAGCCGCAATCCTTTTTGCGGCGCATTGTCTACGTGTCGCTGCCGCTGGCAACGGGTGTGGTTGCCGATCCATTCATGGGATCGGGGGCAACGATTGCCGCTACCGAAGCAATTGGGCTTTGTGGCGTGGGTGTTGAACGGCATCAAGACTATTATGATATGGCAAGGGTGGCGATTCCCCGTCTAAAGCGCCTTGAGATACCGAAGGTTGACTTGTCGGTCGGCGCACAAAAAGTCCTATTCTGATTCGGCCCGGTAAATCCAATTGGCTTCCAGCTTCTCAAATCCGGTTCGCTTAACACTGGCGGTGATTGTTCGGCGGCTTGTTGCCGACCGACCGGAGAATGCCCAATCGGATTTTACCAGTTGCCCGCCAACCACTTTCAAGAACCGAAAGGGCTTGGGTTCGATCCCTTGCGAAGCATCCCGCGCGCTGTTGACATCGAAGACAAAGACCATGAGCCACGTATCTTCAGCATTGTGCCCCTGCCAACCACTCCCATGCCGTGACGCCTTGATTTCAATTCCTTCCGTCCCATGTTGGCAGGCGTTTCCCTCATACTTGCGCGCGGGCAGAAGGTCGGGGTGGCCGTTGTGGTAAGTGTTCTTTACCAATGTCTTGCAATACTTCGGGATCGTTGCCGACATAAATTCCCCAACCATGCTGGAAAAGTTGGCGGGCATCAGGAACGACTCCATCCGTTGTAGCTGCCGGGTGTTCAACTGCTGATTTAGGAATCCCAAGAAGTCAAGGAATTCGGCCATTGCCTTCCTTATGTGAACCGTGGTCAGCCCACAAGGTAAGACCACCTTCTTGTTGAACCCTTGTGGATTCAGCGTATCCGGAGTGCAAGCCGTAAATTCATCCATGATTCTCTCTTGGTGTTCCTTCACCGAGGGCGGACCCTACCAAATGATGGAAAATTGGGTAAGGTCGGTGTCCACTGCAAAAAGTCCTTTCGGAAGTCCGACAAGCCGCTTGAGGTTTCGCAATATGCGACTTGCCAACGACGGTCACCCCTTCTTGTCCTCCGGCCCGAATCGGCCGCGGTACTCCTCGGCGGGGTATTTTTGCTCGTTCTTCGCCATCTTGCGACGGATCGCCGTCGAGAGGTCGAGCCGTAGCTCGTTGGCCATCGCCAGGGCGTAGCAGAGCACGTCGGACAGTTCGTCGGCGACGGTTTCCAGCCGCCGCGGGTCGTCCCCTATTTGACGCGACTGCTCGGCCGAAATCCACTGGAAATGCTCCATCAATTCGGCCGACTCGATGGCCATCGACATGGCCAGGTTCTTCGGCGCGTGGAACTGGTGCCAATCGCGTCGGTCGACAAAGTCGTCGATCAGCCGTTTCAAGTCGTCAAGCGTGGTTGTGGAGTCGGACATTTAGGGATTGGGGATTAGGGATTAGGGATTAGCAAATCATTTCACGCGAACCTTTTTCATACTGTGACTTGCGAGCAAGTTCCGCCGTAAGACTCTAATCCCTAATCCCTAATCCCTAATCCCTTCTTCCTCACTCAAAACCCCGGCAGCCGCATTTGCACCGGCGGGTTGACGCGCTCGCGGTAACGACGACGGTATCCCTCGGCGACGTTAAGCAGCAGTTCCAAGATGAGCAGATCGGCCCGGTTCATTACGTGCCGCGTGCTCCGCGAGCCTAATCCGTGGATCAACTCCTCCAACACTTGCAGGTGAATCTGCATTGTCTGCCGGGTGGTCACCCCCGCGACGACCAGCAGTTCGGCCAGGCATCGCAGTTCGTCGGCCAGATTGCCCGAACCCATGATCACGTAAGTACGCAGCAATTCGCGGTAGTGGTCGATCAATTCGACGGACAGGAAGTGCGTGGCCGACAACTCGCTTGGCCCGCCGCCGTCCGTGGTCTCCGGTTCCTCCAACAGCGTCCGCTGTTGTCGCAGCAGCTCGGCGGCCTCGTCGTGTTCGCGTTGCAGTCGGGTCTGTTCGGCCAAGTTCAACCGTTGGTTTTCGCGGACCAGTTGGTGCCGCTCGACCGCCCGGGCAATGACCCAAATCAGGTTCCGCGTGGTGGCGGTGTGGACGCAGAGGTAGCCGTCGGCGCCGACTTCGTGGCACAGAACGGCCATCTCCTGCTCGCTTTGGGTGCCCAGCACGACGATCGGCTCGTCGGCCCCGCCGACCCGATAGCCCTCGACCAAGTCCAAGGCGTTTAGCGCGTCGGGCTGATGGCTGACCAATACGGCGTCGAAGTTCTCGTCGCGCAGCCGGGCCAGGCCGGCAGCCGTGCCCACGGCCTCTTCCAACTCGACCTGCGCGGCGCTGTCGGCGGCGAAGGCCTCGGCCAGCCAGCCGCCGGTCCGTTGCCGAGTGGCGATGTACAAGACCCTCATCCGGCAGGGCATTCGGCGCCATGCCGCCGCGCCGACGCCGGTGGCCGGGGCCATTTTGGATAGCAATGCGACCATGAGTTACCTGCCCCGCTGCTTGCGGCAATCCTTGCCGGGCCGACGGCGCGACCGTCACTGAAATCTAATATCCGCGGGGCGGTACTTTAGCGAAGCACGCCCGGCAGGTCAAGCTCGGGTATTGCCACCCCCGAAAAACATGCCACAATGCCATTTGGCGGCTAATTGGCTCCGACAAGGAGACTCTTTCCACCAAAAAGGAGGGGTAAACCAAGTAGGCCGTGACCTGGCCTACTGCTAAACAAGCCCCCGGAGGTTGGAGGCTGGAGGCTGGAGGCTGGAGGCTGGAGATTTTTTCCACATCTTCCTTCAGCCTAAAGCCTCCAGCCTAAAACCTAATCCCTTTTCATCAGTGTACGGAGACTGGAGGTCGGAGACTACGGGTTGCAACCCGTGGGCCTTGAGCGCGAGCAAGTAATTTTTCTTCCAGATTCTAAATAATGGTATCGGCATGACAAAAATCGCTTACCTCGACTGCGGTAGCGGCATCAGCGGCGACATGACCCTCGCCGCGCTGATCGACGTCGGCGTCGGTCTGGACAACCTGAACAAGGCGCTCGGCTCGCTCGGCCTGCCGGGCCTGGGACTGAGGGCCGTCGAGGTGAAAAGACGCGGCTTTCGGGCTATCCGAGTTACCGTCGAAGCCGAGCCGGAACACACACACCGCGACTTGTGTAAAATTACGGCCCTGATCGACGCCGGTAGCTTGACGGATAGACAAAAAGACCTCGCCCTGCGCATCTTCACCATCCTGGCCAAGGCAGAAGCGCGGGTTCACGGCATCCCGATCGAAAATATCCGTTTCCACGAAGTCGGGGCCATCGACTCGATAGCCGACATCATCGGCGCCGCCGTCGGATGGGACCTGCTCGGGGTCGACCGCGTGGTGGCCTCGCCGGTGCCGACCGGATCGGGCAAAATCAGAATCGCACACGGCGAGTGCAGCATCCCCGCGCCCGCGACGGCCGAACTGCTCCGCGGCGTGCCGCTGGCCGAATCGTCGATCAAACACGAACTGACCACGCCGACCGGGGCCGCCATCCTGGTCACGTTGGCCGACTCGTTCGGCCCAATGCCGGCAATGAAGATCAAGCGGATCGGCTACGGGGCCGGGCAGCGTGATTTCCCCCAGCGGCCGAACATCCTTCGCCTGCTGGTCGGCGAGGCGGTGGAAGACGCGAAGCACGACGCCGAGGACGTGTGCGTGCTGGAGGCCAATCTCGACGACGAGCGGGGCGAGATCGTCGCCCATTGCATCTCGCGGTTCTGGCAGTCCGGTGCGTTGGACGTTTACACCACGGCCATCGGCATGAAAAAGGACCGCCCGGCGGTGAAGATCACGGTCGTCTGCCGGCCCGGCGACGCGACGTTGATCGAGGACGTTTTGTTCGACGAGACGACCACGCTCGGCGTGCGGCGCTGGTCGGCCGCGCGAAGCGTGCTCCGCCGCGAGCCGCACACGGTCGAGACCCCTTGGGGTCCGGTCGAGGGCGTTATCGGCTGGCGCCGCGACGGCTCGCCGCGGTTCGCGCCCGAGTACGAGGCTTGCCGTCGCGTGGCAATGGAGAACGACGTTCCGCTCCGCGACGTGTACGAAGCGGCCGGCAAGGCGTTTGACGCGGGGAGAGGGGAGAGAGGAGAGGGGAGGGGGGAGAGGGGCTAGAACAACCTCGTTCCCACGCTCCGCGTGGGAACGCGCTGGAGGGACGCTCCACGTCGGAGAACGGCGGCATAAAGTACAACCTCGTTCCCACGCTCCGCGTGGGAACGCACTGCCCCGACGCTCCGCGTCGGCGAAAGGTCTCCGACATGAATGTCGTCTATCCACTGTTCGCCGCCTCAAGCTGGCCGATTGCCGTGATGTTGGCCGTGCCGGTCTTCGTTGTGCTATTCGGTCTGGCGTTTTTCTTCGCACGTACCCCGCTGCAACGACTGGCCAATATGTTGCTCGGCTTGCTCGGTTCGGTTGTCGTTCTGAGTTTTTCGGTGTGGTATTTTTCCGAACTGCACTTTCTGAGAAAATGCCCAGCTTGTGTATCTTTCCACTGGAGAAATCAATGGTCAGTGCAATTTTCCGTCGCACGGCGGTTTGCCATTAGCGAACGGAAATTAGTGTTGCAGGGCTTTTACCTGCAACAGGTT
>JAHIKV010000283.1 GCA_018897395.1 Planctomycetota bacterium | reverse complement strand
CCCCAACGAAATCGACCGTTGGGGTGGCAGTTGTACTGCCACCCCGCAGGGGCGACAGTGCAACTGTCGCCCCAACGAAATCGACCGTTGGGGTGGCAGTTGTACTGCCACCCCGCAGGGGCGACAGTGCAACTGTCGCCCCAACAAATGTTCCAACCGTCGCCCCAACGAAATCGCTCAGCGGGTGATGATCTCGTGAATCGCCTGGCGGTTCTCGGGCGACCAGGGCTGCCGGCCGACCCGCCGCCCCCGCCGCCAAACTCCCATCCCCAGCCAGCTTCCCGCACCGAGCAAGCACCACACCAGTACGCTGGCCGGCCAGGTCCTACGGCAGTCTCACAGCGTCTCAACGTCACGTTCGACAATCAGAATTTCCTTCTGATCGAAGTCGGCTTTCAATCGCTCCTTGAGGTTGGCCAAGAACGGTCGTGCTTCTTTCGCAGCGGAGCCGATCACGCGGTAGATCACGATTTCGTCTCTATAGGTCACGCCCGCCATTCGCCAAACGCCTTTGTTCGGCTGTGGGAAGAACGTAAGTCCGCCGAACTGGTCGAGCAGGTCTTCCTGCAATTCCTGGAACTTTTCCGCTTCGACCGGGCTGCCGTCGTTGAAATACAGCGGCACGAAAATGTCATACTCTTTCACCGGACCCTACTCCCTCAAGGCCGGGCGCATGGGACTGACGGCTCAGCGTGAGGAAGCTGATGCCCGCCTTGCGGAGTTCCGCCACGGCTTCCTCATCGAGCACATACGTCCGGTTGGGCAAGACCGTGCCGGCCGAGTGTCGCAGAAGAATGGGCAGCGCCCTGGCCTCTTCTGGCTTGGTGAACTGGGTCACGGCTTTCACGGTGCAACCTCCTCGTAATCACAACACTTTTAATTTTACCACCCCCCAACATGTTGTCAACCCGGACTCAGCCTGGCAGCCGCCGTGGGTGCAAGTTGCACTTTGTAATGTTGTTGTTGACTCTTACGCCCGTTTACGGGCGTTCCCGCCGTAGGCGGTATTAGGCCCGTGCTTTAGCACGGGTTCGCGGGCGTCACTCGAATTCCAATTGTTTTCCATTCGCGCTGTCACGCCCGTTTACGGGCGTCCTGCCGGTCGGACGACAGGAGGCCCGTCGGCGGGCCTGACTCGGAATCCGCTCTTCTCAACCTCACGTAAAAGCGCCAAGTCGCCAAGAACGACGAAAAAAGGGCCGCCCGCGGGGGAGGCCCTTTGATTGGCTCTCGGATCGTAGTTTACGGTCTCAGGCAGGCCCGTCTCCGCCGCCGCCAAACCCTCATCCCCAGCCAGCTTGCCGCACCCAACAGCGACCAGACGATGACCGTGGCCGGCTCATCGTTCTTGCCCGGCTGGAAGCGCCGGCAGATAGAGATAAAAAACATAGCTATTGGCGCGGCGCGACATATCGCACGTCCAGAATGCGTACCCGCCGGTCGCCCTCGCTCACGTCGTAGACGATCACCAGCGGTTCCTCGACCAAGATGCGGGTAAGTGCGTCGCGGGATTCGCCGAAAGTTCCCGGGCGGAACCGCAACGCCTTGTCGATGGCGTTTGCCGCCAGGGCAACCGCCTTGCGCTCTTTTGCGGCCGCCCAAATCTCCGCCAAACGATCCTCGGCGGCCGGCTGCCAGACAACCGTGTATCTCATTCTCCCCTCAGGCGGGCGAGCACTTCTTCCGTGGTAGAACCGCCCGTCTGTCCTCGCGCCCGTTCGATGTCCGCGTCGGAGAACATCGTCCGGGCCTGCTCATACAATTCGCGTTGCCGCTGGGCTGCGGGAACAAAATATCCCAGCGTGGCGCCGGACTCGTCGCACAATTCCAGCGCCGAGTCGAGGTTCCCCAACTGCAACCGAACGGACGTGTCGACGGAAATCGTCTTCATGGCGTCGCCTCCGGTATCCATGATAGCCGCACCTTGCCGGCAACTCAAGTAAACGTTCACGGGCCGGGGACTGGCTCATTTTTCGGCCCGGGCATCAACCGAAGGTTGGTCGGGCGAAAAATGTGCCTGTCCCCTTACGACCCCTACGGACTACGTAAAGGATACCCCTTCAGGGCTGATAATGCAACTGCGCCGCGCCATTTCTGAAAGCGGAATGGACCATCGGGAACTAGCCGATCAAACCGGGCTCTCGCCCAAGGCGCTTGCGGAGTTCCTGGCGGGCGCCGCCGCGCTGGATTCCGCGGCCATCGACAAGCTGGCGGCATTCCTCAAACACCAGTTGAAGCCCATCGGCTAGCGCAAGGGTGGGGTCAGACCGTGATTAGTGATTAGCGGCCATCGGTTTTCCCTGCCGGCATCGCTCTTGCCCGCTAATCACTAATCACGGTCTGACCCCAAAGACCTTGTCGCGCTTTTGCGTGAGCCTTAGGCGGACTTGTCGGCAATATCGCCGACGATCTGGGTAACGCTGTCGTGGTCGAACCAGACGGGGATGCCGCCCGGCTTCAGATAGACCGCCACGCCGTCGCGGACGACCATTGCCAACGGATGATCGACCTCAAACTGATGGCCGCCAATGAGTTCCACGGTGAAGGGATGGAACTGCTCCCGTTGCCCGAGCGCGGCCAGCGCCTGTTCAAAGTGTTCGGAAGTCATAATACCCACCCTCCCCCGGTGCATAGACCAGTATATCTCTGTTTTATTGATTGTGCAAGGTCCATGGCACGTCACAAGCGGTCGGGCAACCCCTTGAACTGGGGAGAGAGAACAAAAAAAGGGCCGCCCGAAGTGGGCGGCCCTGGGGCTGTCTACGAAACGACCTGTGCGCTCGATCAATGGCGGGCGATCAGGTCGTGGATTGCCTGGCGGTTTTCATCCGACCAGGGCTGCCGGCCGACCCGCCGCCCCCGCCGATAGACCCTCATCCCCAGCCAACTTCCCGCGCCAAGCAAGCACCACACCAGCACGCTCGCCGGACAGGTCCTCCGGCAGTCTCACAGCGTCTGCACGTCACGTTCGACAATCAGAATTTCCTCTTGATCAAAGCCGGCTCAGCGTGAGGAAGCTGATGCCCGCCTTGCGGAGCTCCGCCACGGCTTCCTCATCGAGCACATAGGTCCGGTTTGGCAAGACCGTGCCGGCCGAGTGCCGCAGAAGAATGGGCAGCGCCCTGGCCTCTTCCGGCTTGGTGAACTGGGTCACGGCTTTCACAGTAGAACGTCTCCCTTTTGGGGCATTGCGGCTAATCCAGGGCCACCGTCTTCGCCCTGTAGTCGATGGTCAGCTTCCGATCTGCCAACAGCAGCGTGCCGAGCAAGGGAAAGTCCCCATTGCCTGCGACGACCTGCGTCCGGTAGACGTCGCCGAACCACTCCACGTGGCAGGTGAATGTCTCCAAATCGACCGAGCGGCCGTCAGCAAGGGTTGCTCGTGTGGTCGATGCCTGTTTCAATCCCAGGCGTTCGATGTACTGGCGGGGGATTACCAGGCCGCCGTTGAAGGCCGTGTCGATCCAGACCGTCAAGGGTAGTTTTTTGGCGTCCCTGGCCGCTGCCACGGAAACATCGAGCAAGGCCCGCGTCGATTCATCGACGGTCCCCTTCATGGGAGCAGTGCTCCCAGGTGGAGGGCCGCGGGGCGCCCAATCCGCAACGTATGCGTCAAGCGGTCCGGAAACGCGTCGATTGCCGCGTTCACGGCCTGGTCGAAGGTGTCTCCGAGAAAATAGCTGCCGGAGACCGGCTCAATGCAGGCATACCTGCCCGGATATTTCCGTTCGAGTTCCGCCCGCAATTGCGAGTCGTAGACACTCCTTGCTCTCTCGACCACTGCTCTTGATTCTGCCGAGATCATGGCTGTTCCTCCGGAAGTTGGGCGAGTTTTAGACCAGTCAGGCTTATTTCTGCAATGGCAGGGATTCGCTCCTGATCTCCTTCATACTATACCACCGCGGGCGTATCATTCAAGGCAAGTAGCGGTCAGCGGTCGGCTTTTGGCAGTCAGCCGGCGCGGCCGTGGATGCCTCGGTCTGACGGCTGATCGCTGAAAGCTGATAGCTGAGCCGGCGCATGGCGCCGATTAGGGGAGATTGGCGTTCCAAGAAAGGGGCGCGAGAGGACGCAGAAAAAAGGGCCGCCCGCAGGGGCGGCCCTTTGATTGGTTCTCGAATTGACCGGGGGCGTTACGCCGCCCGCTTCCGACGCCACACGCCGTAGCCGACGGCAACCAGGCCCAGCAGGGACCAGATGATAATGGTGGCGGGCTCGGGGATGACGATGATGTCAACATTAAGGCGGAGACTTGTCGGGGCAATCCAATCGGTCGTGTTATCCAAGCTGAAAGAATGTAGGGGGATCGAGGAGAGGTCCGAGATAAACGCGAGGTCAAGGTTATTCCAATCACCGCTGGCAGTGCTTTTGATTCCATCAGGATTGATTCCATTCCCCGTATTGAGATCTACCGTCACCAAAGATGCCCCTAGAGAAAAGATCGAAGAGCTTGTATTGAGGATCGTTGTGTACCCAAGCCGGTCCTCAATGGTGAAAGTGCCGGCGGTGTTGTTCCCATCCAAGTCACGCCAGTCGACGGCAAAGCCCGCGACATCAACTTTGGTGGTTGTGCCGGTAGCGAAGAATTCAAACAACAGGGATGAATTAGGATAGACGTAATTCAAGTCGCCTGTGCTGAGGACCATCGTGTGGCTGGAAGAGACCCTCAAATCAAAGCCAGCCCCCGCCACGTCAACATAGGTGTAGCTCGTGCTGGTGAGCAACTCATCAAAAGAGAGAATCCCGCCGGCTACATTCGTGGCAACACCCCGAGTGTTCCACGTAATGATAGCCGCGTTGCAGGTATTGGCCAGCAACAGCAAAGTGGCAACACAACTAATAACGTTTATGCGTTTCATCCTTTTCGCCCTCGCAACAGCGATTCTTGCTTGAAGACCAGGAACTATCTCTACCAACCCCCTACGGGCCGCCGGAGGGCGGCGGCCCTGGATTGGTCAAGCCGTTGGGGTGGCAGTTGTACTGCCACCCGGCAGGGGCGACAGTGCAACTGTCGCCCCAACAAATGACGTCGCCCCAACGAAATCGCTCAGCGGGTGATGATGTCGTGGATCGCCTGACGGTTCTCGGGCGACCAGGACTGCCGGCCGACCGGCACTCTGCGCCGCCGCCAAACCCTCATCCCCAGCCAGCTTCCCGCACCAAGCAGGCACCACACCAACACGCTGGCCGGCTCGGGAACAATCGAGAAGTTGGTGGTGGAACTGATGAACGATCCCTCTCCGCCGGCCCGGTCGGTCCATGTCTCGACGTATGTCCACGAGCCAATATCTGCGACTGACAGGGTGGACGAGTTACTACCATAGCCCCACAGATACCCGTTCAGCATTATGAAGCTGCCTCCGGTGTATACGTTGGCGGACGAGTCGATATACCCCGTCCCGAGGTTCGTGTACACGGCGGTCCAGTCGTAGGTGTGCCCCGCATCCAAATTGATGCCGCTGCCGTTAGCGACTCTACCGGTCCAGTCGAACACCGTCATGCCGGGCGAGCCTACCCCAAAAAGCGAGTCTCCGACCATGCTGTAATGCGGGATTGTGGGACCCAACACGGTGTTGCCGCCCTCGTCCAGGTAAGGCAGGCTCGTTGATGGGTCAATAGGGGTAGGCCCCGTGATCATCGTGACGTGTCCGGTGAGGTCTCCGAATTCATTTACCAGGGTCTTGTCGGTTCCAAGGATGGGTGCCGTTTGCCAGCTTAAGTTTAAGCTAGCCTGAGCCACTGCACCCACCAGGAGCAACAACGCCACACTCAGCACTGCAATCATTGAACGTTTCATGTCACTGTCCTCCAAGAAGAGAATGGTTGTGCTCGCCTCGCCGTCGTCCCGCAAAGACGTTTTTGCGTGTGATTACTCCGGGAGGCAACTCATTACTCACTTTCTGAAAGCCTATAGACCGCCGAGGGGCGAATCCTGACACGCGGCATGACGGAATTCCAAAAATTATTTCCAAATTAACTCTACGGGGGGGGTTGGAGGGTGTAAGTGTGTAAGGGTGAGAAGGGTGTGAAGGGTGTGGAGGGTGAGAATGTGTGAAGGGTGGGTGGAAGGGGGGAGGGCGGAGGGGGGAGGGCGGAGGGCGGAGGGCGGAGTCTCCTTGTTTCCCTGTTCCCTCGGGCGGGAGTGGGAGGGTATAAGGGTGTGAAGGTTGGAAGGATGAAGGGCGAAG
This sequence comes from Planctomycetota bacterium, assembly GCA_018897395.1. Taxonomy (GTDB): domain Bacteria; phylum Planctomycetota; class Planctomycetia; order Pirellulales; family Thermoguttaceae; genus JAHIKV01. Next base: position 422 of record JAHIKV010000283.1, on the reverse strand, counting down.
GGGGCTTGGAGAGGTTTCTTACAGATCGGCGGGAATAAAACCGGGCGGCAGGCCCACTATTCCGCTTGCCAGGCCCCGAAATGGCCGATATACTTCACTTAGTAAACCCGTCGGGCCTCTGCCGCACGGCACGCTCACTTCGGCGGGTCTTTCTTTGCGCGGAGGCCGGCCGTGAAGTACGTCAAGTATGGGTAGGTTATGCTTTAGCATAACGCCCGAGTGCGGGCGTGCATCTTGCTCGGGGGTTGTTATGCTGAAGCATAACCTACTTGGGGAGGAACAGTATGGGTAGGTTATGCTTTAGCATAACGCCCGAGTGCGGGCGTGCATCTTGCTCGGGGGTTGTTATGCTGAAGCATAACCTACTTGGGGAGGAACAGCGATGCCTGATTACCGGCGATACTATGTCGCCGGCGGGACCT
>JAHIKV010000039.1 GCA_018897395.1 Planctomycetota bacterium | reverse complement strand
CCCCCCCTTACGAAAAACCGCGAAAAAGCTAGACTGAAGAGGGCGGGCTATATGCACGTCAAAAACAGGGTTTAGAAAGCGACTACTTTCTTTCGCTGGGACGGCGGTTGTACTGCCACCCCAACCTAACCACCCACACCGCGAAAATACGGAGCGAGTTTGCGTTTGTCTCTCCGGTGGCTGGTCGCTAGAATGAGATATTCACTGCATTCATAAGGAGTCGATTTGGTGCAGATAAGCATTTCGGTCCGGCACGGGCACGTCAGTGAACCGGCCCAAGCCATGATTCGGGAGAAGTTGGAAAAATTGGACCGGCTCTACGATCGTCTCAACGCGATCAACGCCATCATCGACCTGGAACATCGGAACCAGCCCGTGGTCGATCTCAAAGCTTCAGCCAAGAAGCATGAATTCGTCGCGGTCGGAGAGGCGGAGAACTTGCCGGCCGCGGTCGACGCGGCGATCGACCGAATGGAACAACAATTGCGGAAACACAAAGAGAAGGTCCAAGACCGCCATCGCGGCGCTGGACACCGGGCATAGAAAGGAAGAGCACACGCATGAAGTTCGTTGATTTTATCTGCCGCGAGGCAATCCTCTCGCAACTTAAAGCCCAGGACAAGGAAGGGGCGATCCGGGAAATGGTCCAGGCGTTGTGCGAGGCGGGCAAAATCCAGGCGGATGAGCTTGAGAGCATTGTCGAGGCGATCCTAAAACGCGAGGAATTGGGTAGCACCGGAATCGGCCGCGGAGTGGCCGTGCCACACACCAAGCACCCCAGCGTCGATCATTTGATCGGCTCGGTGGCGGTCAACCCCCAGGGGGTCAATTTCGACAGCCTGGACGGGGAAGCCGTACACGTGTTTTTCCTGCTGGTTTCCCCTCCCGACCGACCCGGCGACCACCTTCGGGCGTTGGAAAACATCTCCCGTCAGCTTCGCAACGACACCTTCTGCCGATTCCTCAAACAGGCCAAGTGCACGGAGGACATCCAGACCCTGTTGAACGAAGCCGACAACAACCAGTTCGTAGCGTGACGCAGCCATGTCGGAAACCGTTGTCAGGCGAACCGTAGTGGTCACCGATCCAATGGGTGTGCATGCACGGACCGCTTTGGCCATTTCAAAGATAGTTGGACAAGGCAAATCGCAAGTTAAGTTGGTCAAGAAAGACCGGCAAGCGAGGGCAACCGAGGTGCTGCAAATCATGACCATGGTGGCCGAGTTGGGCGAACGGGTGGAGATCGAGGCCGTCGGGCCGGACGCCGCCGCCGTCGCCGACGCGCTCGAACCCTTGTTCGCCGGCAAGTTCAACGACGAAACACAGGAATCCGCGTAATCGCCGATGCAGAAACTTCAAGGAATTGCCGTCTCTCCGGGCGCGGTCATCGGCGAGGCGCTGGTGATGGACACCGAGGGATTCCGCATCCCGCGCCGCTTCGTCGCGCGCGACGCGGTGGTCGATGAACTCGAGCGGTTCAACAAGGCGGTGACCGCGGCGGCGGTCGAAATTGCCCACCATCGAGAGACCGTCTCCGCCGAGTTGGGCGAGAAGTACGGCGCGATCTTCGAGGCCCACCTGCAAATGCTCCAAGACTCCCGCCTCCGCGGCGAAGTCGAGGAGCTGATCCGCCAGCGGCACTACTCGCCCGAGTACGCCGTCAGCCACGTCCTGCGGCGTTACGCCCAGGTCTTTCAACGCCTGGAAAGCTCCTACCTCGCGGAGCGGGCCAACGACATCTTCGACATCGAAAAACGCCTGCTCCGGCACCTGCTCGGTCGGCGCCGCGAAGGGATATCGCACCTCACCTCGCCCGTGCTGGTTTTGGCCCACAACCTTACGCCCAGCGAGACATCGAACCTCGACCGGCGTTTCGTCCGCGGCTTCGTCACCGAGGTCGGCGGACCCGGCAGCCATACGGCGATCGTCGCCGAGGCCCTGGAAATACCCGCCGTGGTGGGCACCGGCCCGTTCCTGACCGATGTTTCCGGCGGCGAGACGGTGATCATCGACGGCGACCAGGGGCTGGTGATCCTGCAGCCCGACGAGGAGACGCTGGCCCGATACCGCCGCGAGGCCGAAGAGAAGCGGATCCAGGCGACCAAGCTCGAGCCGCTACGCGATCTGCCCGCCGAAACCCGCGACGGCGTCCGCATCGAACTGCTGGGCAACATCGAGTTCCCCTACGAGGTCGATCATTGCGTCGATCGCGGGGCCGACGGCGTGGGACTCTACCGCACCGAGTTCCTCTATCTCGGCGCCGAGATAGAACCGACCGAGGAGATTCATTACCAGGCGTATACCCGCGTGGTCCAGGCGATGGGCAACAAGCCGGTGGTGATCCGCACCTTCGACCTGGGCGCCGACAAGATGCCCAACATGCCTCACCCGGAAGACAACCGCAACCCGTGCCTCGGGCTGCGCAGCATCCGCCTGGCGCTACGCAACCTGCCGGTGTTCCGCACGCAGTTGAGGGCGATATTGCGGGCATCCGTCTTGGGCAAAGTGCATGTCATGTTCCCGCTGGTCTCCACCCTGTTGGAGCTGCGCCAGGCGAAAATGGTGCTGGCCGACGTGATGGAAGACCTCCAGGAACATAACCTCCCGTTCGACCGCAACATGCCGGTGGGGATGATGGTCGAGACGCCCGCCGCCGCGATGATGGCCGACCGCTTCGTCGAGGAGGTCGATTTCCTCAGCATCGGCACCAACGACCTGATCCAATACACGCTGGCCGTCGACCGCACCAACAAGGACGTGGTCGGACTGTACAACCCCGTCGATCCGGCGGTGCTGAAACTGGTCGCCATGGCGATCGAGGCCGCCGACCGAAAGCCGGTGCCGATCAGCATGTGCGGGCAAATGAGCGGCAGCCCCTTGTACACAATACTCCTGCTGGGGATGGGTTTGCGAAGGTTCAGCGTCACGCCCAGCGCCATTCCCGAGGTGAAAAATCTTTGCCGCCGCGTGACCATTCCCGAGTGCCGGACCGTGGCCGAACGGGTAATGACCATGGAAAACGCCCGCGACGTGAAAAACTACCTGAAGGAAGAAGTAAAAAAATACGTTGAAGAGGTTGCCGAATAGAGTGATTGCTGCTGAAACCATCCTCTCGTTCCCATGCTCCGCGTGGGAACGGCGGGTGGCGACGGAGAGCGTCGGAAAATGTGGGTTCCCACGCGGAGCGTGGGAACCAGGAATTCCGGGGGCTGTTGGCCCCCGGCTATTCTGTCGACCGAAAATATCGCGTCGATATTCCAAACATTTATTAGGAAAAGAATACAACCGGTTTATTTTTGGTTCCCCGCCGGCAACGGCAGTGACGGGGAAATTCGAACTAATGGTTCGATTACGAGTACGCATTCGTTTTGCAAAGCAGGGAGACCTGCGGCTGATCGGACACCGCGACCTGATGCGGTGTTTCGAGCGGGTATTCCGCCGCGCCGGGCTGGCAATGAGTTTCAGTCAGGGGTTCCATCCGAAGCCTCGGATGACGTTCCCCGCGGCCTTGGCGGTTGGAATCGAGGGACTAGACGAAGTGATGGAAGTGGAACTGGCCGAATCGACCATCGCCGAGGAGCTATTGCGGCGTTTGGCGCCGCACGCCCCGCCGGGGTTGGAGTTCCGCGCGGCGGAAGTTCTGCCCGAAGGCGGCCCGAAGGCCCGCGTCCAGAGCCTCCGCTACGAAGCCTCGATTCCCTCGCCCCCGCCGGCCGGACTCCCCGAGCGCATCGAGCGGCTGCTGTCCGCTTCGTCTTGGCCGATCACCCGCCCCAATCGGCGCGTGTCGATCGAGCTGCGCCCGCTGGTCTTGGAACTGGCGTTGGCCAGCGACGGGCTGACCATGCGGCTGGACGTCGCCCAGCGCGGCGGAAGCGCCGGACCGCGCGACGTGCTGGCGGCCTTGGGACTGGCCGATCTCGAACGGCAAGGCGCCCGACTGCGCCGCACCGCAGTGGAGGTCCGCCAATGAGCCTTCCCTCTCGACGCTTGCCCTGCACTTCACGAATGCTTGCTGGTCGGTATTGCCGAACTAGAAAGCGAGAACATGAAACAGGAAATGTTGATCAACGTCGCGCAGCCGGAAGAATGCCGCATTGCGATCGTTGAGGATGGAGTCCTGGAAGAACTTTACGTTGAACGGTCAGGACAAGACAATTACGTAGGAAACATTTACAAAGGCGTCGTGGTCAACCTGGAGCCGAGCATCCAGGCGGCGTTCGTCGATTTCGGCGTCGGCCGGAACGGATTCCTGCACGTCAGCGACGTCGAGCCGGAGTATTTCCGCCAGGGCGGCTTCGATCCGGACAAGGCCCTCGGACCGAGCGGCCCGTGCCGTCCGCCGCGCCGCAACGGCGAATCGGCCGTGGGCGACGAGTTCGAGGAGGGTACGGAAGACCAGCCCCGACAGCGGCCGCGCAACTTCCGCTACAGCGCCCGGCCCCGCTTCAAACCGCCCATTCAGGAAATCCTCCGCCGGGGCGACGAAGTGCTCGTGCAAGTCATCAAGGAGGGGATCGGCGCGAAGGGGCCTACGCTCTCGACCTACATCAGCATCCCCGGCCGCTACCTGGTCTTGATGCCCGCCTTGGGGCGGATCGGCGTCTCGCGGAAGATCGAGGACGAGACGACCCGCCGCCGGCTGCGAGACATCATGCTCGAACTGAATCCGCCGAAGGGCGTGGGGTTCATCGTCCGCACCGCGGGCAGCGACCGCACCCGCCGCGAGCTTTCCCGCGACATGGCCTACCTGCTCCGCCTGTGGAAGGTGATCGCCCGGCGGATCAAGCGGCTGCCCGCCCCGGCCGGCATCTACGAAGAAAGCGACATGATTATCCGCACCATCCGGGACATCTTCACCGCGGATGTCAACACTATCTACATCGACGAGGAGAAGGCCTACGAGCGGGCAAAAGAGTTCCTGCAACTGGTGATGCCCCGCAGCGTACATCGACTGCAATTTTACGAGGGCAAGGAACCGCTCTTCTGTAAGTACAACCTCGACGAGGAAATCTCCAAAATCCACTGTCGCCGCGTACCGCTGAAATCGGGCGGGTCGATCGTCATCGACCAGACCGAGGCCCTGGTGGCCATCGACGTCAATAGCGGCAGTTTCCGCGCCGAGGACTCCGCCGAGGAAACCGCCTACCAAATGAATCTCCACGCGGCGAAGGAGATCGCACGCCAACTCCGCCTCCGCGACCTGGGCGGGGTGATCGTAAACGATTTCATCGACATGCGCAAGGAAAATCATCGCCACGGCGTCGAGCGGGCGTTGCGCGACGCGATGCGTCGAGATCGGGCACGGACCAAAATACTGAGAACAAGCCCCTTCGGACTGGTCGAGATGACCCGACAACGAATCCGCACAAACCCGAAACGGAGCGCTTATAGGGAGTGTTCGGCCTGCAACGGGGTGGGCGTCGTGAAAACCGCCGAGAGCATGGCGATCGACGTCGTCCGCATGATGATCCTGGCCGGCCAACGCCCGGCGATCAAACGGGTCGCCGTCACGGTGGCCGAGGACGTGGCCGATTACCTGAACAACCGCAAGCGGCACGAGCTTGCCCGGCTCGAGGAAGAAGGCGAGATGTCGGTCGAGATCACCGGCGTCGAGACGGCCGCGCCCGAACACCTGGCGTTCGACTGCCGCGACGCCGAGGACCGGCAAGTTAAGTTTCCGTAATGCCCTCACATAAAGCCGCGCTGCGTTGGTCGCGCCGCCTGACCGTTGGTCGCAAAGGCTTGCGGCTCTTGGCCTTGCGGCTAATTCAACGGCGATGGCCTATACGCCCCTTGAACAACTCCGAGTCGATCTGCTAAACTTGTTGGTTTCCGATTAGACGGGACAAACATGCAGGATTGACCCATGTACGCAATAATCTCCGAAGGCGGACAACAGCTTAAGGTCGCCGAGGGACAGGAATTGGACATCGACTACCGCGACCTGCCGGCCGGCGAAAAGATCGTCTTCGACCGCGTTTTGGCCTGTCGGGACGACGACCAATTGATGGTCGGCCAGCCGGTTCTGGAAGGGGCGTCCGTGACGGCCGAAGTTCTTTCGATGGCGCAAGGCCCAAAACTCGTCGTCCAGAAGGCCCTGCGGCGAAAGGGATATCGCCGCAAGGCTGGACACCGGCAACTCTATACCCGAGTGAAGATCAGCAAGATCGAGATTGGGTAATCGGAGCACAAAAAAACAGCTATTTAGCCCCGGGTGAATACACCCGGGGCACGGTTTGATGCGTCCAACCGCCGCTGCCCGTTGAAAAAGCCACATGTTGGGGTGGCAGTTGTACTGCCACCCCGGGAAACGCGGCAAAAACAGGGGTGGCAGTACAACTGCCACCCCAACAATGGCAGTGGCGCCCAAAGCCCGACTTTTTCAATAGGCTGCTAACGTTTCGAGAACTGCGTTCCGCGCCGTGCGCCGCGGAGGCCGTATTTCTTGCGTTCTTTCATCCGCCCGTCGCGGGTCAACAGGCCCGAGTCGCGCAGACCGTCGGCCAAGTGCTCGTCGTACTTTTTCAGCGCACGTGCGATGCCCAGCTTGCAGGCGTCGGCCTGGCCGGCGATCCCGCCGCCGTCGACGCGGATCCGCACGTCGATCTCGGTCCGCTTGCCGGTCTGTTCCAGCGGGGCCAGCACGGCGTTCCTCTGCCGCGTGTTGTAGAAATAGCTCTCCAGTTCGCGGTCGTTGATGCGGATGGCCCCTTCACCGGGACGGATGCGCACCCGCGCGACGGAACTCTTTCGTCTTCCCGTGCCGAGGATTTCGTTGCTCTTGACGACTGCCATGGATGACTAGTCCTTGATTCCGAGTTCTTTTGGTTCCGGCAGTTGGGCCTGATGCGGATGCTCCGTGCCGGCGTAGATTTTCAGTTTAGAAAGGGTTTTGAAGGCCAATTTATTCTTGGGCAACATGCGGCGGACGGCCTCGCGGAGGATCAGCTCCGGCTTCCGCTCGAACCGCTTGGCCGCGGTCTCGGTGCGTTGACGCGGATAGCCCGTGTACCAGGCGTATTTCTTTTTCTGCCATTTGTTCCCGGTAAACACCACTTTGTCGGCGTTGATGACGACGACGTAATCGCCGTTGTCGATGTGCGGAGTATACGTGGGGCGGTGTTTGCCCATCAGCACCATCGCCAGGTCGCTCGCCAAACGCCCGACCACTTTGTCGCCGGCATCGACCAGCCACCATTTCGGTTCGATTTCGTCTGGCCGCGCCATGTAGGTTTTGGTCCGCTGCATACTATTTACTCGCACAACTGCCGGGACATGAGAAACCCGTAGTTTATCGGCTCTTCGGGAGGCTGACAAGATGGTTGGGAAAAGAATCGGGTTGCCGCCGATTGAGTTCGAGAGAACAACATCAACATTTATAGCCGGGGGCTAATTTTCCCTAAGTTCCCGTCCTGGGGAGAAATGTACCGGCGATTTTGCGAGAATTAGGGCCGAAGCCCCGCCTTCGGGTAGTGCGACAAGGGGAAAACGGGCCTGTTTACAGTAGCGGTAATGCTTGTTATGATTTCTGCTTTTACCCCTTCTAAAACTAGATGGGATAGGCAAGCCATGATTGTTGCAGTTCCGCGTGAAAGTCACCCCGGCGAGCGGCGAGTCGCCTTGATTCCGGCTGCGGCTGCCCAGTTGATCAAAGCCGGGATGGAAGTTCTGGTTGAAACTGGGGCCGGAGAATCGGCGGGCTACATCGATCAACAATATATCGACAAAGGGGCCAAGATCGTCAATACCCGCCAGGAGGTCTTCGCGGGCGAAGTCATCTTGCAAGTGCGTGCCGCCGGGGCCAGCCCCCAGACCGGCAGCAAAGACCTGGAACTTTATCGTAAGGGCCAAGTGGTGATCGCCTTATGCGACCCGTTGGGCAGCCCGAAAGGGGCCGCCGAATTGGCCTCCCGCGGAGTGTCGCTGTTCGCGCTGGAACTTTTGCCGCGCATCACCCGCGCGCAGAGCATGGACGTACTTTCGTCGATGGCCACGGTGGCGGGCTACAAGGCGGTGCTGCTGGCCGCCGAGACGCTGCCCAAGATGTTCCCCATGTTGATGACCGCCGCGGGTACGCTCTCGCCGGCGAGGGTGTTTATCGTGGGGGTGGGCGTGGCCGGTTTGCAGGCCATCGCCACCGCCCGGCGGTTGGGCGCCCTGGTTTCGGCCTACGACGTCCGGCCGGCGGTCAAGGAACAAGTGCTCAGCCTGGGCGCGAAGTTCGTCGAGATGGAGCTGGAGGCGGGCGGGGCGGAAGACAAGGGCGGATACGCCCAGGCAATGGGAGAGGAGTTCTACCGCAAGCAGCGCGAGTTCATGGCCCGCGTCGTAGCCGAACAAGACGTGGTGATCACAACGGCGGCGGTGCCGGGCAAAAAGGCGCCGATCTTGATTACCGCGGAGATGGTCGCCGGCATGACGCCCGGCTCGGTGATCGTCGATCTCGCGGCGGAGCGAGGCGGCAATTGCGAGTTGACCAAGCCGGACCAGCAGGTCGTCGAGCACGGGGTGACGATCCTCGGGCCCACGAATCTGCCGTCTACCGCGCCGTATCACGCCAGCCAGATGTTCGCCAAGAACGCATGTACCTTCCTGATGTTGATGGTTAGGGAGGGGAAGCTGGAAATGGACATGGAGGACGAAGTCATCCGCGAGACGCTGGTCGCCCGCGACGGGGCGGTCGTGAATGTCCGTGTCGGCGATTTACTGAAGTAGGCCGGGTCGAGACCCGGCACGATACCCTGGTTCCCATGCTCCGCGTGGGAACCCCTTGTCCCGACGCTCCGCGTCGGCGGCGGGGGCGACGCAGAGAGGATGTGAATTTTTGTAGGGTGCGTGAAACGCACCACAACCGGTAGTGCATGGTGCGTTTCACGCACCCTACGGATTGTGGTCGCAACGACGCCAAATCGAAAAATTCACAGTCTCAGAGCGTCGCGGGCAGTGCGTTCCCACGGAGGACCGTGGGAACGAGAATAAGGTCGCGAAATTTCCGGAAGAGAGCAAAATCATGGAAACTTTTATCGTCAACCTCACGATTTTCGTGTTGGCTTGTTTCGTCGGCTACGAGATCATCACCAAAATCCCGCCGTTGTTGCACACGCCGTTGATGTCCGGCTCGAACGCCATCTCGGGCATCACGTTGGTCGGATCACTGGTGGCGGCCGGCAGCGGATTCGTCGCCTTGATGTCGATCGACGGCTTCGTTTCGGTGCTGGGATTTTTGGCCGTGTTGTTGGCCACGATCAACGTCGTGGGCGGTTTTTTGGTTACCGATCGCATGTTGAGCATGTTCAAGAAGAAGGACTGATTCGTGGACTACTTGATCAATATCAATCCCGCCTACCTCGATTTGGCCTACGTCTTGGCGGCCGTGCTGTTCATTATCGGCTTGAAGGGTCTATGCCGCCCCCGCACCGCCGTGCGAGGAAACATCCTCGGCGCGACGGGCATGTTGATCGCCGTGCTGGCCACCGTGCCGATGATGCTCAAGGAAGGCCAAGACAAGCACATTATGACCACGGTCGGCTTGGTCGTGGCCGCCGTGTTGATCGGCTCGGTGATCGGCGCGCTGTTGGCCCTGAAAATCCGCATGACCACCATGCCGCAGATGGTGGCGCTGCTGAACGGTTTCGGCGGCGGGGCCTCGGTGCTGGTCGCCGGCGCCGAACAACTCGCCAAGGGCGGGAGCGGAGGGCTTGTCGTGGCCGTCGCCACGGTCGCCTCCGGCCTGATCGGCGGGGTCACCTTCTGGGGCAGTCTGGTCGCCTTCGCCAAACTGGAAGAATACAAGTGGTTTAAGAAGCCCTGCTACTATCCCGGCCTGCGGACGATCAACGCCCTGCTGGGCATCATCGCCATCGTGTTGTTCGTCTGGGGCGTCATGCATCCGGAGAGCACCGCCATTTACTGGGCGCTGGTCCTGCTGGCCTCGGTACTCGGGCTGACGCTGGTCAATCCGATCGGCGGGGCCGACATGCCCGTCGTAATCGCCTTGCTCAACTCCTACTCCGGTCTGGCGGCCGCATCGACCGGTTTCGTGCTCGGCAACTCCGTGTTGATCATCGCCGGTGCGTTGGTCGGCGCCTTGGGCATCATCCTCACACAGATTATGTGCAAGGCCATGAACCGCTCGATGACCAACGTGCTGTTCGGCACGTTAGGCCCCGGCGAAGGGGCGCAGACGGCCGACGAGGTCTACGGCGGCAAAGTCAAATCGACCACCGCCGACGAGGTCGCCATGATGCTCGACGGCGCGCGGCGGGTGGTGATCGTGCCGGGCTACGGCATGGCCGTCGCCCAGGCCCAACACGCGGTGAGCGAACTGTCCGAATTGCTCGAATCGCGTGGCGTGGAGGTCGATTTCGCCATCCATCCGGTGGCCGGACGCATGCCCGGCCACATGAACGTACTGCTGGCCGAGGCGGACGTCCCCTACGACAAACTCAAGGAGATGGACGAAGTCAACCCGACCTTCTCACAGACCGACGTGGCGATCGTGATCGGGGCCAACGACGTGGTGAACCCGGTCGCGCGGACCGATCCGAACAGTCCGATCGCGGGCATGCCGATCCTGGACGTCGACAAGGCGCGTACGGTGGTCATCATCAAGCGGAGCCTCAGCCCCGGTTTCGCCGGCATCCCCAACCCGTTGTTCGCCGCCGACAACACGTTGATGTACTTCGCCGACGGCAAGAAAGCGATCCTCGATCTGTTGATGGCCCTGAAGGAATAGGCGCCGCGCGTCGGCGGGGGTCGGCCACATCAATTTTCCTGGTTCCCATGCTCCGCATGGGAACCCCATTGTTCCGACGCTCCGCGTCGGTGGCAGGGGCGACGCAGAGCGTCGCGGGCGGTGCGTTCCCACGGAGGACCGTGGGAACGAGGAAATTAGCCCTACCTTGTTCCTGGTTCCCATGCTCCGCGTGGGAACCCCATTGTTCCGACGCTCCGCGTCGGTGGCGGGGGGCGACGCAGAGCGTCGCGGGCGGTGCGTTCCCACGGAGGACCGTGGGAACGAGGAAATTAGCCCTACCTGCGCGGCTCAGAAGCTCAATTGGAAAACGACGCCTTCCTGGATCCCCTTGGCGTCGAGGGCGGCTTCTTGACCGAGGATCGTCTCCGTGTTGTACTTGGCGGGGATGTCCAAGCCGGGTTTGGTGATTTCCACGCGGTAAAGGCCGGGAGCCAGGCCCGGCGGGGTGAGGTTCGGTACGTTGATCATCGCCATGCCGTTTTGGTCGGTCTTGCCCGTGGCGACTTGAACGTTCTCGCCCAAAAACTTCTCGGGCACGAACTTCACTTCCGCCCCTTGCAACGGCCGGCCGTTATGGGTCACGCGGCAACTGAACGACATCCGGCCGAGTTTCGAGTCCTGCCAGGCCCCGATCCGCGCGGTGATCATGTCGGCCGTGACCGCGCCCTGACCGGTGGGATCGATCTGGGCCAAGGCGGCCTTCACGCCCGGACACTTGTCTAGTTCCTCCCCGCTGAGCTTGCCGTCCTTGTCCGCGTCGAACATTTCGATGGCCTTGTCTCCCGCCGCCGAAGCATTGATGGAAGGCGGGTGAATGCGAGACGGTCCCCTCGGGCAACCCGCGCATACCACGAACAAAGCCACAAACGCCAAAACCCAACCGGTCGTCATTCGATAGGACATGATCGATACACCTTTCTCCTTTGGACAGGAAAACCAGGAAAAGAACACTATCTGGCAAGGTAACAAAACGTCGGTCAATCGTCAAGTGACCCCGCCGGCATCCGCCAACTCCAGCACCTTCGTCCCCGTTGGGGTGGCAGTTCAACTGTAAAGCTTCGTCCAACCCGTCCAATTTCCTACCCAAGTTCACCAGTGTGAAATCGTGGTTTGTCGTAACATATTTCCAGCAAAGTGGTTGCTGCAAAGTTGCCCAGAGCGCCCAACGGGTTGGACGAAGCTTTACGTTCAACTGCCACCCCAACATCAGTCGGTAGGGGCAAATTCCAGCACGTTCGCCAGGGGAACGTGACAGTGAATCGTCTCCCGCGCCAGGTTGAACCAGCACGGGCAGCGATCGAGGATCGCACTGTCGGCCGTTGCCGCCACGATCCCCCGTTGGGGTAGGGGTGCCCTGTTGGGGTGGCAGTTTAACTGCCACCCCAACATCGGAACTGCCGCCCCAACATTGTCAACGTCTTGTTTTCCAACGACTTCCGTTGTTCCCCATGCTTCGGGATCGGACAATATGGCGTCGGGGTCCGGCGCCAGTTCAACCCGCCACGGCCAATCCCGCGCGGCGGCCAACTCCTCGACGATCCCTTTTAGCCGGCCGCTGTTGGAGACCGGGCGGTCAAACAGCCAGCGGCACTCGCGGAGATCGCAGGCCGCAAGGGTCTGGCCCAGCAGTTCGAGCGCGGGCAAGGTCTCGGCCACCTTGCGGTAGCTGCCGTGCATGCTGGCCATGTCGCGGTAGGCGCCGTCGCGGGCGACGAGGATCACCCCGCCGGCCAAGGCCGCCTCGACGGTGGTCAACGCGTTGTAGCCGTCGATCCACAGCGCCGCGCCCGACAACCGTTCACGGCCGACTTCGCGGGCGCGTCGACTCGCCGACTGCGTCTCGGTGCAGCAACAACGGCTAACGGCCGTCCGCTGTCGGGCCACCAGGCCGTGACGGTCGCCCACCAGTTTCAACGCCGAATCGTGGGCGTAGCCGCGGTCCAGCAGCCAACAGAAGTCGCCCGCCGCCGCGCGCAACAACGGCACTGCCCCGGCATTGAACAGCCGGGCGTCCTCGGGGTGCGGACCGCGATGGGTTCGTCGGTCGGGCATGTTGCGAAAACGAACGTTTAGCCGGCGGGCTTGCCCGCCGTGTGATGTACGATCGGTTCCTGCATTTGCGGCGTGCAAGCACACCGGCTAAACGGCAATTACATTTTCTTCCGCTCGTAAGTCCCCATCAACGCGCCCTCGGCCAACACGCGATCGCGGACCTTCTCCAAGATGGCTTTCTTGTCCAGCCCCGGCTCTACATCCAACGGCGCGTCGAGCGCGTAGAGCTTGAAGTAGTAGTGGTGTACTCCGTGTCCCGGCGGGGGCATCGGGCCGCGATAGCCGATGTTCTCCCCCTCGGGCCAGGAGTTCTTGCCCTGCAAGACGCCGGCCGGGTCTTTCAGACGCGACTTCCGCGGTACGCCTTCCGGCAAACCCGTTGCATCGGCCGGAATCTTGTAGATCACCCAATGTACCCAAGGCTCATCCCTGGGGGCGTCCGGGTCGTCGCAAATCAACGCGAGTTCCTTGGTCCCTTCCGGCACATCCGACCACGCAAGCGGCGGAGAGACGTCGGCCCCTTCGCCCGTGTACTTTTTCGGGATCGGATGCCCCTGGGTAAAAGCCGAACTGGTAATCGTAAGCGTCATTTTCTGTTCTCCTTCCAAACGGGCCGTCCGCTCGACGGTCGATGTGGCGGCGCCAATGGGCCCCCCGGCGTTTGGGCTACAGCCCGAAAAACCGAGGGACATTGCCGACCAAAGCGTTAGCCCGACACGAGACAAGACATTGATATTGTATGACGAGGTTTCTCGCATGGTTTTACCTCCGTAATCCATTTCTATACCGTGGTTCTTGCCGGGGTGCAATCCCCCGGTGGAACACTGTTGGGGCGGCAGTTGTACTGCCGCCCCTTATCCCTTCACCACCCCCAGCGGCCTCAGGCGGGCGACCTTGCCCGCCAGGCCGGCGCGGTGGACCACGTCGACCACCACGCTCACGTCCTTGTAAGCCTCGGGCTGCTCCTCGGCCAGCCCCTTCCAGTTCCGGCATTTGGCGATTACGCCTTTTTCGGCCAACTCGCGGTCGATCCGTCGTCCCTGGGCGTGCTTGATGGCGGCGGTTCGGCTCATTACCCGGCCCGCCCCGTGACAGGTGGTGCCGAAGGTCTTTTCCATGCTGCCGGGCAGACCGACCAGGACCCAGCTCTCCCGGCCCATGTCGCCGGGGATAATCACCGGCTGGCCGATTTGGCGATAGCGCTGGGGCACGTCCGGGTGTCCGGCCGGGAACGCGCGGGTGGCCCCCTTGCGATGCACGCACAGCACGCGCCGACGCCCCTCGACCTCATGCTCCTCCATCTTGGCGATGTTGTGGGCAACGTCGTAGACCAGCTCCATTTGCAGCGACTCCCATGGGCGGCCGAAAAAATCGGCCATCAGTTCGCGCGTTTGCCACATCAACAACTGCCGGTTCGCCCAGGCGTAGTTCGCCGCGCATCGCATCGCGCCGAGATACTCCTGGCCCTCGGGGCTATCGACCGGGGCACAGGCCAACTGCCGGTCGGGCAACTCGATGCCGTACTTGGCCGGCGCCTTGCGCAGCGCGGCCAGCGAGTCGTCGCAGACCTGGTAGCCCAGCCCGCGCGAGCCGGAATGGATCATCACGCAAATCCGGCCTTTTTCCAGGCCCATCGTTCGCGCGGCCGGCTGGTCGAACACCTCGTCCACTACTTGGACCTCAAGAAAGTGGTTGCCCGAACCGAGCGTACCGCACTGGTCGCCGCCCCGTTTGACGGCCCTTTTGCCGACGAAGTCGGGCTGTGCGCCATCCAGGCAGCCGCCGGCCTCGGTGTGTTCGAGGTCGTCGGGCGTGGCCCAGCCGCGGGTGGCCAGATATGGCGAACCTTCGGCCAACAGGCGGCGAAGCTCCTTGTGGTCGAAGAGGAACGGTCCGCCGACACCCACTCCGGCCGGTATGCCGCGAAACAGCACGTCCATCAATTGCCCCAGGCGCGGCTGCACTTCCTCGCGGTTCAGGTTGGTCCGTACCAGTCGGACGCCGCAGTTGATGTCGTAGCCGACTCCGCCGGGCGAGATCACGCCGCCTTCGGCCGGATCGGTCGCCGAGACGCCGCCGATGCAGAAGCCGTATCCCCAATGGATGTCGGGCATGGCCAGGCTCGCCATTTGTACGCCGGGTAGAAAGGCCACGTTGGCCACCTGCTCCGGGGCCTGGTCGGCGCGAATCTGCTCCATCAACCGCTCGTCGGCAAAAATTCGCCCCTCGACCCGCATCCCCGATTTGTAGCTTTGCGGTATCCGCCAGCAGCAGTCGTCGATCCGCTCGAGCGGCCCGGCGTAGCCTTGTTTCGGCATGGTTCGCTCCATTAGTGGTTAGTGGTTAGTGGCTAGTGGACAAGTGTCACAGGATTAAGGTCACTTTTATAGCCAAAGGAACTGGGAAGTGTATCCAAGTGGGGGTCCATGCTTTTTCTGTCTCGAAGGCTCCTTCGCTTGCGTTTTGAGGAGACTTCGAGACAGAAAAAGCAT
>JAHIKV010000335.1 GCA_018897395.1 Planctomycetota bacterium | reverse complement strand
GATCCGTCGGGCAAGACGAGTGAGCACCTGGAGAAATATGCGAAGTCCGGCAAGCCCATTATCCAGCACGAATTTGCCTGGTGGAGTTCCTTCCCGGACGTGCGAATCCGGAACAAGTATTCGGGTGCAGTCCGTCCTTATGCGGCGGAAATCGCCTTGGAGGCCGCCACACACCAAGGCTTGGCCCACTTGCTTCCACAATTCGCAGAAAACAGCCAGCGCCTGCAATTGCTGGAGGCAAAAGCCAAATTGGAGAACTGCCGCCGCAATATTACGCACCTCGCCGGTATTTGTCATTTCGACGCCATGGATGCCAATCCCTCGCCGCAAGGGATCATTGACGAGTTTTACGAGCGCAAATTGATTGACGCACCCGGCTGGCTCCAGACGAATGGGGATACGATCGTCATGTCCAGCCTGGGGTTCAATGACCGAATGGTGTGCGCCGGAGATGAATTCAAGTGCAAGTTCTTCGTTTCCGACTTTTCTCATCCGCCGATGACGGCGCCCTTGCTGGAATGGCGACTGGTGGCGGGCGCCGACACGTTGGTTGCCGGAAAGCTCAGCTACACGCACCAGGCGTATTGCACATGTCCGGTTGGCGAGGCAAACATCGCGGTGCCGTCCGTGACCCGCCCAACGGCCGCGCGCCTGGAAGCCTCGCTTCGCGAGGGGAGCCGCATCGTCTCCAACTCTTGGAATATCTGGCTGTTCCCGCGCGAAGCCGCATTGCCGCAGACAGCGTTGCGCTACGGCAAGAGCGAACATACCTGGCTGAAGGACTGGAGCGATCTGCCCGGGGTAACGGCAAAGGAACTGGTTCAAGGCACGCCACGGGTGGTGTTGACCGAACAGCTTGACGAACCCCTGATTGCATTCATGCGCGCGGGCGGCCGGGTCATCCTGGCGGCCGGCGAAGGCCTGGTTCGTCCGCATGGGCCGCTTTTCGGATACGTGAAATACTTCTTCACGCCGCCGGCCAACTATTCGCCCTACGAGGACGGACAAAACGGCACCCTCATCCGTAATCATCCGATGCTGGGGGATTTTCCGCACGATGGTTTTGCGGATTTTCAATTTTTCCGTCTCATGGAAGATGCGCCGCCCATTGAACTGAGACCGCTGGATTTGGCGGAGGGCGAACCGGTCATCCGTGTGATTCATCGCTACCCCGTGTGTCACCCGCTGGCCTATCTGCTGGAGCGATCCGCGGGAACCGGCGGACTGATTTTGTGCGCGCTACAGTTGAACCCGGCCTGGCCGGAAGCCCGCTACCTGCTGGCACAGGTCTGTGCGTATGCGGACGGCAAGCAGTTCCGGCCGGCAACGGCATTATTGGAGCAAACCCTGGCAGCCATAAAAGCGGGCGTAATGGACAAGGTATTAACTTCCTTCAATCACTCAATCACTGAATCACTCAATCACTGAATTTCTTACAAGGAGGCCCAAGATGGATCCGCTACTGGAAACAATCTATGCGATGAATAAGGCCGAGATGGAAGCGTGCGCCAGGCATTTAACGCTCGGGGGCGGAACACGCGGAATGCCGGTTATCACGCATGGCAAGGGGGTGCGGATCTATGATACGGACGGCAAGGACTATATTGACTGCACCTCCCAAAGCTGGGCCATGTATCTGGGGTTCGCCAACCAGGACATTAACCGCGTCGTCGCCGAACAGATGGAGAAAATGTCGCATGTGCACCAGGGGTTCGACACACTGCCGCGGTTTTATCTGGCGCGCAAATTAGCACAGATCGCCGGCAACGAAATGAATCGCGTCTCGTTCACGGTCGGCGGCGGACCGGCGCTTGAGGCGGCCATGAAAATCGCGTATAAAAACACCCAACCCTCGCGGGATTTTATCTGCTTTTACGACAGTTATCACGGCACCACACTCGGCACCATGGGTGCCTCCTGGATTTCCACGCGCTCAGCGGGAAAGCTGATCGGCGGAAGCCGGTTTCTGGGTTTAACCAGGCCTTTCATCCGTGTGCCCAATCCGTATTGTTACCGTTGCCCGCTGGGTCTGAAAAGGGCAAGCTGTTCCCTGGCTTGCGCGCAAATGCTGAGACTGACGCTGGAGCGCGGCGTCTCTGGAAACGCAGCGGGTGTCATACTGGAGCCGATCCAG
>JAHIKV010000282.1 GCA_018897395.1 Planctomycetota bacterium | reverse complement strand
TCACCACGTCTGACAATCGACTTGGCGTCGAAAGCATTGTCAGCAGGCAAAGTCCAGCGGTTGCCGGACGCAAACAACTCGGGTAAACGGATCGCGCGATTCAATTTGGGAAGAATGGGCATTTTTTCAGAAAGTGCAGATCGGCATTAGCCGGCAAATAAGCCGGGACGGGGGGAATACGGGATGGTAATGAACGTCCAGCGGCATCGTATTCCGAGTTTGCGGTTTCGTCAATCTGCCGGGCAAGCCCCTTGTCAGCCTGCCCCCCGTCTGGTCCAATCGGGGATTGAGGTTTAGGGATCGGGGGCCAGAATCCGAAGTTCGTATATACATGAGACATTCCGGGAATTATTCCATTTAGCCCGCCGTGAATACACGGCGGGGAGGAGTGGTTGGACGCACCAAGCCGTACCCCGGGTGTATTCACCCGGGGCTAAATGGCTGTCACCCGGGGCTAAATGGCCGTTTTATCGGGCCAATTCCCGAACGTTTTCATATACATATTAAAATCCCCGACCCCTGCCCCCTGTCCCCTCTTTCCAGGAGATGTAGCATGGACTTTCAGGCCCGACGCGAGCGGCTCCGAAAGGCGATTAGGAAGGCCGGCGTCGACGCACTGCTGGTCACCGATTTCACGAACGTCACCTATCTGACCGGATTCACCGGCGACGACAGCTACCTGCTGGTCCGCCGCGACGGCGAAACGGTGCTCAGCGACCCGCGATACACGACCCAATTGGAAGAAGAGTGTCCGGGCGTGGAACTCAACATCCGTCCGCCGGGGGTGGCGATGTTGCAGGCGGTGGTGCGGGTCGTACGCGCCGCGAAGATCGGCCGGCTGGGGATCGAGGGGGACTCGATGACCGTCGGACTGCGGGATCAGATCGCCGAAAAATTGCCGAAGGTCGAACTTGTGCCCTCTTCCGGCATGGTCGAGGGGCTGCGGTTGATAAAGGACAAGGACGAGGTCGAGCGGCTTCGTCGGGCTGTCTGGCAGGCGGAAAAGGCATTCGCCGTGCTGCGGTCGACTTTGCGGCCGGAAAAGACCGAGAAGGAAGTGGCCGACGATTTGGAATATCAATTCCGGCTGTTCGGGGCTAAGGACGCGTCTTTTCCGTCGATCGTGGCCGTTGGGCCTCGGGCGGCGTTGCCGCACGCCACGCCCGGCCGGCACCGGATCGGCGAGGACGACTTCGTGCTGGTCGATTGGGGGGCCAACGACGGACTCTATTGCAGCGACTTGACGCGGGTGCTGGTGACGGGTAAAATCTCGCCGAAATTCGAGCGAATCTATAATGTTGTATTGGAGGCCCAGACCCGAGCGATTGCCGCCGTCCGACCGGGAGTTTTGGCCCACGACGTGGACAACGTTGCCCGATCGTATATCGCCAAGGCCGGTTTCGGCAAGCGTTTTCGCCACGGACTTGGGCACGGACTGGGGTTGTTGGTCCACGAAGCGCCGCGGTTGGCCGTTAAGAACCAGACCATCCTCAAACCGGGGATGGTCGTGACGGTAGAGCCGGGCATCTACCTGCCGGGATGGGGAGGCGTTCGTATCGAGGATGACGTGCTGGTCACGCGCACCGGCCACGAAGTCCTCACCGGCGTTCCCAAGCGGCTGGAAGACGCCGTAGTCGGATAAATGTTATAAAGCCGCGCTGTTTCGGTCGCGCCCAGTAGAGGGATACATGGTTATGGCGGCAGTTGAACAATACTTTGTTGGGGCGGCAGTTTAACTGCCGCCCCAACGCGAACTGCCGCCCCGACGCATGATGCCGGCGCGACCATCGGTCGCTGTTTTTTGCGGGGAAACCAATGAAAACGCCCTCTTCGACCCATCGGGATATTTTCGACGTCCGCAAGGTCCGCCGTCTCGTGGAACTGATGAAGGAGCACGATCTCAGCGAGATCGATCTCCAACAGGGCGAAATGCGGATTCAATTGCGTCGGTCGGCGGCCGTAGCCCATCCGCTTGCGGCACCGCCGGTTGTTGCGTCGGCGAAGCCGGAACCCGCCGCCGAGCAATCCACGCCGCCGGAAGCGGACAACGGAACGCTGATAAAAAGCCCGATGGTGGGCACTTTCTACACGGCCGCCGATCCCGAATCGCCGCCGTTCGTTAAGGTCGGCGACCACGTCGGGCCGGACACGACCGTTTGCGTCGTCGAGGCCATGAAGGTATTCAACCAGATTCCGGCCGAGGTCTCCGGCCGCATCACCGCGGTGCTGGTCGAAAACGGCGCCTCGGTCGAGTTCGGTCAGCCCCTGTTCAAGGTCGAGACGGGAGAATAATAAACCGTTTAACCCGGAGCCAGCGGCGACGGCGCGGCAGGACGATGCCTCCCGTCGCCGCTGGCTCCGGGTTAAACGATATAGGGGATTATTGTGTTCAAACGCATTTTAGTTGCCAACCGCGGAGAGATCGCTTTGCGCATCCTTCGCGCGTGCCGCGAGTTGGGCGTCGAGACGGTTGCCATTTTCAGCGAGGCCGACCGCGGCGCCGCCTACCTGGAATTGGCCGACGAGGCGTACTGCATCGGACCTCCCAAGGCTGCCGACAGCTATCTGAAGATCGACCGGGTGATCAGTGCCGCCGAGATCGGCAACGTTCAGGCGATCCATCCGGGCTATGGATTTCTGGCCGAGAACGCCCATTTCGCCGAGATTTGCCGCAGTTGCGAGATCGAGTTCGTCGGACCCAGCCACGAGGCGATGGCCCTGGTGGGCGATAAGAACGCCGCCCGACGGCTGGCCAAGGAAGTAAACGTGCCGACGGTGCCCGGCAGCGACGGACTGGTCGAGGACGAGGCCCAGGCGGTTTCGCTGGCCCACCAGCTTGGTTTCCCGGTGTTGATCAAGGCGTCGGCGGGCGGCGGCG
Organism: Planctomycetota bacterium; assembly: GCA_018897395.1. Taxonomy (GTDB): domain Bacteria; phylum Planctomycetota; class Planctomycetia; order Pirellulales; family Thermoguttaceae; genus JAHIKV01. The sequence continues at coordinate 2,689 of JAHIKV010000282.1, read as the reverse complement.
GACGCGGGATGCGCGTGGCCCTGAACGATCTGGCGCTAAAGGCCGCCATCCAGCAGGCCCAGGCCGAGGCCGAGGCCGCTTTCGGCAGCGACGAGATTTACCTCGAAAAGTACGTCGAGCATCCCCGCCACGTCGAGGTCCAGGTGATCGCCGACCACCACGGCAGCGCCGTCCATCTCTTCGAGCGCGATTGCACGATGCAGCGGCGGCACCAGAAGCTGCTCGAGGAGAGTCCCGCCCCGCGGCTCGACGCCGAAACGCGCCAGGCCTTATGCGACGCGGCGGTCCGACTGGTCCGCGCCGCCAACTACACCAACGCCGGCACGGTCGAGTTTATCGTCGATCCCTCGGGCAATTTCTTCTTCATCGAACTGAACGCCCGCATCCAGGTGGAACATCCGGTGACGGAAATGGTCACGGGCATAGACCTGATCAAGGCGCAGTTGCTGGTGGCCGCCGGCGAGAAACTCCCCTTCACCCAGGATGATGTTCGCCAGAGCGGGGCGTCGATCGAATGCCGCATAAACGCCGAGGACCCGGAGAAGAATTTCCGCCCGACGCCCGGTACGATCACTCGATTTCGGGCACCCGGCGGGTTCGGCGTGCGGTTCGATTCGCACGTCCACGAGGGCTACGTCGTTTCGCCTTACTACGACTCGATGATCGGCAAGCTGATCGTCCACCAGCCGACCCGCCGCGAGGCCATCGCCTGCATGAAGCGGGCGCTGTCGGAATTGCACGTCGAGGGCGTCAAGACGACCATCCCCCTGCACCAAAAGATTCTCGACCACACCGCCTTCCACGAGTCGCGGGTAGACACCACGTTCATCGAGCGGACCTGGCCGAGTTGAGGGGTTCGGGACTCGGGGTTCGAGATTCGGGGTTCGGGGTTTTCTATCGGAAACGCCCCGCGACTGCGGTCGCGGGGGGATGTTTAACCGCCGCGTCCACGCGGCGTGTCGGACGAGCGACCACTGGGACAGCGAAAAGAGCTGCGTCCCCGTTTTTGCGTTCGGTGTGAAAGCCAGAAGGTAGGCCGGGTCTCGACCCGGCGGAATGTTTGCCGGGTTGCAACCCGGCCTACGATTGCTATGCTACCGGAAGAGGAAGCGGAAGGTGTAGGGTGCGTCCTCGACGCACCGTATTCCGGCCCCACATATTCGTGGTGCGTCGCGGACGCACCCTACATTACTCCGTCTGCGAAATCGCCTGTTCCAGCAGTTCGGTGAAATTCTCCAGCCGGCGGAGTTCGGACGCGATACGGGGATGGGCGAAGACGCGGACACGCTTCACGTAGTCGTCAAACTGCTCGGTGGCCAATGTGCGCACCACCGGCGAGACCTCGCCCAACGGGCGATAGCGGTTTTCCTTGGGAAAATGGATTTCCACGTCGAACTGCACCTCGCGGGCAACCGGCGGGGCGTCGAAGAGCAATTCATCCGGGGCGACGACCTGACCCAACGCCGTGCTGACGATCGCAGAGAGCCGCTCGCCGCAGGCCGTGAGCCAAGGGTACGGCCGGCGGGCAAGCCGCTGGTATAGCTCGCGCTGTTCGAAAAAGCTGTACTGCGCCAGCCGCTTGTAAAGTTGGCGAGTTGGGCCGAACAGACCAAGCAGCAGTTCGTCGGCCGGTCCGCCGGCGGCCGTGCGGCGCAGCTCGTCGATCATCTCGTGCTCGGTCATGCGAAACAGCGTGTCGAGGTCCAACATTCCGTGCAGCAGGTAGAACGCCCGTTGGAGCATGGCGGTCGCGGCCCGCACGCCGTGGTGCCAGTAGACCTCGCTGAACATCACGTATCGGGCGAAAACCATCAGCTCGGCGGCGGTTTTTCCCTTGTCGGAGATGGCCAGTCCGTCGCCAGCCGCGTTCAGGCACAGGCTACCCAGCAACCGCTGCTGGTCGAAGTGCCGCCCGTAGGGAACGCCCGCGTGAAGACTATCGCGGTAGAGGTAGTCCATCTTGTCGATGTCGATCGGGCCGGAGAGCATTCCGGCGAGGATTTTCGCGCTCGGTGTGCGGGGTTTCTCGCTCAGCAAGGCGACCACGTCTCGCGGGTTGATCCGCCAATCGTGCCGCAACACGTCGCCGATCTCGCCTTCGAGCAGGAAGCTGTTGGCGAACAACTCGTGGCTGGGCACACTCGGCAGCCGGATGTCCTCGATCGGATGGCAGAACGGCCAGTGGCCCAGGTCGTGCAGCAATGCGGCGGCGATCAGCAGTTCGGCGTCTTCGCGGCCGACTAGCCGGGTGAACCGTTCGTCGTGAGCCAGTTGTTTCAGATAGAGCAAGGCCAGGCGATAAACGCCCAGGGAATGCTCGAATCGCGTGTGGATCGCCGCCGGATAGACCAGCGAGACGAGTCCGAGTTGACTGATTCGGGCGAGTCGGTGGAAGTCGGCGGTGTCGATCAGTTGCCTAACCCGTGGGGTCAGCGGCACGTCGACTTCCGGCGGCACCCGCACCAGACTGCGCCGGGCATCCAACGCGACGACTTCGGGGATGTCGAGGATTGCGCTCATGGGAAGATTGGATTTATGATTTGAGTCTTGATAGGGGTAGGGAAGGCCGATTGAGTTCGGCCTCCCCTCCCTCCGAACCGGACTGGCGGATTTCCCGCATCCGGCTCTCCGGTTGATAGTTTTACCTCCGAGAGGATTGACTGACCAAGACATGGGCCGCTGTCAAGTT
>JAHIKV010000320.1 GCA_018897395.1 Planctomycetota bacterium | reverse complement strand
TCATTGTATTTAAAAAGTGTGAAAAGTGCGATATCAGGGAAGGGCTTTAGTGCGCTTTGTGTGAAAAGCGAAACGATTATCATCGGATATCACGTTTCTGCCCGGGACTAGCATCAGCAAGAAATGCTAACATTTTGCTAACAGACTGTTTGGGACTATATGGTACTGCTTGGTACTAGTTGGGACGAAGGATCGCAGTTTTCCGCACTAAATGGGACTATTTGGGACTAGATGGTACTAGTTGGGACGTAAATCGGCGGTCTTGAAAACCGTTGAGCCTTTACCGGCTCCGGGGGTTCGAATCCCCCTCCCTCCGCCAGCTGTATTTCCCTTTCTTAAAGGATATTCGGGAGCGCGGATAGAATTGTCAAGCGGCGGTTAAAAATAGGATTTTGTGTTATTGTTCCCTCGATGCTGTCCGATTGAACAGAAAACCTTCGAGCCGCAAGGGCCTTTTCGAAGACTGAAGTGACGACTCGACCTGCCGAACCGCAGCATCTACTGGGGGGCGCCTCGCGTGGTGGACATGGGCACTGATGTCGTTGAGCGCATTCGCTTCTACAGGTTAAGCTCTCTCGCGTTGATGGTAACGATCCTCGCGCCACTGGCCTTCGGAGTCATCCTGTCGCTGGTCATGCTGATAGTTGCTATAGCGCAGGGCAGGTGCTGGCTCTTTGAATCCATGAGCCACTTCAATAAGGCAGCGGCCGTCCTAGCAACAATAGGGATCCTGGTGCTGTTTGCGGGGATTGCCGTGGCCCAGGTCCGTTCGAGGGTCCGCCGGAACCTGAAGGATTTCTACAGGGAGACGAAATGCGACCAGGCCGAATACCAATCCTTCAAGAGCGCGCTCGAGGGTGTGAGCATAGGCCTGGGGATGAGCCCGCCGGTCCTCGAGGTGCTGGGCATCCCCACCGTCAACAGCATCGCGTTCCGCGAGGGGAGGAAGCCGGGCATCGGAGTCACCGCCGAAGCTTTGAAAGCCGGGCTCTCGCGATCCGAGAAAGAGGCGATGATGGCGCACGAGATCGCGCACATAGCCCTTGGCGATTACTTCCTCGCGTCGAGCAGCGCAGGATTCGAGTACGCGGGTTTCGGGCTGGGCGTACTGTTCCTGCTCATGACAGTCCTTGTGACCGTCGCTATAAACGTCTACCTGCTCGTATTCCTACTGCCCCTGTTCGCACCGCTGATAGTGGTCCTGGCCGACAGGAGATTGAGGAAGAAGACGAAGATCCTCTACAGGCACAACGATTTGCTGGCCGATACGATAGCGGCGAAGTTGATTTCTGACCCCGAGTGCCTGGGAAAAACGATTGAGAAGCTATGGGCTCTTTCAGAGGAGACCAGGGCCGTGATCCCCAAGACGGCGCACTTCCAGGGATATCTGTTCATTTGGAGGCCTCTAGAATCAGGACCGATAAAGATGGTCACTTATGATGGCGCCGCGTCCGCCGAAGCCGTGGGAGGCAAGGCGGACACCACCAAGATCTACTGGGTGCCGGGGAACACGGAGAGCAGGACATCGTTCGCCTACGACACCGTGAAGAGCCGGATAGCCAACCTCAAAGCTATCGAGATGGGGCACTGGACCGAACTCGAGAGACCAGACCGGCGCGAGAAGGCTTGGAAATTCGCGGCGCTGGCCGCGGTTGGCGTGATAATGGTCGTTGTTATCTTTGCTCTGGTCATCCCCTGGCACGGCAAGAAAGCGTGGGACTTCGCGACCACTAATGTAGTCTGGAAGATGATAAAGATATAGAAGTTGAATAAAACTCATGTTATGATGATTGGCGTTTGATGAGGTTGATAGGTTTGACTGGAGATCATCATCGTAAGGAGGTTCCGGCATGGGATTCATGGGGAAGAAGTTCAAGAAGGGCATGGAAGAGATGGCGGATACCACTAGCGACCTGAGTGGCAGGACGGTGGTCGAGTTCCAGACGGACAAGAACGTCTGGGAGATCGCTGATGCCTGGGCAGCGCAGAACAATGGCAAGGCCCAGGAGGAAAGCGACACACACCGCCTGTACAAGATCGATTCGGGCCAGCAGATGCTCGTTGGGGTGGAGATTGATCAGACGGAAACGGGATACAAGATCCAGGGATGGATGGAGCCGCCACAGATGGGGGCGATGAGTGGCGGGATAGCAAAAATGGCGGGTGTGCCAAAGGGCCTGGTCCCAACAGAGATGAGACTGGACGCCGCCGCCCCCGGCGGAGTGGTGATGCAAAACAAGCCGGGCATGATGTTCAACCAACTGCTCCAGGCACTTGGGATCGAGCAGGGGATCCAGGCAGTGTCCCCGCAGTTCCAGCCGCCTGACCAGCAACCACCTCAGGCATAGCGGCCGCTTGTCTTCGCGGTTGACGCGAAAGAAATAAGAATAGAGAAATAAAGAGGCGAGCCACCAAGGCTCGCCTCGTTATTGAACTTTTCTGTTCACTCCCTTGTCTCGAATCACAGGAGCCGGGTATCCCCGTAGCATATATGGTCTCACCCGTTGTTAGTTGGTCTGTTCTCGGTTTTGTCTACGTCTTTGTGGGAGAGAAAACAGCGGCGTCTGTCGGTTTCTACGTAGATGGTTTCGCCTGTCTGGCCTGGTTCAGGCTCACTATGAACGATGGGTTCGGGAAGCTCGGTAGAGAATTGGGAGAAATCGCCGAAGAGCTTCAATATTGCTGAAAACAGCGAGCAAGTCTACAAACGCGCTGCAAACCAAACAGGATGATACAGGATGACACCAGACGGACTGGATAACACGAAGCGCTGCACAGAACAGCACTGGATACCACCAGACGGACAGGACAGCACGAACTCACTAGAACTTGAAAACCGTTGAGCCGCAAGGCTCCGGGGGTTCGAATCCCTCTCCCTCCGCCACGCCACTACCATGAATGCTTTGGCAGACGAATCAGGATGAAGGTCGTGTGTTCGAGCTACCTTTCCCACTCCAGCGCTGAAAAGCAGCCCGTGCCAAGCGGGCTTTGTTCAACATAAGAATATTCGAGTTGGATATTGTAAGGTATAGGTACTAGCATTGAACGCAACAATGCCGTGGGGGGAAGGCCGCTATGAGTTACAAGCAGGGAAAGAGGAGCCTGCTGAAACGCTTCGCGGATTCCCAGTGGGCCTGGGACCACGTTCTTGGCCCAGCCTACAACCGCCGCATACTCAAAGCAGCATCCCGTCACTATCTTCTTTTTATTGGCGAACTCGACCTCCCGAATACCGCAGAGGTCCTAGATGTAGGGTCCGGCCCCGGTCATTTGTCGCTTATGCTGGCACAAGATTACCCCGATGCCAAAGTGGTAGGAGTCGATTACTCTGAGGGCCAAGTTCGCGCCGCAAGTCACCGGCGAAACCGCACCGGTGCTGACAACTGCAGGTTCATCTATGGCGACGCCATGGACCTGCCTTTCGAGGATTCCATGTTTGACCGTGTGGTCAGCTTAGGGTCCATCAAGTACTGGCCGGATATGAAACGGGGCTTGAAAGAGATACACAGGGTTCTGGTCACGGGCGGAAGGGCTTTCATTGCCGAGGCGGACAGAGATTCCCCCCGGCGGGAGGTTCTCGATTTCAACCGTGGGTTCACTACATTCCCGGTCATCCGCAACCTGATCAACTGGTTCACGGTTGAAGTAATCTTCGGGGAGAGCGTAACTGCTGAGGAGGCGGAAGCCGCTACTGATTCAATCGGATTTCAACAGGTGTCCGTTGAGAAACTGGAGGGTTTCCCTTTTTTTCTCATGAAGTTGCACAAGTAACAATCAGTCGTTTTGACTGACTTCCACCTTTCTCTTCTCCCTCGAAACTGCGACTTCCCCACCTGGACACTCTCGACGGGACCCCGTCTTGCCAACAATTTGCCAACATACTGTCTGGTACTAGATGGTACAGGATGGTACCACACGGGACGAAGAAATCAGAAATCCCATACAGGATGGGACTATTTGGGACTAGATGGTACAGGATGGTACGAACGTCAACGGTCTTGAAAACCGCCCCGCCGCGTTGAAGGTGTTCGAAACCCTCTCCCTCCGCCACTCACAAATGCCTTGCCCATAGGCTTTTCCGCAGATCGACCCAGGTCATTAAGCTTGCGTCAGAATAGCGACTACAACGGTTCCGCAACGAGTTGCAAACAGATTCTCGCCCTATGCAGCCCAGCCCCCATCGGGATCCCATGTTGTAACGAATGGCCTGGCCTGTTCTGTAGCAACCCGGCAGTTACCAACAGGAACATCTTGTAACGGTGGAAAGGTTGTGATGGTCGATACATCTCCTGCGATTCGTGAATCACAAGGGCCGTTTTCCCCTGGGTAAAAACGACAGTTACCTCCGGCTATTTCTAATCCGGAAGCATGATCATAGCTGACGGACGACCTGACAGATGCCGACGCAGTCAAGTTAGGGGGGGAGTCCCCATCTCGACTTTGACTTGGTGAACGAGACCATCCGCGTGCGGGATGATGATGGTTCCTTCGACAGGCTCGCCGTCAACCAGAATCTTTCTTACGCCTTTGTTAATACCTGCAGGTTTGTCAATCTCGATTTCGTAAATGGCCCCACGGAACCAGCGACGGGCAGCCAGGGCCTCCCAGTCCCCTGGAAGGCAGGGGTCGATCAGCAGCCCATCGTAGGTTGGCCGCACCCCGAGGATATGGCCCCAGAAGACGTGCCATTGCCATGCGGCTCCACCGGTGAACCAGGAATGGGATCCCTCCCCGAAATACTCTGACTCCGGGCCCACGATGTACTCCGCGTAAACGTAGGGTTCTGACTGGTATAGATTACCGTCCTC
>JAHIKV010000281.1 GCA_018897395.1 Planctomycetota bacterium | reverse complement strand
CGATACGCTGGAATACTTCTGCGGCAATCGAAAGACGTTCTCGATGGCTGTGACCCGTTCGGTTCCGGCGTCGCTGGAGCTTCGCATCGACGCCTGGCCGAGCGCCGCCGCCGGCCTCCGAAAATGGACGGAAACGGCCGCCCAAGACGGCATGACCGTCAGTCACGTCGTGTCCGATCTCGTACCCGGCGCCGAATACACGCTCTTCCGCAACGGTGCGCGAGTCACGACCGTGCGGAGCGATGCCGCGGGCAACATCGCGTTCGAGGTCGCGATCAGTGACTCCCAGCCGCAAACGTATGAACTCAAGCGTTGACGGCAATATCGGCCTCGACTTGTCCTTTTGGGCAGTCTGCGCGGTTGGCGCGACCGGCTGTCCGATGGGGAATTCGTGCCCAAGCCCTATCATTACGCCCCATTGATTCGTAGAATCGAATCGAAGATGAAGAGTTGTCGTTAGCTCATCGCCTCCCAATGGGGAATCCGAGTCGTGCCGACTTTGTTCGTCATCAGCGGGGCCGACCAGGGTTGCCGCTTCGAGTTGATCGAACCCATCGAGCGATTGGGATGCGACCCGTCCAGCACCATCCAGGTCCACGACACCGAGGTTTCCCGCCACCACGCCGAAATCCGCCGCGTCGAGAACGACTACGAAATCTCGGACTTGAACAGCTCGAACGGTGTGTTCGTCAACGGTCAGCGGGTCCACCGCCACAATCGAAACGCGCCGCAAAAAACGCCGGGGCTTTCTCGCCGTGGAAACGTAGCCTCGTTGATTGGACGCGGGAACAAGGGGCCGCCCCTTATCCGTCCCCTTTTCCACGGTTACTTGGTCGGATCCTTGATCTCGACCGACAGGATTTCGATGACCAAATCGGTTTCGTCCTCGTCCCTGGGGTTGTCGGCGGGGACGTAGTTCTCCGGGGGCGTAATCAGCACGTCAAGCGATCGACGCCGGTCCTTTTGCGAGCCTATCCGGACGTTGTCGAGCCAGGTGCTCTTGTCGATGGTCCGGGCGTCGGACGATCGGAGATCGGCTTGCCGGCTGTAATAGGCCGTGGCCTTCCTCGGTTTGTTGACCTCCTCGACGCGGACGTAATACACCTCCAGCCAACCGGGATTGAGCTTGGCAATCTCCGGCGGCGCTTCGTCCGGCCAGGCCAAGTGGAAAGAGGCGGTCACTCTGGCATTGGGACTTAACTCGAAACCCTTGGGGAGCCGCGGGACCGCCGCGGAGTCGGTCTCCGACTCCGCGTCGGCCTTCTGCCGGGCCTGAGTGGCGGCGTGGAACCGCTTACACCACACGGCGACCATTTTGGAAGAGAGGTCCATCCACTCCTCTGCGGTTTGCTGCTTCTTTTGGGCCTCTTCAATGCGCTTGTTGATGGTGCCCCCAGTGGGACGTGTCGCTCTTGGCGTCCCTCGGACCGTCGACTTGGAATCTCTACGAGGCAACATCTTAATCAACGTCAACAGCCCGGGGTCGGTAACGACCTTCTCGGTCAGGCCGGCGGTTTCCAGGGCCTTCGGTCCCTCGTTCCAACGCTTGCGCAACAGAGTATTTAGCAATGCGCGGGTGGAGTCCTGGGGAATCGTGCCGGCCAACAACACCAACTTCGACTTTTTCTCCAGCGAGTCCAGGGCATGCGTGGTCAGCTTCGGCTCCAACAAGGCGAGGAATCCTCGGGACCATAATCCGGCAGCCACCCGCGGCGCCAAATCTTCGTCGTCCGGATTGTCCGCCGTAGAACCGACATTCTCGCCGGGGCCCGGCGAAAGACCGGGCGGCAAGCCGGGGTTGCGCTCGGGTCCGGTCAACCGATCGCCGGGCACGTTGAACCCGCCGATCAACTCCCTCGGCGGTCTCGCCTCCATGTTGGGAACGCCGAAGCCGGGGGTGGTCTGCTCCAGCTTATCGGGAATGTCCAAATATCGGGCCATTGCCAGGGAGCTGTACACCAGGAACTGATCTTCCAACCTTGTCTCCAGTTCCGCGGTTGGATTGGCCTTCTCGTAGAGCATCAACTGGGCACCGCAATTGAGCGGGTTGGACGCCAGGAGGAACTCGTGCATCGGGTCCTTGGGGTCCAGTTTCACGCGATGTTCGACCAGGGCCTTGGCCAATTCGAGGCGGAGTCCGCTGGAGGCGGACTGCTTGGTCAACTCGAACGCCTTGGCCTGCAAGTCCTTCGCGGGCCACGGCCCTTGGTGGTCGTAGGGGCGAAGGACGTCGGGCTCGGTCAGAACGCGGAGCATCAAGGCGTCGTTCTCCCGGCCGGGATGGGCCAAGAGCGCCTTCAACGCCGCCTCCACCGCCGCTTTGTCGTCGTCCGTCTTAAACGTGCCGGAGAGGACTTGTTCGATCGTGTTTTGGGCTACCTCGCTGCCGTTGTTGCCCAGCGCGGTGACGATGGCCTCGACCAGCCCCGCCAGGTTGCCTGGATTGTAAGGAGACATGCCGGGAATTGGCCGATTGATGTCCGGAGGGAATGGACCGCCCGGAAGAGGCTGCACAATGCCTGGTGCGCCAGGGGGTCCGATCTCCCGCGCGCCGGGCGGCGCAATGCCGGGAACACCAGGAGGTGCAGCGCCAGGCGCGCCGGGCGGCGCAAGCTCGGGTGGGCCAAACGGCACGACGCCCGCAGCGCCGGGCGGATTCTGACCGGGGACGGGCTGCTCCGCCGGCTTTTCGGGCGGAAGCGGCTTCAGCAATTCGGTCAATCCCTCGGCCACGGTCTTTTTGCCGGGGAACGTTTTGCCCAGATAAGCGACCGCCTCCAGCAGTTTTGGATCGTTCTCGCGCCGCGCGCGGAAGTAGTGCTCCGCCTTCCAATCGGCGACATTCTCGGGCAAGGGCGGCTTCTGCTCCTGAGGCGGTTTCTCGACAGTCGGCTCTTGCACCGGTTTCTGCTCGGGCGGCGTGGGTTGAGTCACAGCCGGCGGCGGTTGTGGATACTGCTGCTGCGGCGTGGGGGTCGTCGGAGGCTGGGGGTTCGGCTGCACGGCGGCAACCGGCGGTTTCGACTGACTTGAGCCGCCGAACAATCCAAACTGCCAAACGAGAACGATCAGCACCACCACCAGCACCACCGCGCCGGCCACCACCACCTTGACCACCTCGGGGTTCTCGAACCACGGAACTTGCTTCGATTTCCCCCTTGCACTTCTCTTCCCGACGGGCACCTCGCCGATGCTGTTCGGGTCCGGTCCATTGTCCAGCGTGTGCGACAGCCGGGGTTCGTTGTTGCGCGACAGAGACTCATTGTCGAAGACGTCTCTCTTGTCTGCCATGCCCGCACCTCCAACAGAAAAGCCATCGCGGATATTGGATAAGAAAATAGGCTCGACGAACGGTAGTATGCCATAATCGGCGCAAAAATTCCACCCAAAAACCCCGCCGACAACGTTGGACGGGCGAAAATACGGCTACAGGGGGGTGCCTCTTCATCCGCTGGGTCGGCTTGCCCAACTCGCCGCCGCGATCCAATAATGATTAGAGTGCGATTCGCTCGAAAAACCGCCGAGCGGCCGCAATTACACAAATTCCGACTCAAGGAGACCCTCGATATGATGTTGACGACAAGACGCGTTTGTTTGCTGGCGGCATTGACGGCAATCCTCGTCGCCGTGGCCAATGCGGCGGACTTGACCATCGGACAGTCCGCCCCGGTTTTTTCGGACATCATCGGCGTCGACGACAAGCCGCACGGCCTGGCCGACTACGAAGACGCCCGGCTGGTGGTTCTGGCGTTCACCTGCAACCATTGCCCCGTGGCCAAGGCGTACGAGGACCGCTTGGTGGCCTTGCAGAAGGAATACGGTTCGAAGGGGGTCCAGGTGTTGGCCGTCAACGTGAACAACCTGCCGGCCGACCGACTGGACGAAATGAAGAAGCGCGCCAAGGAAAAGGGCTTCAACTTCCCGTATCTCTACGACTCCTCGCAAAAGATCGGCCGAGACTACGGCGCGAAGGTGACCCCCCACGTCTTCGTGCTCGATGGGAGCCGGAAGATCGCTTACATGGGCGCGATCGACGACGACATGCGGGCCGATAAAGTCAAAAAACACCACCTCCGCGACGCCCTGGACGCCCTGCTGGTCGGCAAGGAGCCGCCGGAAAAAGCAACCAAGCAATTCGGTTGCAGCATAAAGTACGAATGAGTTGTTGTTTCGGAAAAGTCTGCGTAGGGTGGGTCAAGCGAAGCGCAGCCCCACCACGGTTTTATCCCGTTGGTGGTGGGGCTGCGCTTCGCTTGACCCACCCTACTTTCTCAGTTCATCGCGTTCCGTTGCCGTTGTTGATGGCAGCGGTCCTCGTTTGCTCGGCGTGCGGGAGAGGATCGCGCCCGAAACCACTTCCCGAGGCGCCGCTTCGGGAGATCGACGCCCCGGCGCTGAACCGGCTGCTGGAAAAACACCGGGGGGACGTGGTGCTGGTCGATTTCTGGGCCACGTGGTGCGGGCCGTGCGTGGAGTTGTTGCCCCACACCGTCGAGTTGCACGATCGTTTCCGCGCTCTGGGACTGGTCGTCGTCACCGTCAGCCTGGACGATCCCGACCAGCAGCCGGCAGTCCGCCGCTTGCTCGCCCGATACGGCGCGACGACGCAAAACTTTCTGGCCCGCTACGGCGTCGGTCCCGAGGCTTTTGCCGCTTTCGGCATCGCGGACGGCGCCCTTCCGCACCTGCGACTCTACGACCGCCAAGGCAATTTGCTCCGAACCTTCGCCGCCGGCGACGCCCCCATCGATCCGCGGGAAGTGGAGCGGGCGGTCAGAGACATGTTTCAGTAAGGGCCTGTAAAAGAATAAGTGGGTGCAATTCTGATAGGGGTAGGGAAGGCCGATTGAGTTCGGCCTCCCCTCCCTCCGAACCGGACTGGCGGATTTCCCGCATCCGGCTCTCCGGTTGATAGTTTTACCTCCGAGAGGATTGACTGACCAAGACATGGGCCGCTGTCAAGTT
>JAHIKV010000038.1 GCA_018897395.1 Planctomycetota bacterium | reverse complement strand
CCCCTTTCCTCCACGGACTCCGCCGCCGCCTTCGGGCCGGCTTTGTTCGTCCGCTTCTTCGGTACTATGGGCCTGTCCGACTCCCCGGAGACGTGCATGTCCGACGTGCGGCCAACGGCCTTTTCGGACCGATCCCCGCCGGGTGCCACTGCTGGCTTGTCCAGCAGTGCCCGCCAGTCACGGAAAGCACTGCTGGACAAGCCAGCAGTGGCACCCGGCGTCCCCTTTACCGCCCCCAATGCCGTGCCGAACAGAATTGATGTCGTAAGTGCTTACAGTGTAAGGGGCTCGGTACGCATTTTTCGCACTCTCCGCTTCAACCGCCGAACACACGGTAATTCCGAAATCTTCGAGATTTTGCCATCGGAAGTTGGGTAAGACGGGCTTTTTTTCGGAAAGTGCAGTCTTGGAATCGAAGACTGCAAAAGTCCGGCGTCAGACTATGCCGATTCTAGGGATGGTGCTGCAAAGCGCGCTGAATCTGATCCGACCGGTTATTATAGCTGTGCGACTAATACATAATGGATTAGCTGCCACGCCGGCCCCCAACCACGGATGGACACGTGCGGTTTTGCCGCCAGTCGAGTAAATGCTTCCCGAACCGCCAAGGGCAGGTGAAAGGACAAGTGAAAATGACACGCCTTCGAGTGCTCACGGTGTCAATAAGTGCCTATCTCGCCATTGCAGCGTGTACGTGTCTTGCCCAAGAGGACAGGCTCCTCGCAAGCGACTCGGGCTTCGACCCGAGCAACTACGAGCAGCGGCTTGCGGACCTGGAAGCCGAAATGCAGTTGCTACGGAGCGCACAGTCGCAGAATCGGCCGTATGGCTGCGACAACAACTGCGGCAGGTGCTGCAGGTGTTGCCCAGCACCACATTGGGACGTCGGCGCCGAGGCGACCTTTCTTGCGCTGTCTTCAACGACGAATCTCGGTCCCGCCGGTTCTTTCTTTCGGTCCGACAAGTTATTGCCCAGTTGGCGAACGTGGCTCGGTTACACGGGATCGAACGGGCTGGGTCTGCGGGCGCGTTACTGGGACTTCGATCATATTGAGACGAACAGCATCAACACGTTCACCTACAGCTTGGATACATTCGTCGCGGACTTGGAGTTGACCTACAGCAAGGTGATTGGCGGTGACTGGGACGTATTGCTGTCCGGCGGCGTCCGCCACGTGGGTTTCAACGAAGAGCGTACATGGATAACAGTAACCACATGGACCGTCCATTCCCATTTGACGGGTGTCGTTGTCGGCGGCGAAATTACTCGCGACCTGATCGGGCACCTGCGCGGATACGGAGTTGCTCGCGCGGCCGTGGTTTTCGGCGGCTTGAGGGGCGACCTGCCCGCGGGCTTCATCGTTCTCAGTGACAACAGGCCAGTATTCATGTGGGAAGCCCAACTCGGCCTGGAATATCGCCGCGATACTCGGATCGGAGAGGTGTCTCTCCGCCTCGGCGTCGAGGCTCAGGTGTGGAATGATGTAACCTTCATAAGGTCCAGTTCCTCCGGCGTGGATGCCGAGTCGATTGGCTTTGTCGGCATCGTCACGGGCTTAACGCTACGGCGTTAGAATCGCGTCCTTCCGGCGAGCGTGTATGAATCGTTTTGTAAAGAGTGAAGGGAGGAGTAAAGGGGGAGGAAATCATACGGCGAGTGACGGCGCGCCTGCGAAGCCGCAAGCGGCTATTCCCTCTTTTCGCCGCGTGGACGCGGCGGCTAAACATTCCGGCCCTGCCCCCTGACCACTGACCACTCCCATCTCACCCGCTCGGCACTTGGCGGAAGGTGGGGAGTTTGGCTGCGGGGGAGGTCCGTTCGCGGCGCTTGGGAGAACGACTGGTGCCGGCCAGGTAATTGTCCACCGTGGCCGCTTCCTGGAGTTTCTCGAAGTACTCGGCCATCGCCAGCCGGAGCTTCTTTTCGTGCAGGTCGCGGTAGATTTCGTCGCGGACCTCGGCGAATTGAACGTTTATCGGCTCAGTGTATCCCTCGCAGCGGAGGATGATGAATTTGTCGGCCACCTGGATGACGCCGGAGAGTTCGCCCTGCCGCAGCGCGAAGGCCTCCTCCTCCAATCTCGGCTGTCCGCCGTGTCTTTTTATCGGCGGAATCTCGCCGCGCAGCGCCTGGCTGCCCGGCTCTACCGAATACTCGCCGGCCAAATCGCCGAAATGCTCGGAGGTGTTTTTTCGCCGGGCCATCTCAAACACCTGCTGGGCGCGGCGGAGGTTGTCGAGCACGATCGTCAGGCAACGCACGCGCGGCCCGTAGTTGGCATCAAAGCCCCTGCGGAGGTCTTCCTCGGTGACTTGGACCTTTTCGCCGACGAGCTTTTTCAGCGCCGCCGTGGGCCAGACCGCGTCGTTGCGGTATACCTCAAGCGAAATGCCTTGATTTTTTTTCACCAATTCCAGCCAGGCCTCGACGTCCGGCGAGTCGTCCGGCTTGGGCGTGATTCCGGCCAGCGCGGCGCGGGCGATTTCCGCGTCGATGTCCGCATCGGTCACGGTAATACCCCGTTTATTGCAGGCCTGTTCGAGAATCTCGCGGCTGATCATCCCCTCGAGGGTCTCCCGGCCGTGCCGCGCGACGCACTCCGCGGCCAACTCGCCGATTGCGAGTTGCGCGCCGTTGACCACGGCCGCCACGCCCGGCATCCGCTCCCGCTTCGCCCGATCGTTCCAGACGATTTCGATCTTGGCGGAATCTTGCAGCCGCTTGAATACTTCCTGGGCGACGGAACGCATCTTGCGGTCGCGGATGATCTCCTCCAACTGCGGCGCGATCCGCTCGAACTTCACCGGTCGGGCCGGAACGACCCCTTCACGCTTCAGGATCAGGTATTGTCCCCCGGCGTGGATCACCGGCGAGATTTCGCCGTCGGCCATGTTGAAAACCGCTTCCTCGATCTCCTTGTAGCTGCCGTGCTTGCGGATCGGATGGATCACCCCCTTCACGCTGGCGCTGGGGGCGTCCTCCGAGTAATCCTTGGCGAGGTTGCCGAAATCGTCCGGGTTGGCCGCCGCTTGGGTACGCAGCTTTTTCGCTTTCTCCATTTTGCTCACCGCGATCAGCCGGGCACGGACCGCCTCGCCGTAGCGGGTCTCGAACTCCTTGACCAACTCCTCGCGAGTGATCGTCAACTGGTTGCCCGCCAGCTTGCGCAACGCAAGCGTGGGCCAGATGATGTCGTCGGCGTATTGCGCGGCCGTGACGTTCCGCTCCTGCTCGAGCATCGTCAGCCACTGATCGACCGGTATGTTGAATCGCTTGGCCATCCGCTCGATCTCCGCGTCCACCTCGTCGCGCGTCACGCTGATCCCCCGACGACGGCACTCGTCGGCAATCAACTTTTTGTTGAACATGCTTTCGAGCACGTCCTCGCCGTAATGCATGAGGCACTCGCGGGCGAGGTCCTTGCGGGTGATCCGCCGGGAGTTCACCGCGGCCACCACCTCCGGGATCGTGGGCTTTGCGTCTCGCTTGGGCTTCACCCGGGGTTCGACGGACCGGGAACGATCGACCGATGAAGGCCGGACCTTCAAGGTCGAAGCCCCGGCCGAACGCCTCGGGCCCTGGTCGGTCGCGTCCGCGCTGGCAGGCGGGGCGCCCCAGTAGTAGCGGATCGCCACGCAGAGGGCCGCCATAAACAGGCCGCCGAGGATAATTGTGATCCGTCTTCGGCCGGCTTTGCTCCGAACGCCGGTTTCGGTCCTTTGCTCCGATGTCTCGCGGGTCATCTCGGTTCCTCCTTAAACCGTTGTCGCACCAACACTTGTGCATGTGGAAGTCCATCCATGCACGGAAACACATTAGCGAGTGTGGCAGTATAAGCCCTCCCTTTCGATCAAGACAAGCCCGAAATTCCCGTGCTTTTGCGGCGGCAATCGATCCCGACATTCCACGGCGTGCAAGCACGCCGGCTAAACGGCGGCGATTTACCCCCCCCGTGCCACCGGAAAATCCGTATTGTGCCGCGCGGGCCGAATGATGTAAGATCACGCTCCGCAATACCTTGCGCTAACTTGCACGGACGCTCGGGTGGGCCAATGAACACGACGGACAAGGCACCGGTAAACTCTCGTCCCTGGTGGGAAGACTACTTCGCCAATCAATGGGACGCCAACAACGGACGCGGCCAGACAACGTACTTCATGCAGCGGCTGGTGGAAAATCTGCCGCCGGCCGAGCGCGAATACCTTGCGTCTCGAAAAGCGTCGATCCTGGACTGGGGCTGCGCGTTCGGCGACGGGGTCAAGGTGTTGGCCGAGACGTTCCCGCGCTGCCGCGTGGCGGGTTTGGACTTCGCCGAGCGGGCCGTGGCCGAGGCGCGCCGCTGTTTTCCGCGCCATGATTTCCGCTACACTTCGGACGGCTCCATAGGCGACCACTTCGATGTGATCATTTGCTCCCATTGTCTCGAGCATTTTTCCGATCCGCTACAAGTCCTGCAGCAGCACCTGCGCTGTTGCCGTGGCTTCTACGCTCTGCTGGTGCCGCACAAAGAATCGCCGCTAAACTCCACCCACCTGACGCAGTTTCGCAAGGAATGTTTTCCGGAACGTTTGGGAGGATTTACGCGCGTCGCCGCGGAGGTCATGGATTCCGATCCCACATATTGGTCGGGGCAAATGTTGCTGGTCGTCTACGCATCGGCGTCCTACCTGCGCGGGCGCGAGGGCATCGAGATCCAAATCCGCGAGCGGGAGAAGTGGGACAACTATTACGCCACGCTGCCGATGCTGGAGATCGACGACGCCATGCGGGACTTCGGCGACGATCTGGCCGAGCGGATCGGCGAGCTGTTGCCCCGCGGCGGCAAGGTGTTGGAAGCCGGGTGCGGAGCGGGGTGGCAAAGCCTCGCGCTGGCGCAAAAAGGGCGGTTCCAGCTTACGTTGATGGACTTCTCCTCCGAGGCACTCGGCTACGCCGAACGCATTTTCGCCCAACATCAACTGTCGGCCGAGTTCGTCGACGGCGACGTATTCTCCTGCGGCGAGCCGCAATTCGACCTGGTCTTCAACGCCGGCGTGTTGGAGCATTACAACTTCGACCAGCAGGTCGCATTCTTGCGCGGCATGGCCAGCCGGAGCACGAAGTACGTTCTGGCCCTGGTGCCGAACAGGATGTGTTACTGGTATTGGCTGTGGCGGATGCAGCGTTCGGCGCGGGGCGGTTGGCCGTTCGGCAAGGAGATGCCGATGGCCGACATGTCCGCCGCCTTCGAGGCCGCCGGACTGAGCTTCCTCGGCCACTGGTTCGGCGGCGAAACGTGGAGCGAATTTTTTATCAAGGACCTGGACGGCATCGACGGCCAACTGCGCGACGAATTATTGGCGGTGCATCGTTCGCCGATCGTGCCGGAGAAACAACGCGCCTACCTGGTGGCGGCGCTGGGGTGCAAGGGAAACGTCGCCGGCGCACCCTCTTGCTGGGAGACGGCAAGCGGTTCGAGCGACTTCACCTTGGATCAACTGACCGCGTCGCTGGCCGACTCGCTGGCCGCCGTCGTCGCGGCCGAGCACCGCTGCAAACAATTAAACGCCGTGGTGGCAGACAAAGACAAACTCGTCGCCACCGGAGGGGAGGCCTGCGAATCGCTCCGCGTGGAACTGCATCAACGCTCCGACGAGATCGTCCGCCTCTGCGGGAAACTCGCCGACGTGGAATCTCATTCCGAGGCGGCCAAGGAGCTGGCGGTATTGAAGCGGACCCGCGGTTATCATTTGCTGTTGTGGTTTTGGCGGATCAGAACTTTGCTTGCCCCGCCGGGTAGCCGCCGGGCAAAAATGGGCCTGATCGCTCGGAAACCGCTCTCTTGGGCCGCAAGCCTTGCGCCGCGGTCGCGCCAGGCCGGCCTGCGCTGCTTGCGAGGGGTCGCCCGACGGCTTGCTCCGGATGGGACCAGTCGCGGCCGCTGCGTGCGGACGACCGTTGAGAAGGTCCGGCGGTTGCGTCGCCGTACCCCCGACTGCTCCGAAATTGATTTAGACCAAGTGCTCAGGGAAAACCGGCAGCGCCGGGGAATCGTCGTCTATCCGCCGTTCATCGACTGGAGTTGGATGCGGCAGCGCCCGCACCACTTGATGAGCCAGTTCGCCAAGGCCGGCTATTTGTCGTTGTTTTGTTCGCCTCAACGCCACACTGACAGCTTTCAGGGGTTTGTACCAGTGGCGGAGCGTTTATACCTGTGCGACGACCCGGGATCGCTTTTCAAGCTCTCCGGTTGTTTATTGCTGACGGCATGGTCGGGCTGGGAAACAGTGACAAAATTCCACCGGCCGGTGGTGATCTACGATTACCTCGACGATCTGGGAGTGGCGGAAAGCTGGGCCTCCGAGCAGTACAAGCTGGGCCTGCATAGAAAACTCGTGGCCACGTCTCAGGTAGTGTTGGCCACGGCGCGGCGTCTGCACGAAGAGGTCGCGCAACAGCGCCCCGACGCCCTCTATTGCCCGAACGGGGTCGATTACGAGCATTTTCATTTGAACGTCCCGCCGTCGCCGCCGGCGGACATCGCCGACCTGGTCAACGCCGGCCGGCCGATCATCGGCTACTACGGGGCATTGGCCCGTTGGTTCGACTACGAGCTGGTGGCGCGCGCCGCGACGATCCGGAAGGACTGGGCGTTTTTGCTGATCGGCCCGGACTTCGACCAGTCGCTGGCGGTCCACAACCTCGCCGCTTTGCCCAACGTCCGTTGGCTCGGCGAGAAGAAATACGAGGAGTTGCCCGCGTATCTTCACTACTTCTCCGTCGCCACGATCCCCTTCCTGATAAACGACATCACCAAGGCCACTTCGCCGGTGAAGCTCTTCGAGTACATGGCGGCGACGAAGCCGATCGTGACCACGGATATGCCGGAGTGTCGCTCGCAGCCCTGCGTGATCGTGGCCCGCGACGCGGTAGAGTACGCGGCGATGCTGGAGGAGGCCATGCATCGCGGCAAGTCGGAGTCTTACCGCCGGACGCTTGATCAAACGGCGCGGGCCAACACCTGGGAGGCGCGGATGAAACAAATCATTAACCAACTTGATGCACTCGACACGGAAGAACATCTGCGATCCGCTTAGCGGCGAGGAGTTCGGTTCATGGAACCAAGACGATACACCCTGGAAAATCGCTTGGAATACGCCCAAAAACGCATAAAGGCGTTGGAGTCCGAGCTGCTTTCTCTGCGATCACAGATGGACTGGATTACTTCCAGGAAGGCGTGGTTGCTTGTGCGTTTCGTGCATCAGACGGGCCGGCGGTGGAGGCACTTCCTGTTCGATGTCTGCCTGCGGCGGGGCAAAAAATGCGCCGCGGCCGCGCTGCGGTCGGTCGGACTGTATCCTTTGGCGGCGTGGGCGTGGCGGCAGGGCCGTCGGATTAAGCGCGGTTTGACGCGACGCATCGCCGCGTTGGGTAAATCGCCGGCGGCGGAGTCACAGTGCGACCTCCGGCCCGACGCCGAACCAACCGGCGGTTACGACGTTATATGCCTGCCGGTGATCTTGTGGAACTCCCGCTTCCAACGGCCGCAACAGATGGCCCGGCAACAGGCGGCGGCCGGCCATCGAGTGTTCTACGCCTCCTTTGGCTTCCATGACGACAGAACCGCCCGGCTCGCGACGCTGGAGCCGAACGTCTACGAAATGAGCCTGCCGGGCACTCCCGGAACGAACGTCTACCGGCAATTGCCTTCCGACGACGACGTGCGACGGATGGTCTCGGCCATCGACCAACTCCGCTGCAAGTGGCGAATCACTTTCGCAGTGGTCGTGGTGCAATTGCCCTTCTGGACCGCGCTGGCCGAGAAGCTCCGCGAGAAGTTCGGCTGGCCGATCGTCTACGATTGCATGGACGACCATTCCGGGTTCTCCACCAATTGCGAGTCGATGTTGGGCGTGGAAGAACGGACCATCGCCGAGGCCGATTTGGTGGTGGTCACTTCCGACGTGCTCGAGGCGAAAGTCAGGCCGAAGGCCCGCCGCACGGCACTGATCCGTAACGCCTGCGATTACGAGCATTTTTCTCGCGTCGGGAACCCCGGTTTAGCAGCCGCCGGTACGACCGATCGTTTAGCGGCCGCCGGTACGGCGGCCAATAGCGGACCCGGGGCCGACGTGCCGTCGGCCGCTAAACATATCACCATCGGCTTCTACGGCGCGATCGCCGAATGGTTCGACGCCGATCTGGTCGCCGATTTGGCCGAGTTGCGTCCCCGGTGGCGGTTTGAGTTGATCGGCAGCACCTTTACCGGCGACGTCGCGCGGCTGGAGAAGTTGCCCAACGTGAAGCTGCTGGGCGAGAAACCATACGCCGACCTGCCGCGGTTTGTGGCCGAGTGGGACGCCTTCATCATCCCCTTCAAGCGGATTCCACTGACCGAGGCCACCAATCCGGTGAAGGCTTACGAGATGCTGGCCACGGGCAAGCCGGTGGCGGCGGTCGATCTGCCGGAGTTGCGGCCGATGGCCCGCGACGGGCTGCTCTCGCTGGCCGACGATGCCCGCGGGTTCGCCGAAGCTCTTGAGCGGGAATTGGCCGAGGATTGCGACCGGCGGCGGCAACAACGCCGGAAGTTCGCCGCCCGCAACACCTGGAAGGACCGCTGCGAGGCGCTCGATCGGGAAATACGTCGCCTGTTTCCGCCGGCGTCGATCATAATCGTCACGTACAACAACCTCCATCTAAATCAGGGTTGCCTGGAAAGCGTTTTCCGCGACACCGACTGGCCGAACTTCGAGGTGATCGTGGTGGACAACGCCTCGAGCGACGACACGGCCGAGTGGCTCGCCGACCTTGCGCGATCTTGCGAGGAAAAAGGGGACAGTCCCCATTTGTGTGCTGGCACTTCCTCGTTCCCACGCTCCGCGTGGGAACGCACTGTTGGGACGCTCTGCGTCCCCGGCGCAACACCCGAGCATCATGCGTCTTCCGACCGCACGGACGCGGAGCGTCCGGGCAATGTGTTCCCACGCGGAGCGTGGGAACAAGCGAAGGGAAACGATACCGTCCCCTTTTTCCGGCATCCTAATCTGCGCGTGATCCTCAACAAGGAGAACCTTGGCTTCGCGGCGGCGAACAACCAAGGTCTGCGGGCGGCGCGGGGCGAGTTCCTCTGCCTGCTGAACAACGACACGGTGGTCACGCGCGGTTGGCTCTCGACGATGATCGGCCACCTGCGAGCAATGCCCGAGGCGGGGATGATCGGGCCGGTCAGCAACATGGTCGGCAACGAAGCGAAGGTGCCGGTCGGCTACTCGACGATCGGCGAGATGCCCCGCTGGGCCGCGGACTACTGCCGACGGCACGACGGCGAAACCTTCCAGATGAAAATGTTGGGCTTCTTCTGCGTGATGTTCCGTCGGGAAGTGTACGAGAAGATCGGCGAGTTGGACGAGCGGTTCGGCGTCGGCTACTTCGAGGACACCGACTACTGCTACCGTGCCCGGCGAGAGGGTTTCGAGCTTCGCTGTGCCCGCGACGCCTTCGTTCATCACTGGCAAGGCGCGTCGTTCCGCCTGCTGGGCGACGGAGCGTTCGCCTGCATTTACCGGGAAAACCAGCAATTGTTCGAGAGCAAATGGGGCGCCGAAAGCATGGCCGGCACATATTGAACAACACGAAATGGAGGAAACAATGTCAGTTATCAGCGGTTCCCTGATACCCGTGCTCAAGGCGCCGGTGCGGAAGTGTTTGCGGCTGCTTGGGATGAGGCGCGGGCCCGTGCGGCGCGAGCCGCCGCCGCCCGTCGAGCCACTCCAGTTGACGTCGTTTCTCTGCAACGTGTGCGGGACGCCGAACTGCCTGCCGCGGCGGCGGTTGACCCGCGAGGACGGGCATTGCATGGACTGCGGATGCTACGGCCGCTTGCGTTCGATGATGTACGCCGTGACCGCCCGCTTCTCCTCCGACGAGATCATCCTGGCGCGGATGGCGCCGCGGAAAGACATACGCGGCTTGGGGTGTTCAGACTGGGGATACGCCGACCTGTTGGCCGAGAAGTTCGACTACGTCAATACCTTCTACGACCACGAGCCGCAGCTCGATCTGTGCAACGTGGACTGGTCGCGTTGGGCACCCGAAAGCTTCGACTTCATCACCTGCACGGACGTGCTGGAACACATCGAGCCGCCGATCGACAAGACGTTCGAGAACATGTATCGGTTGCTGAAGCCGGGCGGCGCGGCCATAATCACTGTACCCGCCACTCTGGATCCTGACACCCGCGAGCATTTTCCGAATCTGGACGACTGGGAAATCGTGACGGAGGGCGAAAAGCGGGTGCTGGTGAACCGCCGGTCCGACGGCACGGTCGAGCGGTTCGACGACCTCTGTTTCCACGGCGGCGAGGGAATGACCCTCGAGTTCCGCTACTTTACCCGGCAAGGTCTGATCGACTGTGTCCAGCGGGCTGGGCTTCGCGTGGCGGAGATTCACGAAAAGTCGCTCGACGCCTACGCGATCCCGCTCGGAAGCGACAACTTCGTGCTGGTGGCCGAAAAACCCGGCGGGGACAGGATCGAGCCGGACGCCGCCCAGCGGCGGTCTGAGATAACGGAGGCGGTCCGATGACAAGACAGCCCGATTTCTTCCTGGTCGGAGCGCCGAAGTGCGGGACCACGGCGATGCACGCCTACCTGCGGCTGTATCCCGAGATATTCATGCCCCGCGCCAAGGAGATACATTACTACGGCAGCGATCTGAGCAACCTCGCCTCGCAGTTGACCGACGAGAGGCACGCGGCGCTTTTCGCCGACGTGAAATCCCGGCGGCGCGTCGGCGAAACCTGTATCTGGGCGCTGTATTCGCGGCTGGCGGCCGCGGAAATCCGCCGCGACCTACCCCATGCGAAAATCATCGTCATGCTGCGGAACCCCGTGGAGATGGTCTACGCGCTGCACAGCGAGTTCGTCTATCAATGGGTCGAGGACATCGCAAGTTTCCCCCGCGCGCTGGCCGCCGAGGAGGACCGCAAGCAGGGCCGCCGGCTGCCGAAATCGGCCTACCCGGTCCCGCCCGAAGTCCTCTTCTACCGCGATGTGGCCAAGTACGCCGTGCAGGTCGAGCGATACCTCGACGCCTTCGGACCCGAACAGATGCACGTTATCATCTACGACGACTTGAAGAAGGATTCCCAGGGCGTGTATCGGGCAGTGATCGAGTTTCTCGAAGTAGACGCCGGACATCGGGTCGAAATGCCGGTGATCAATCCGAACAAGCGGATCCGCAGCGTGCGGTTGCGGAAGTTGCTTCATCGGCCGCCCGCGACGCTGCAACGCTTCTGCAAAACGATAATCCCCTCGGACGCGGCGCGGCGGCGATGGTTCGAGCGGCTCGACGGCTGGAACGTCGGCTTTCGGCCGCGGCCGCCGATGGGCGAGAAGGTCCACCGCCGCCTGCAAGCGGAGTTCGCCCCCGACGTGGAGCGCCTGAGCCGTCTGTTGGGCCGCGACCTGATGCCCTGGGTGGGGCAAGGTGTTGACCGAACCACGGGCAAGATGCCCGTGCCACACAATCCGTCAAACATGGAGCGACGAGCGGCATGAGCACCGTAGGGTGCGTCCGCGACGCACCAAAATTCCGGAAAGTGTTTGCGGTGCGTCGAGGACGCACCCTACGATGAGTCATACATGGAGCGACGAGCGGCATGAGCAAGCTACGAGCGCTGCTGACTTTCGGCACCAGGCCCGAGGCGATCAAGATGGCCCCGGTGGTCCACGAGTGCCGCCGTCAAGCGGAGCGGATCGAGACGATTGTCTGCCTGACCGGCCAGCACCGCGAGATGCTCGATCAGGTGACGGACTATTTCGGCGTCGAGGCCGACCGCGATTTGGCGCTGATGACGCCCAATCAGACGTTGGCCGAGGTGACGGCCCGATGCCTAACGGGTTTGGACGCCGTGTTGGCCGAGTACCGCCCCCATTGCGTGGTTGCCCAGGGCGACACGACCACGGTCATGGCGGCCGCGCTGGCGGCGTTCTACCGCCGAGTGCCCTTCGTCCACGTCGAGGCCGGGTTGCGGACCGGAAATTTTGCGGCCCCCTGGCCCGAGGAAATGAACCGCCGCATCGCCGGACTGGCCGCCGCGCTGCACTGCGCGCCGACCGATCAGGCGGCGGAAAACCTACTGCGGGAAGGAACGTCGGCCGACTCGGTCCACGTGACCGGCAATACGGTGATCGACGCCCTGCTGTGGACCGTCGCCCGGGAACGCGGCCACGACCGCCCTTGGCGCGAGAAATACGCCGCGCTGGGCCAACGGCGGATGGTGCTGATCACCGGCCACAGACGCGAGAACTTCGGCGACGGCATGGAGCAAATCTGCGCGGCGATCGTCCAACTGGCGGAACGCTTTCCGCAAGTCGAGTTCCTCTACCCGGTGCATCTGAATCCGCGGGTCCGCGAGCCGGTGGGCCGCTTGCTCTCGGGCCGGACGAACGTGCATCTCCGCGAGCCGGCGCCCTATCCCGAGTTCGTCTGGCTGATGGACCGCGCGACCTTGATCTTGACCGACTCGGGCGGGGTCCAGGAGGAGGCCCCCTCGCTGCGCAAGCCCGTGCTGGTGATGCGCGAGACCACCGAGCGGCCCGAGGCCGTCGAGGCCGGCGCCGTCGAGCTGGTCGGGACCGACGTGCGGCGGATCGTCGATCGGGTAAGCCTGTTGTTGTGCGACCAGGCGGCGTACTCTTCGCGTCAGATAGACAACAATCCTTACGGCGACGGCCGGTCCGCCGCGCGGATCGTCGAGCTGATGCTCCGCCAAGGCTGGCAGGCGGAATCGACGCCCGAAAGCGGCACGCCCTCCAAGCTCCGCGAGGCGGCGTGAGGTTTCGCGGACTTGTAGCAATCGTAGGCCGGGTTGCAACCCGGCGATCATTCTGCCGGGTCTCGACCCGGCCTAGTGCGCTTGTAAGTGTATCGAATCAGCAGGGTGGGAGTCCCTGTCGAAGTTGGGTCTGAACTTTGTAACCAATAGTAACTGCGTCCTCGTGAGAGGGGGTGGAGAGCAACTGGAGGTG
>JAHIKV010000280.1 GCA_018897395.1 Planctomycetota bacterium | reverse complement strand
TTACTCCATGATTGGAAAGACGCTGGTTTGCTTGCGCCCTCGACCGTTCGCCTGCATAAACTGGCCACGCTGGAAAAATCTCTGGTTCAACGTTGCCAGGGCTGCGTTCAAAGCAAGGATCGAGCCGCGATCTCCGCAGCCTTGCGACGCATTTTCGGCACTTGGTAAGCGAGCCGGAGGACAAACACAAGACGGACTACATTCCGCCTCCTCCTGTCAAATGATTCAACATCTTGGCGGATACGTCGATCCCAATCATCGCCTTGCTACTTCCGTGGATGGTCGCATTGTGCCGGCGGTCACCAATCCCTAATCCCTAGTCCCTGATCCCTCTCATGCCCGACCTGATTGCACAAGGAACCGAAGCACAACAACGTTGGCGGCGGCCGCTGCCCGAGGGGCAGGAGATCGTTCTGGGAAGGTTCGGCGGCGTTTGGGCCGTGCCCTGGGACCATCAGGTCTCGCGCCGGCACGTCGGTCTCTCGTGGAACGGCCGACGGCTGGAGGTCCAACGGCTGCCGGAAGCGAAAAACCCCGTCTTTCTGCACGGAAAGGAGGCCGAGCGGTTCGAGCTTTCGCCCGGCGAACATTTCGTCGTCGGGCAAACAACCTTCACGCTGGCCGATCAGCAGGTGGACGTTACGGTCGATCAGCCCGCCCCGGTCCAACAACAGTCGTTCAGCTCGCAGTACCTTAAAGGGGTGCAGTTCCGCAATCCCGACCATCGCATCGAGGTGCTCAGCCGGCTGCCGGACGTGATTTCCGGGGCGGCCGGCGACAAGGAACTTTTCGTGCGGCTGGTGAGCATGTTGTTGGCGGGCGTGCCGCGGGCCGACGCCGCGGCGGTGGTGGCAGTTGAAGAGGGGCGGGGGGCGGGGGACGAGGGACGGGGGAGGGAAGAAGGGGGAGAGGAGAGTGTTATCCGCCTTCCGCCCTCCGCCCTCCGCCCTCCGCCTTCATCTCCCGCCCCCCGCCCCCAATCCCCAGCCCCCCTCGTCATGCACTGGGACCAGCGGCTGGCGATCACCGGCAATTTCCGCCCCAGCCAGGGCCTTATTCTCGAATCGTTGCGACAAGGCCAGAGCGTGTTGCACGTCTGGCGCGGCGCGGCCTCGGCCTCGCCTGAATCGTACACTGCCAGCGACTCGTTCGATTGGGCCTTCTGCGCGCCGGTGCTGGGCAAGTCTTGCCGGGGCTGGGGACTCTACGTGGCCGGACGGTTCAACGTCGAGCAGTCCGGCGCGACACCTTCCTCCGATCCCACCGATCTGCGCGAGGACGTGAAGTTCACCGAGCTGGTGGCGGCCATGCTCAGTTCGCTGCGGCAGATGCGGCTGCTGGAACATCGCCACGCCACGCTCAGCCAGTTCTTCTCGCCGGTGGTGCTCGACTCGCTGGCCGACGAAGACCCGGAGGTGGTCCTCGCGCCTCGCGAGACGGAAGTATCGGTTATTTTCTGCGATCTGCGCGGCTTCTCACGCGAGTCGGAACGTCAGGCGGGCGACCTGCTCGGACTGCTGCAGCGAGTGAGCAAAGCCTTGGGCGTGATGACCCACCACATCCGCGAGCAAGGGGGCGTCGTGGGCGATTTCCAAGGCGACGCCGCGATGGGATTTTGGGGCTGGCCCCTGCCGCAAGAGGACGCCGTACTGCGAACCTGCCGCGCGGCGTTGGCCGTCCGCGCCGAGTTCGAGGCCGCAACCGGGTTCCGAACCGGAATCGGAGTGGCCACCGGTCCGGCCGTGGCGGGCAAGATCGGCACCGTCGATCAGGTGAAGGTGACCGTCTTCGGTCCGGTGGTGAATCTTGCCTCGCGGCTCGAGGGGATGACCAAGATCATTCAGGCCCCCATTCTGCTGGACGAGGCCACGGCGCGGATCGTCCGCCGAGAAGTGCCGCGCGATGTGGCCCGGGTGCGGCGGCTGGCGATCGTGCGGCCCTACGGATTGGACACGCCGCTGGAGGTCAGCGAATTGCTGCCGCCCGTGGCGGAGTACCCCGAACTGACCGACGAGCATCTGGAGTTTTACGAAGCGGCGCTCGATGCGTTTCTGTCCGGCAAATGGCCGCAGGCGTTCGAGCTATTGCACCGCATCCCGGCGCAGGACCAGGTGAAAGACTTTTTGGTGGTCCACATCGCCCGGCACAACCGCCGCCCGCCGCCGGACTGGGACGGCGTGGTCCCGCTGGCAAGCAAGTAGCAGTAAACGGGACAGGTCTAATTATCACGTTCCTTTGCGACGGCCCGCGCCACGCAAGCCATTTGTTTCGGGCCGTTTGTACGGTTTTGTAAGAGCGGCGAAGTAAATGGAAGTAAACGAATACGCGATAATTAGACCAGTCCCGTTTACATCGTCC
>JAHIKV010000279.1 GCA_018897395.1 Planctomycetota bacterium | reverse complement strand
CGATTCGGAATTTCCACTACATCGACTTTCCGCCGCCGACCGTCCGAAACCATTGAACTTACGTCGCTTTTTCAAGAAAACCGACCCCAAATCTTACACAGCACCGTAACTTGGGTTAGCCCGCCGTGAATACACGGCGGGTCGAGTTGACCGCGAAAATCCGCTTGCCCCGGGTGTATTCACCCGGGGCTAAATACGCTTGTTCCGAAGGAGTCTTTCCCGTGGACCACCTGTACGCGATCCACATCACTTCCGTCGAGGATTTGCGCAGCAACGCGGCCGCCTGGGACGACCTCTGGTGGCGGAGCGACGTGGCGCTGCCTCCGGCGCGGGCCGCATCGCTGGCTCAATGGGTCGAGCACTTCCGGCCGCGGGCCGATTTTCATGCCCTGGTGGTCGCCCAAGCGGGGCGCTGGATCGCCGCCCTGCCGCTGGTTTCGAGCCGGGTCGGATGGCTGATACCCGCGGGCGGACTCCCCTGCAACGCCTGGTCGCCCTGCGGCGAGTTGCTCTGCGACGCGACTGCCGAGGTGGACGCCGCGATGGACGTGCTTCTGGCGGCGGCCGCCCGGCTCCCCTGGCAATTGCTGTGGCTCAACGACGCCGTGCCCGAAACGCCGCGCTGGCAGGCGCTGCTCAGGGCGTGCGAGCGGGCCGATCTCCCCGCCAACTATCACGAACGATACCGCGTCGGCCGCGTGGAAATCGACGGCTCTTGGAGCCTCTACCAGAAGCGGTTGCCGAAAAACCATCGACAGGCGATGAATCGGGCCGCGCGGCGGCTGGAATGTGAAGGGGAAGTGCGATTCGAGATGAACTCCCAACTCGATCCTTCCGAGGTCGAGCCGTGGCTGGACGAGGCATTCGAGGTCGAGGACCTCGGCTGGAAAGGCGCGGGCGGCTCCTCGGTGCTCCGCACGCCGGGGATGTTCCGGTTCTTCGTCGGCCAGGCCGAGCAATTGGCCCGCTGGAGTCAGTTGGAGACGGCCGCGCTGCGATTGGACGGCCGGATGTTGGCCTTCGTGTACGGATTCCGCGCCAAGGGCGTCTATTTCGCCCACAAGATCGGCTACGATCCTAGTTTTGCCGCCTTCAGTCCGGGGCAACTCCTCTTCCACCACATCCTGGCACAACTCCACGGCGACGGTCAAACCAGTGCGTTGGATTTTGTCGGACCATTGAACCATTCGCTATCCCGGTGGCGTCCGGCGACCTACGGCGTCGGCCGGCTTGTGTTGGCGCCGCGGCGGCTTTTGGGCCGCGCGGCCATGTTCGCCTACCGGCACGTCTGGCGGCGGCTGCGGCGAGCCAAAGAGACTGTCCCGTCGGGCGATCCCAGTCGCGCCGCCCCGCCGGCCGTCGATAGTCCCGTCGTTCTCGAACCGGCCGGGGCGTCGGGGTAACTTGCCCGCGGCTGGCGCCGCCGCCATTGGCAAGTCGTTGCCCCCGACGTACAATGCTGTTTGGGTGATGAAGGAGGCAATATGAAAGACGAACACTTGTTGGAGCGAGTAGTTTTAGATCCCAAGGTTATGGTCGGGAAGCCGGTCATCAAGGGGACGCGCCTGACCGTGGATTACATCCTCAATCTTCTGGCCCACGGCGCGACCACGACGGAGATTCTGGAGGAATACCAAGGTCTAACGGCCGAAGACGTTCAGGCGTGTCTCTTGTTTGCCACCAAGTCTTTGGGGGATACCGCCTTCATGCCGCTGGCCGTGGAGTGCAAGTAGCGTTCCCAGAAGTGGACGGTGCCAAAAGAGAGGAAAGAATTGCGTCCACTTTTCCGGTCCCGTTTTTCATTCGTTCCCGTTAGCTAGTCTTCATCCAGCCTAAAGCTATTAGCAGTGAAACCAGTCCTGCTCAGCCCATAGTCCTAGCCATGACACATGAAGAAGTCATCGAACGAGATCAGAATAATTGGACGTCAATTTTCGTCGAAAAAAACCTCACGACAGTATGCAAAGTCAAGTTCTACAACTAGTTGCGTCGAATGAAAGTGTAGGAGGAAGAAACCGTCTGTCGTGCTGGAAGCATTGCAGCCGCTTTCACTGTGCTGTACACTGAATGGATTGAGGTTTGATCTGTTGGGGCGAATGTCTTACGCGTATTACATCAGAAATTGAGTTCGGGCAGGTTGGCCTATTCGCAGCTTGCCCCACCTCAAATCATCGGTAAGTGGGAGTAAGCATGAAACCAAAGCAGGACGCTTGGTCTATTGTTCTTGTCGGTTGCTGGAACCGAATGATTTTCATGCCCACGTGGGTTAGCGAGCATCTTTTCGGAGTGAGCAAAATACAGAAGCTTGTACCGATAATGCCGATTGCGCCTTTGATCTATCGGACGGACGAGCTTGCTTTGTTCGTTGAGGACGAAAAACTTATTGTACAGGCAAGAAAGCCGACTATCGAGTGTATTCAGAAGATGGAACATATGGCCGTTACTGCCCTCGATAAGCTTCCAATTACCCCCGTGTCTGCCGTGGGTGTAAACTTTGGTTTCGTTGAGGCAACTCCAAGCGAGCAGTTGTTGAAGTTGTTCAACTTCGGAGACGATGCTGATATTGGGCTCTCGAGGTGGGACATCGGAACACGCACTCTTGCACGTCAATTGACGCGCGACAAGAAAGTCCTAAACCTCAAACTATCTTTTGATTCCAAGGAGGTCGAGATACACGCAAATTTCCATAATGACGTTGCCTCTGCGTCGGAAGCAAGCAGCGCGATTAACAATAATGTCGTTGTTTACCATCAAGAGTGCAAAGAACTTCTTGCCGAAGTATATGCACTTCGCATCGAAGAGGATGAAAAACCATGACTGCATGCAAATCGGTGGATGGATCAGCGACGGCGAACGTACCGGTTGACCAATCACTATATTCAGCACTCGACCCCGAGACATCGGTCCGAATTCCAGGTGAATCAACACCGGGACAGCCACCCCAAGACGTGAAAATTGTGCGGATGACCGTTGATGATATGCCGTCAGAAATAAAGTTTTTAATTGACGCAAAACTTCTTGCCGAACGCTCCCGCATTAGGGAACTGAATGCCGTTATCCGGCGACTCGGTGGTGCCGACTAGATGGTCTTGGACGGACGCAAATGAGCGAGCATTATGTCTACGCGGATAAGCCGTTCAAAGACCGGCTATGTCAAGGTGATGTATTATGTAAGCACCCTGATTTACTAGACGTGCTCGCCAAGTACCACCCCCATTACGCCGTTCACCCCAGCTATCGGTACTTCTTGGTTCTTACTCAATCCTGCGATTTGGTGCGCAGAGAGGATAACCTTACATCGGCCCATTACGTGACTATTGCTGCTGTACGGCCTGTAGATGAGGCTATACGCCAGAAAGCACGGGAACTTCAGGATTGGTGGCAAGAACCTGTAAATGTCGTGTCTTCACGGGTATTCGACGAATTGGTCTTGTTCACGGAGAGCTTGCTCGACAACAACGAATCAAGCTACTTCTACTTACACGAAGATATCGATTCGAGTATTTCAGGAATGAATTGTGCGTTTCTCGCACTTTCTGTTGCGCTGAGAATTGAGCATTACGACAAATGTTTGGCCGCAAAGGTTGCTCAACTCAAAGAACCATTTCAAGCGAAGCTGGGCTGGCTAGTAGGCAGTATGTACAGTCGTGTGGGAACGCAGGAGTGGAATGAACACTACGGAAAGGATACCGCGCGCAAAGCGGCAAGCGAGTTACTTCATAGTGTCTTCGTCAATATCGCCACCCAAAAGATTAGCGAGGGAGTTAAGGAATTGGAAGCCGTGAAAGCCTTGGCCCAATATTCGCCCCAAGAGATATTTGATCACATCAAGCGGCATAAGATAGTCCCTCGCACCACACAATTTTCAAGACGTGCATCTGATGTGATTGACGGAGAGAGATTTGTGGATAAGATTTCTGGTCGTTTTGCCGACGCTCTCAAACAGGATAATATGCTTTGGGATGACATTGACGCCATCATGACTGGAACTGGCGTTGATAACATCGAGGTCATTCGCAAGAAATTGTGTGAAAAAATCATCGCGGCTTCGTCGCGTATACTATCAGACGATGCACTCCCGCGACGCAAAAAGATCGTTGAGAGGTTAGTGGCTGCACTTTCCCAGGACTCAATTATTAGGCGAATTCTCGGATAGCTGAAAACATGTTGTTAATTGGCGTTTAGCGACCAACGATGGCGGTCAAGCGGTCTAGTCCGAAGCGCTTGCCGGAAGAAAAAAGGAAGAAAAAAGGGGACGCAGCTAGTTTTTAACATATTAGTTTGCCAATACTATCTGCGTCCTAGTTTCAACTCGTCCGTTTCGACTCGTCGGAATTGGTCAAATACTACATAAGCAAGGAGACAAGACAATGGCTCGAAAGGAAATAGAGACGAAAAAGGGGACGTAGCTCTTTTCGGCGCGCAATTCTCCTAGACGGTGACAATCTGGTCTTGGGTAAGACGGTATCCCGCGGACGCAATCCCTAATTCTCAATTGCTTGCCACTGCCAGTGCCCGGCGGGCGGATTCCGGCAACTCGATCGGGGCAAAGATCGAGACGGGATAGAGATAGCCGTCCGGTTCGGATGCGTCCTCGTCCACAACGCGAAGCATATCGTGAGTCTCCGCCTCCGCGTCGGGCAATCTGCGATAGACTTTGCCCAGAATCAGGCTTGCGGGAGTACCGCCGTTGTCAATGCAAATTACATAATCGCTCATCGGACAACCCTCTTGATTTTGAAATCCTTGCGACCAATGCCGTGTGCTTCAAACCAGTGTATCTCGGCATTGCAGAGCGTGCCATCGGCCAGCCGAACCGTCGCCGTGCCTTTCATTTTCCGCCGAGCGAATTGGTGGCCCAATTCTTGAACTTGAAGACGCAGTCCGCGGCCGGTAGGATGACCGTCGCCGGAGATTTCGGCCGGTGCGTCGCTCTTTGAAAATACGGGACGTGGACGGATTGCGTTGAGTCGGTTTCCCGCCTTCCGTCGGTCAAACGGGTTTGCCTATCTTGCCGATGCAACACCCCCCCGCCAAGGGGAAATGGGGCTGAAATTGGAAAATCGACGAGTTGCTGACCAACACGTATTTCTCTCTGAGACTGCCGGCAAAGCCTGAAACACGCCCTTCGCTGCGCTCAGGGTCGTGCCACCCTCCTGGATGCAAAACGCTCCAGTCCGTACCGCTTGCCGAAATCGTTCAGCCGCTCGGCGAGCCGTTGCTTTTCCTCGGGCGAGAACAACCGCGTACCCCAGAAGGCCTCGGCGGCGACCGCCGCCAGAACCAACACCGATACCCAGGGGCCGAGGCAAACCACCATCGGCAACACCATCACCAGCCGCGCGCCGTCGTCGAGATGGAAACCGAGCCGGCGGTTGAACAGGCAGACCAGCCCGAGGGCAAGTGCGTTTGCGGCGGCAGTGGCCAGCACCGCCCCTTCCAGACCCAATCGCGGCAGGAGCAGTAGATTCAGCGGCACGTTCAGCGCCAGCCCGCCCAGCAATGCCGCGCTGCCGAGCCGCGCCTTCTCGGCGCACAACAAGAAATTCTGTGCGATCATCAAGGTGCCGAACCAGCAGCAATAGACCAGCGTCCAAGGCAGCACGGTTAAACCGCCGGGAAACTTTCCCTTGAACGCAAAGTCGAACAGCAGCGGTGCGACGACGACCACCGCCACGGCCGCCGCGAACAGTCCCAGACCGAAGATTTTCAGGAGCAGTCGCAACCGCGAGGCGACCTGCTCGCGCCGGCCGGCCTCCCAATCGTGACTCAAGTGCGGGGTAATCATCGCGGCCAATATGGCGGCCATCGAGACCAGCAGCATCGGCGCCACGCGCGAGGCGTGGTAGTTGCCCACCAGGTCCAACGCCCGGTCGACCGACGCGCCGGAGAAGTGGATAATCATGTAACGATCGACGACCTCGAAGAGGTTCATCAACAGGCTGACCATCAGCACCCAGGCGGCGAAGGGCGCCACCTTCGACCAGAGTGCGGCCTGCTGCATTGGCAGGGCCGGGCGGGGCGATGTCCGCCACACCCCGCGCAAGCAACAGACGGCCAGCAACGCGGCGATCAGACACGATCCGCCGTAGCCGAGCAGCACGCTCTTGGCCGAGCATTGCCACCCCAGCATCAGTCCCAGCCCCAGCGCGGCGAAGGCGACGCTGTTGGTCAGTTGCATCGCGGACGACAGCCGGATGTTGCGCAAGGCGACGCACAATTCGATCAGGAAGTTGTAGGCGATCACCGCCGCCAGGCAACCGGCCGCCAAGGCGACCAGGTCGGATTGCGACTCGGTCCCGAAAATCAGCAGCGATATCCATCTTCTCGTCAACGCGACGGCGATGCAGGCGGCCGCGCCCAGTCCCCCGCAGGCGAGGGCCGCCCGCCGCAGAAACGTGCGGAGTTGTCCCTGTTGGCGATAGTTTTCGAGATAACGGCCGAACGCCCCGGGAATCGCCATCACCGCAAGCGGCGCAGCGACCAACAGGAAACTGAAGGCCATGTCCCATAGCCCCAACTGCTCGGCGTCGAGCCAGCGGCAAAAGAGGACCGCGCGGACGAAACCGACCATCCGTTGCACCACCGTCAGCGCCAACAGGATCAGCACGCTGTCCAGTAGCGTGTCGGTCCGCAGCGGGGCGGGCGAGGCCGGATGTTCGGGATTGTCGAAGGGGGGGGGCATGGGGGTCAGAGGTCAGTGTCGGGTAGTTTAGCCGCCGCGTCCACGCGGCGTCAGAAGGGTCAGGTATCAGTGGTCAGAGGTGTCATGGATCAGGCATGAAGTTTCACTTATACCGCCGACGATAATTCCACTTCCACTGTTCCCCGGCTTCGGATCATTCTGGCGCCGCGTGGACGCGGCGGCTAAACTCCCGAACCCCTGATATTCATATCGTCGCGTGCGGAGTTTTCGCGGATCCATCGTGACCCAGTTCTTCAGGCGGATCATGGTGTCGTCGACGGCGATCCGTTGCAGGTGGAAGGGGTCGTCGCCGGGAAAATTGAACCCTCCGTAGGCCGAACAGGCGGCCGCGTAGCCGGCCTGCTTGGCCGTCTCGAACGCCTCCGGACTGAGGTTGGCGTATTGTCCGAAGGGGAAGGCGAAATAACGGACCGGCCGGCCGAGCGCCGCCTGCAACTCTTCCTTGGCCGCGACCACTTCGCGGCGGAGCATACGGGGATCGGCGATGGAGGACAAATCGGGATGGGTGTAGGTATGGGCGCCGATCTCCACTCCCGCCCGCGCCATCGCCCGAAGCTGCTCCATGCCGTTCGGCTCGAAGCGGTGTCCCAGCGCCAGGTCGTGCGAAAACGGCTCTCCCTCCAGGACGTTCCGCAAGGTGACGAAATACGTGCAGGGGATTTGTTGCTCGATCAGCCAAGGGATGGCCCGTCGGCAATTGTCGGCGTAACCGTCGTCGAACGTGACGCTGACGCACGGCCGGTGGTTGTAGCCTTGCCTGATCCGGTGCTGCGCCTCGGCAAGCGAGACCAATTGAAAGCGTTTTCTCAGCCAACTAACCTGCCGGACGAACGTCGCGTTGGAGGCGGTCCACGGGGTGGCCCGATCGTCGGCGATCCGATG
Organism: Planctomycetota bacterium; assembly: GCA_018897395.1. Classification (GTDB taxonomy): domain Bacteria; phylum Planctomycetota; class Planctomycetia; order Pirellulales; family Thermoguttaceae; genus JAHIKV01. The sequence continues at coordinate 16,047 of JAHIKV010000279.1, read as the reverse complement.
CCAGTATAGAACGATCGCCGGCGAGCGGCCCCGAGCGGCCTGCTTCCGATTGCGCCACGACCGCGCCGGACGAGTGGCGTGGTAGTACAGGTTCAGCAGTAGTAGTTTCCAGAACGGCATGGTTAAGTAAGGGATTAGGGATTGGGGATTAGGGATTAGAGCCGGGAGAAATCATGAAGCACTCGCGATCAAGGCGAATGATCCAGACTAACCTCACACCAGTCGTTCGCAATTCCTGACTCCTAATCCCCAATCCCTAATTCCTAATCCCTTTCTTCACCCAGTCTTTGACGTTGCTTCCGGCCAGCCAGAGGTTGTGGCGGAGCTGGGCGACGGCCCTCGAGGGTGCGACGCGATACTCCACGCTGGGCCGCGGCCGGGCGCCGAATCGGGCCTTGTACGGCTCGTCTCCGCGGAGAAAATCGAATGCCCGATAGCCGCCCTCGATCGCCCGCCGCAACACACTCATGTACAGCAGTTTCCCCGGCTGATACTGCAATGCCTCGGGGTCCACACCCGCTTGATAGGCATACAGGACACCGCCGCCGGCCAGTTGAAATTCCGCCGCCACGGGTTTTCCGTCCAGTTCGAGCCAGAATAAGTGCAGCCGTCCGTTGCGGAGCAAGTCGGGCACGACGTCGCGGTAGAAGCCGAGGAACCGTTCCGAGTCGAAACAGCCGTTTTCGCCCAACATATTCCGCCGCCGTTGGTGCAAGTCGACGAGGATGTCCATAGCGTGAGGCAACTCTTCGAGCCGTTCGACTGCGTGCAGCACCGCCCGGCCGGTGTCGAGCAAGTCCCGCTCCAACCGCCGCACGTCGCGGCGGAGGTTCTTGCTGAGCGATTCGACGTAGGCGTCCCAATCGGCAGGCAAGTCCAGCCGCCAACAGTTCATTCCCGCCCGACGATGGACCGAACAACCGGAGATGGCCAGGCAATGGGCCAGCAACGACATGACGTGGTCCTCGGCGTCGACGCCGTCGAGTTGCAACAAGTCCCAATGCAGGGCGTCGGGATCGTCGTCTTGCGCGTTGGTCACGAGGTAGTCGGTCAATGTGCCCGCGACGGCCTCTTCCCGCCCCGGCTGGCAGAGCACGCCCAGATAGTCGGAACAGACTTCGCCGGACCCCAACGGGCGCAACGTCCGGCCGCGGATCGCGGAGTATTCATAATACCATGGGGCAATGCCGACCAACGTGCGGGCGTCGAAGACGCACAACACCGCCAGCCGCTGCCGCGCGGCGTCGTTGTCTTGCGGGCCGTAATGCCGCCACCAGTGCTGGAGCCACGTCCAGCTCCGAAACGGCATGCCCTCGGCCAATCGTTCCCAATCGTCGGCGTACGGCGCCAGTTTTTTCAGCGCGGTCAAGCAACGTACTCGCATTGGAGGGACCGGTAGTTTGAGATTGTGAATGGTGGTACGGCGACCTCTAATGTTTTTGTCAACTATTTCCCGCGATGGCCGGTGGTGCGAGCCGTTGGCCATTGGCGCAACCCACTGGGTACTCCTTACCTATGACAACTCTCTGTCATGCCACGGGATAAGCAAGTCGTTTTTTCCCATGTGGCGGATATGCCCGCGGCGGGGGCCGAAGACGCGTTGCCGAAGGGCAACAAGCCGTTGCGCCAGGGCAACGCGGCCGAATTCTCGACTGCCGCCAGGGTCGCAGCCGGGACGCATTAAGTGCTTGTTCTGTCTGGGGTTGTATCGACTGGACCGCCCTCCGACGACCTCCCCGGCACCCGCTTTGCATCCGAACAATGGCACTGCCGGCGTTCGTTTTCGACCGGCGGCGTTCTTCAACCAGGTAGGAGGCGGCTCCAGTCGCCGAAAAAGGATTGTGGTCGCCGGGACTTCGCCGCGTGTTCGCTGGAGTCTCGGCGGCTGGAATCGCCCCCTACCGTGTTGGTGCGGCAGTTGTACTGCCGCACCCGCGTATTCGGGGTGGCAGTACAACTGCCACCCCAACATTGAGAGCCACTCATTCCGAACAACCTTAACCGAGCACCGATCGCAATGCACTTTTCTCAGCCTACAGTTCTAAGTCCGAGGCAACTGCTCCAACTGTTGCGCGAGCACGTCGCGTTGTGGCTCCTGCCCGCCGTCGTGATTGCCGCGGCCGTGTGCGTTTACGCCTTGCTGCACGAATCGACCTGGGAGGCCTCGCAGGCGTTAATCGTCCGCAACGATGCCTTCAGCGCCACGAAAGAGCCGGGCAAGTTCAGCTATCCCGAAGAGATGAAAACCGTCCAAGAGACGATCCTCGAAGTGGTCCGCAGCCGCGGCGTGCTGACCGCGGCGCTGGCCGAGGTCGGACCGCCGGCCGGCTGCAAAAAGCCGGAAGCGTGGCCCACCGACGAAGACGTCGCCGAGGCCCGAAAGAACGTCAAGCTCGTTCCGCCGAAAGGGGCCGAGTTCGGCAAAACCGAGGTTTTCTATCTAAACGTCAGGACGGAAGATCGCGCCCGATCCGTGGCGCTGAACGAGGCCCTCTTCAAGCAGCTCCGCGCTCGGTTCATGCAGCTTCGCGACGCGAAGGCGGAGAGCATGACCGAGGAGTTGACGAAAACAGTCCGCCTGGCCAAGGCCGATCTGGACGAGGCCACCTCGGCGTTGGCCGCGACCGAGCATCGCTTGGGCAGCGACCTGGCCGAGTTGCGTTCGATGCAGGAGATGGCCAGCAGCGACAGCGCCCTGCGGCGCAGCGGCGAGGAAATCCGCGCTCAACTCCGCGAGAACGCCACGACGGAAAAAGTCAACCGGGAATTGCTCGCCGTGGTGATCGAGGCGCAGAGCGACCCGAGCCGGCTGGCGGCCGCGCCCAGCCAGCTTCTGAAATCCCACGGATCGCTGCGACGGCTGAAAGACGGCCTGATCGACGCCCAACTCCGCACCGCCGCGCTGCTGGGAACGATGTCGGCCGATCACCCGAAGGTGCGCGCGGCCCGAGTGACCGAGGAGGAAATCGACCGAAACCTGTACAAGGAGCTGGCCGTCGTCCGGCGCGGCATCGAGATCGAACTGCGGCTCTGTACCGAACGCCGTTTGTTGCTCGATGACCAACTGGCGAAGACCAACCGACGACTGCAAAATCTGGCCGACGTGAGGGCCGAATACGCCAATCAAGCGGCCAGCACGAAGAATCGGGGAGTGCTGCTGGAGCGTGCCGAGGGGAATCTGGCCGAGGCCCGCGCCGCCCGTGCCAGTGCCAAAGCCACCAGTCTGATCAGCCGCATCGACTCGCCCGACGCCGGCATCCGTCCCGTAGAACCGGGCCGGATCACGATCGCGCTTTGCGGAGTGGCGGGCGGACTGCTGGCCGGGTTCGGACTGGTCTTCCTCACCGTTCCGGTGGGCGTTGCGACCTCATCTTCTTCCACCCTCCTGGTCGCCGTCGGTTCCAGCGGCCGCGTTGCCTCGCGCTTTCCCGAGGCGAACGGTTCAACGAACCGCAGCATCGGTGTTCGCGACGCGGGCGGTCACTTCACCGTCAAGCGTGCCCTGCAAACGCTGGCCAACTGACCCGCGTTATCCCAGCCGTTCTCGCACTTCGGCGGGGAGTAGCTTCTCCAGATTGGGATTCGCTTCAATCAGCCGGAGGATGTCGGCCAGGTCCTTTTGCCGTTTGCTCCTGCGTCGTTGCTGGTCGGAGCAGGCCCAAATCTTCCCTTGCAAGACGTCTTCCGGCGCGGCCGTGTTCATTTCGTATCCGAGGACTTCTTTCAGCTTGGACCGGGCAATGAACGCTTGATACCGCTCGTCGGTTTGAATCTGAATCCGCAGGTCCGACTTGGGGCTGGTGAGATTTATGCTGTGCTCGAATCTCTCTATTTTTAGTCCTCTACGGGCCGCTGAATCGCAGAGTCGTTCCACGCCTTCAACGGCGATGACGATATCCAGATCGAGGCTGACGACCGGCTCGGTATATGCGTTGACGGCCAAGCCGCCGATCAAGCAGTAAGCGGCGCCGGTCTCGGCGAGGATGTCCAGCAGCATTTGCGGAACATCCTCTTGTCCATTGGATACGGCATTGAAAAAATCTCGTTCGGTCATGCGTTGCCACAAGCTCCTGCCGGCGTCCGTTCGCTGAGGATCAGGTTTGCGACGGGCAGTGCCGTCACTTCCAAACGCGAAAGATCAATAAACTTGCTTGCCCCCTCGATTTCGATGCCGACGACCTGATTGTGGTCGTCGAAGTCGAGCACGATGCTCGGTGCCACTTCCTCAGACTCGGCGCTCGGACGATCAACCAACTTGATGTAAAGCATGTCGGTGTCGCGGTCGTATTGGAGGATCATGTGACAATACTATCAGGAGATGCCCCGGCTCGTCAATGTCCGCAAACCGGCGGTCGCTCCGGCCAGGAAGAACAACGTCATGTTCGCCATCGGCACGACCGAGACCTCGTGAAACATGCCGTTGATCAGGTAAGCGCCCAGGACGATCAACATCAGTAGGCCCTGCTGTCTGGCCCAAAGCGGCAGGCCGGCGTCGCGCCACAACCGCCAGGCGTCGAGTCCCCAGAAGAAAAGCATCATTGCGAACAGCCCTAGCCCGATCAAGCCGGTTTCGGTCAACAGCGACAGCGCCGCGTTGTGGGGGATGTATCCGCGGCCCCGCTCCAACGCCAGCCGGGTCGAACGGTCGGAGACATAGTTCTCGTGCTCCGTTCCGTACTGGGCATAGCCGCAGCCGAGCAGCGGCCGATCGAGAAACATCTTCCAGGCGATGGTCGCCAAGATCGGGCGCAGCTCGACCGACTCGGCGGTCTTTTCGGCGGCCAGGGCCTTGTCGCGCTTGAACGCCAAGAGGTTGTCCCATTGCGTGACGGCCAGCAGCACCCCGGCCATCAGTCCGAAAACCAGCAGCGGCAACCGCCAGTTCCACGGCAGCGCCAACCCTACGGCCAGCGCCAGCGCGAACAGTCCACCCATCCACACGCTGCGGGTCAGGGTGTAAAACAGCGCCGCCAGCAGCAGCAACGAGACGGCCAAGAGCGTCAATTGTCCCGCGCGCCTCAGCCGCGGCCACCACATAAGCGCGCCGCCGAGACCGACGGTCAGCAAGATTCCGTTGGCGATCGGGTTCAGCAGCGGTCCCCTTCCTCGGCCGACGAACTCCGCCCCTTTCTCCACCACCGACGAGACGATATACCTTGGGAACACCAGCCACCACACCCGAAAATACTCAGCCAACGTGGTGACGGCCAGATAGACGCCCAAGACGGCCAATCCGCCGAAGAGCACGAGAATTGTCCGCTCGGAGTATTTCGCCTGCCGGGCGATCCAGTACATCGTCGCCGGCATCAAATATGAGATTACCAGCCAGGCAACAGGCTGATAGTTCTCCGCCTTCCAATCGTGGGTGAAGGTGCTGACGATCAGCACGGCGAGAAACGCCAACAGCAGGATTTCCGGTTTACCCAGCGGTTTCGGATCGGCCAGTCCCCAGCGTCGCCAATAGACGTATTGCACGACCAACAGCACCAACAGCAGCCGGTCGGCTGTCAGGGGGAGCGGTCCTAGTTCGATTTTATAGAACGGCACGCTGAAACACACCCCGGCCAGCAGCACGGCCAGGCATCCGCCGATCAGTCCGCCGCGCAAGAATACGACGGCCCCCCAGATCAGCGCCACGGCGGCGGCAATGACGGCTAGTGCTTCCATTCCGCGTCTATCCCCTCACCGCGAAAAAACGAATGCACGAAATGGACAACCTTATTTCACATCGCCGCGATCGGTGTAAGCCGATAAACCCGGGCGAGTTTTACGGCGAACGCTACGTTGCCCTGCTTCAGCGCGGAGCGGACTTCGTCGAGTCTGCGTGCGTCCGCCAAGGAAAGATAGGGTGCCCACGGCTGGTCGGTCTGGATCAAGTCCACGTCGACCTCAGCTACGTATTCGCCCTCTCGCACCAACTTGGCATGTTTCGTCGTCATGAGCGTCGTCTCCGCAAAAAATCATCGGTCCATTTATCGGGATCGGGCCGGTACGCCGTAATCAGCACTGCTGGAGATACAGCGCCTTTGGGGATTCCCCATAGCGAATGGACCGGTTCGCCGTGTTCGTTTTGCTGCAGAACCAGTACGCATGGCCCTTTTGGAAAATCAGGATAATCCTCAACGATCTTCGCGAGAGCTATTCCCTCCACGACTTGCGTGGCGAGAAGGCCGTCTTCCGCCAATTCGTCGTAACCGTGGTCTGATATTCTGACCTCTCCTCGAGCAATGAGACTCCGAATCTGTCGCAAGGTATTGCTCATCTCAGTATTGTAGCTTTTCCCCCGTGTGGGCGGCAAGTACGACAGTGGAAGCGAAAACCCTTCCATGTGCATTACGAGTCCACTACAATGGCCGCATGAACGTCGTTTGCCTTGTTATCGACCGTTTGCAGGCGGGCTACGTGGGGGCGTACGGCAACACGTGGATCGAGACGCCCAACCTGGACCGGCTTGCATGTCAGTCGTTCCTGCTCGAACACGCCCTGATCGACTCACCCGATTTGGAGCGATTGTACCGTTCGTACTGGCAGGGGTGGCACGCGCTCTGCCCCGCGCCGCCGCCGGAGACGCGGCCGTCGCTGCCGGCGTTGCTCCGCGAGGCCGGCGCGACCACGGTACTATTGAGCGACGAGCCGCTGTTGGCCCGGCATCCGGGGGCGGAAGATTTCGATGAACTAATCGAGATCGACCCGCCGTGGCAGCCGGAAACCGCGCGGCGGATCGACCAGACGCAATTCAGCCGCTGTTTCGAGCGGGCGATCGACCGGCTCGCTTCACTCCGCGGTCCGTTCATGTTGTGGTGTCACTTGGGCGGCTTGGGCACGACGTGGGACGCGCCGCTGGAGTTCCGCCAGGCATACAGGGAGCCGGGCGATCCGCCGCCGCCCGAGGGGGCCGAAGTACACGAGCGGACGCTGCCGCCCGACTGCGACCCCGACGAACTGCTCGGCATCTCGCAGTCGTATGCCGGGCAGGTGTCGCTGCTGGACGCCTGCCTGGGCGCGTTTCTGGATTTGTTCGACGGCCTGCCCGACGCCGGCGAGACCCTGCTGACGGTGACTTCCTCGCGGGGGTTCCCCTTGGGAGAACACCGACGGGTGGGGCCGTGCGACGACTCGCTGTTCGGCGAGTTGGTCCACGTGCCTTGGATGATCCGGTTCCCCGACGCGGCCGGGGCCGGAAAAGGTGTCAGGAACCGTTTGTGCAAAGCACCCTCCGGGCCGTTCCGGCAAACGGTTCCTGACACCTTTTCCGGGGCCGCCGCGAGGAGCCAGGCGCTGGTCGAGCCGGCCGACCTCTGGGCGACCCTGTTGGACTGGTGGGAACTGGACGACGTGCCCGATTCGCCCTCGGCGGAAAGCATCTTGCGGTTGGTGCGTCGGGAGAACGGACCGTTTCGAGATCGGCTTTGCATTGCGGGCCGAGACGGCGGCCGGGCGATCCGCACGCCCGCCTGGTTTTTCCTCGCCGGCGACCCGCCGAAACTGTTCGCCAAGCCGGACGACCGCTGGGAGGTGAACGACGTGACCTCGCTCTGTCCGGAAGTGACCGAGTGTTTGCGCGACGCGCTCGCGCAATACGAGCAAACCCTTTCGGCCGGCCGGATTGCCGACCTGCCCGCGCTGAGCGATATATTGGTCAACGGGTTGGAATAGGGGGTTCGGGACTCGGGATTCGGGGTTCGGGATTCGGAATTGGTTTAGCCGCCGCCGGTACGGCGGCGTGAGTAGAATAGGAGAAACGCCATGAATCGTCACTTTGGTTGGGCGATGCTCGTCGTCGCGGGAGTGTTGTTCGGCTGCCTGTTGGGTACCCATCAGAAGACCAGCGCCGAGGCCCCGGCGGATGCCGCGGTCGAAGAACGGGACGATGAAATCGTCGAACAACTAAAACGGATCAATCTCCAATTGAAAGAGCTTAACACCATGTTCCGCTCGGGGACGGCGAGGGTGGTCGAGGTCATCAATCCCGACGGGGAGTAGAGCGGGCGGCGTAGTGTGCCACTGCTGGCTCGTCCAGCAGTGTAAGGACCGGCCAGGAAACAACTGGGGGACTGTCCCAATTTTCGTCCGACGAAAATGGGACTGTCCCCTTCCCGATAGCGACAGTTATTGATTCGCCGGTCCTAAGCCAATTATCGGACAGCACTGCTGGACAAGCCAGCAGTGGCACCCAATGGCGGTGTTCCGCCCGCTTGCACGACGGCCGGTTGTGTGTCATATTGCATGTTTTGCCGTCGCGTCCGGCGACCGGCAGAGGCGGCAATCGCATGGAAATCGTGCCGCCGACACCGCCCAAGAGGGGGCTGCGTATAAAAACGTTAGAAAAACATCCGTTGGTGCAACGGTCCAACCGTAATTCCAACACCGCAGCCGATTCACTGCCGAGGGAGCTTTTCATGTCCAAACACTCAGTCGATCAAATCAGAAACGTAGCCTTCTGCGGACACGGATCGGCCGGCAAGACCACGCTGGTCGATCGGATCCTGACCAGCACCGGCGCGATCAACCGCAACGCCAGCGTCGACGACGGCACGAGCGTCTGCGACTTTGACGAGGAGGAGAAGCAGCACAAATACTCGATCGAAGCCAGCGTGGTGCATTGCGAACACGGCGGCAAGCAATTTCACATGATCGACACGCCGGGCTATCCCGACTTCATCGGCCAGGCGATCGGGGCCATGCGGGGCGTCGACACCACGGCAATCGTCATCGGCGCCCAGTCGGGCATCGAAGTGAACACCCGCCGAGTCTTTAACGAGGCCAAAAAGGCCGGCCAGGGAAAGATGATCGTCCTGAACAAAATGGACGCCGACAACATCGACTTCCAGGCCCTTATCGACAGCATCCGGGAGCTGTTCGGACCGACGTGCGTATTGCTGAACGTGCCGCTGGGGCATGGGGCAAACTTCCGCGGAGTGGCCGGCACGCTGAAACCGCCCGCCGAGACGGCCGACGCCCTGATCGATCCGAACGAGATCAGCCAGTCGCTTCTGGAGTCGATCATCGAGGTCGACGAGGCGGTGATGGAGCGATACTTCGAGGGGACTCCGCCCACGGACGAGGAGATTGCCCAACTGATCGTCAAGGCCGTCGCCCAGGGGACGCTGATCCCGATGGTGTGCGTTTCCGGCAAGACCGGGGCGGGCCTGCCCGAGTTGATCGACGCCCTCTCGCTCTGCGCGTTGCCGCCCAGCGCGATCCCCCGGACGGCGAACAGCGCCGCCGGCGAGCAGCTCGAGGTGAAGGCCGACCCGGCCGGGCCGTTGGTCGCCCAGGTGTTCAAGACCCGCATCGACCCCTTCGTGCAGAAGCTCAACTACATCCGCGTCTTCTCCGGCACGCTGAAGAAGGACTCGATCCTGTCGGTGGTCGGAGTGCGGAAGCCGGTCAAGCTCGGCGCGCTGTTGCAGGTGCAGGCCGCGGAGACCGAGCCGGTCGACGAGGCCGGTCCCGGCGCTATCGTGGCGGTGGCCAAGGTGGAAGACCTGCACACCGGCTCGTCGTTGGGCGAACTCGCCATGCCGCCGATCCCCTTCCCCACGCCGATGGTCGGCCTGGCGGTCAGCCCCAAAAGCCGCGGCGACGAAGGAAAGCTCTCCGGCGCGTTGCAGAAGATTTGCGAGGAGGACTCCACCTTTCGCCGCGACTTGGACATGCAGACCAAGGAGATGGTCGTCACCGGGATGAGCGAGCTGCACTTGCAGATCATCCGCGAGCGGCTCAAGCGGCGCGACAAGGTCGAGGTCGAAACCCGCGAGCCGAAAATCCCCTACCGCGAGACGATCCAGGCCAACGCCGAGGGGATGTATCGCCACAAAAAACAGACCGGCGGCCGCGGCCAGTTCGGCGAGGTGCATATCCGCATGTTCCCGATGCCGATGAACGTGAACGTCGAGGAGTGGGCGACCAAGGCCCGATTTTCTTCGATGAAAGATACCCACTACGACGAGGCAAACAACTTCCTCTGGGTCGATTCGGTCGTCGGCGGCACCATTCCCAGCAACTTCATGCCGGCGGTGGAAAAGGGCTTCCGCGATCGGCTCGAGCGCGGCGTGATCGCCGGCTACAAGGTGCAAAACGTCTGCGTCGAGGTCCATTTCGGCAAGCACCATGCGGTCGACAGTTCGGAGCAGGCGTTCAAGACGGCCGCGTCGATGGCATTCCGAAACGTGTTTCAGCAGGCCAAGCCGGCGCTGCTGGAGCCGATCGTGCGAATCGAGGTCACGGTGCCGACGGCCAACGTGGGCGACATCAACAGCGACATGTCCGGCCGGCGCGGCCGCGTGCTGAGCATGGACTCGGCCGGCGGCGATCTGCAAACCGTGATCGCCGAAGTCCCCTTGGCCGAAGTGACCACCTACGCCCGAAGTCTCTCGAGCATCACCGGCGGCCGCGGCAGCTATGCGATCGAGTTCAGCCACTACGACATCGTCCCCGGCAACGTCCAGCAGGAAATCATCGCCAAGGCGCAGGTGAAGGAAGAGGAAGAGGAGTAGCGGGGTTAGTGGTTAGTGGTTAGTGGCTAGTGAAGAGCGGATTTGCCGCTTGCGGTTTAGCCCCGGCGTCCACGCCGGGAGCGACGGTGGAGCGGACGTGTCTTGCTCTCCGAGAAAGCGCCTGCTATCATCATTATAGAAGAAAATGGCGGGGTCCGCTTATGAGCTACGTAATTCAAGCGGTCTACGAGGACGGGGTGCTGAAGCCGCTGGAAAGGCTGGAGTTGGGAGAGCACCAGCAAGTCCAGATTGTCGTAGAGTCTGAATCCCTGCCCCTGGTTGTTCCCATAACCACGCTCGATCCCGATCCATTCGAGCTTATTCGAGATATTCCCGTCGTCGTCCAACCGACCGATGACGGGTTCCTGGCTACCTTCTTCGATGCCAATATCGGCATGACGGGCGACACGCGGGAGGAAGCGGTGGCCAATCTCCGGCTGCTTCTCGCGGACGTCTTCGATGAACTGGAGAAAGAAGAGGCTCGGCTTGGCCCGCCGCTGGTTCGGCAACTGGCGGTCCTTCGCGGCTTTATGAAGCGACGGGCGTGAAAGATGGCGACGATCATCACCAAGGAACTCGCCGAAAACATCGCCCGAAAACTCCAGGCCGTCCGCAACGCGAAGAAGAATAGACCGCACGATCTGTACGCGGTGTATCACGAAGGCCGTCTCATCGCTCATTTCGGCGTCCGCCGTTCATCCAAGAAAGACCAGGGACACGATCACGTTCCCGGACAAATACACGTTTCACCCGCTCAGGCCCGGCTCCTCGGGCAGTGTCCGATGAGCAGGGAGCAATGGGTGGCGGAAATGATAAGGAAGGGCGTTGTCGCTCCGACTGATTAGCCGGCGGATTTATCCGCCGCGAAGAAGGTAGAATTCGCATCGGTCCTTTGCGGTACAGTTGTTGTCATCTGATTTGCCTGTAAAACGACATGCATAAATTCCAAGCCGCGTGGAAGAGTTATAATCCCGACATGCCTCCGTTTGTATTGCCGGGCGACGAAGTTCTTCTTCATGAAAACAATCTGATTTGCCGTTACAATGGATGGAAAGGCTTTGTCTCTCATCCGGATTGGGGCGCGCCCGGCAATACAGGGCTTCACCTCGATCTTCTTCCCATGCCATTCGTGGGAAATGTGGAGTCCGCTTCCGTTTTCCTGTTGATGCTCAATCCAGGGTTTGGACCGACCGACTATTTCGGAGAATACCAGGTTCCCAAATACCGATCCGCACTCATCGACAATTTACACCAAGCCAACGGCACTGAGTTCCTGTCTCTCGACCCCAAGTTTTCCTGGCACGGTGGCTTCAATTATTGGCACACCAAACTTCGTAATCTCATCGCTGTATTTTCTCACCAATGCAGTCTGCCATACAGTCAGGGGCTCCGGTTATTCCGCTCAAACATTGCGGCGATTGAACTTATACCGTATCACTCGGAGAATTTTGCGTTGCCAGGGCGAATACGCGATAAACTACCCTCTGTCTGTCTTGCGCGCGACTTTACCCATGACATTCTTAAACCACGGGCACGTTCTGGCGATTGTCTGATTGTTGTCACGCGCGCCGTCAAACAGTGGCACCTCCCCAATCATCGAAACATAGTCGCCTATTCAGCCGTCGAAGCACGTAGTGCGCACCTCACTCCCAATAGCCGTGGTGGAAAAGCGATGCTGAGGTTTTTGTCCCGCATTTATCAGCAGCACATCAAGAAGTCGGAGTAGCCGTCAATCGCCGGTGGATCGCGTCCGGGGCCAAGTCCGCGCCGCTCGGCCAGGCAATCGCTCCATACTCGTCGACGAATACCTTGGCGAACTCATTCGGATCGTGCAACGGCTCGAACACGGGGCCGAAAAGCCGGTCGGCCATTTCAATCTCACCCGCCGTTCCATCGTCGAATTCAACGTGAAGCCGATAACCGCCCAAGGCGGCAACACGAATTATTCTCGGCATTATTGCATCTCCTTCATATCGCTAGATCAAAGGCTCGATTTTCTGCGGCGTTCCGTGGGCTTCGACAATCCTCCAGTTTTCGCGCAGCTCGGCGCGATGCTCCGACGCCCATTCCAGCACCAACGTCAAAGCACGCCGCGGCAGGCGCCCTTCGATAACCTCAAGGGTTTCAATCGAAATCGCGGCATCCTGGCCGCCGGAATAGGCGTGGAAGTGAGGACGCGGATGGTCGTCGAAGTACATCCGAATCGCAATTCCATAAAAAGAGGAAATCGTCGGCATACTCAACTCCCTTTCCCTTATAATTATACCACGCGATAACTATGCTGCCAATCCAGGGAGTTGGTAAGAGTACTTCTTGACTGTCAAACGGAACACGGCTATGATGAAAAAGTTATGACAACCGTTGCGGAAATATCGACGGCCGAACAACTGTTCCAAAATCCCGGTTTGGGACGTTGCGAACTTTTGCGGGGAGAACTCGTCCTTATGTCGCCTTCCGGCTCGTTACATGCAATCATCGCCGCCACGCTTGCGGAAATCCTGTGCGGTCACGTCAAGAAGCACAATCTCGGCTGGGTGTTTGGCGCGGAAGGGGGTTTCCAAATCCGTAGTGATCCCGATACGGTTCGCGCGCCGGATGTGGCCTTCGTCAGCGCCGCTCGGATGCCGGCCTCGGTTCCCGAAGGTTTTTTTCCCGGTCCGCCCGACCTTGCCGTCGAGGTGCTCTCGCCTAATGATCGCGCTTCGGAAGTGCTTGCCAAGGTGTCCGACTGGCTGGAGGCGGGGTGCCGCAAGGTCTGGGTCGTCGATCCCGAAACCCGGAGCGTAGCCGTCTACGCCCCCAAGACGGAGATGCGGATCTTGCACCACTCCGACACGCTTACCGACCAGGACGTATTGCCGGGATTCAAGGTCGAAATCCGAAAGATTTTTCCCGCCTAACCGGATGGCCCCGGTTCAATTTGGATTCGTCCGCTCGATCCCCTTCATTTCCCCCCTTCCATTGGTCGAAAAGAATATCGAGCGGCTTGATTTTCCTCGACGCCGCGTCTAGGATTGCAGGGGCAGGGTAGATAACGGTTTGCGGCCCATGAACTTCCGTCACTCAATTCACATCCGCCGCCGCTGCACGTGTAGCTGTCCGGTCTGAACGACCGGACAGCCGATCCTACTCTATTTCCGCCCGCGGTCGGTTTCAGTTTTCTCAAAGCACTTGCTCCCTGCTTGGATTACATACATGGCCACCGACATTCGACTCAAGGAAAACCTGCCGACGCTGACCGAGCGGATCGTCGACACCTACGCGGAAGTGGGCGGGATCAGCCACTTGGGGCACTGCCCCCTGCCGAACTACGAAACAATCATCGCGGCGGCCGAAGACCTCAAGGAAATCCTCTATCCCGGCTACCGTCGCCGCGACGGATTGCACCTGGGCAACGTCACCTATCACGTGGGCGATTTGATCGACCGGCTGCACGACACGCTGACGGTGCAGATCGGCCGGGCGATCCACCACGAAACGACTCGCCTAAGTCCCTGCGAAAAGCGCCAGGCCGCCGACTTCGAGTCCATCGCCCAGAAGAAGGCGGTGGCCTTTCTCGAGCAATTGCCCAATCTGCGAAAGATACTGGCCATGGACGTGGAAGCGGCCTATCAGGGTGACCCGGCCTGCAAGTCGCTGGACGAAGTGATTTTCTGTTACCCCGGACTGGAGGCGATCACCGTCTACCGGCTGGCCCATCTGCTGCACGAGTTGGAGGTGCCGCTGGTGCCCCGGATGATGACCGAATGGGCGCATGTGCGGACCGGCATCGACATCCACCCCGGCGCGAAGATCGGCCGCTATTTCTTCATCGACCACGGCACCGGCGTGGTGATCGGCGAGACGACCGAGATCGGCGACTGGGTGAAACTCTATCAGGGCGTCACTCTCGGCGCGCTCAGTTTCGACGCCGACGCCGAGGGGCGCATCGTCCGCGGAACTAAACGCCATCCGACGATCGAGGACCGCGTGGTGATCTACGCCAACGCCACGATCCTCGGCGGCGAGACGACGATCGGCCGCGGCTCGGTGATCGGTTCGAGCGTCTGGCTGACGCGCTCCGTGGCGGCGGGCACGACGGTGACCATGGAAAGCCCCAAACTACGCATCCGCGGCGAGGATTCGGAATAATTTCCGTGGACGATTTAACGCCCGCGACGGGCTTGAATCGCGAGCCGACATCGCATATAGTAATCGTGATTGGAGGATTGCTCATGCCTCAGGTAAATATCCCGGACGCACTATTCCAGGAAGTAGAAAAGGCGCTGCCGAACGCCGTTTCGCCGGATGATTTTGTGGTGATGGCCGTCCGGGAAAAGCTGACTTCCGAAGGGCAAAAAAAAAGAGTTTTTCAAGCTATCCGACCAGACTCGATCGGCCATGATGGAGCAAGGGTTTTCGGAGTCTGACGTGCTGAAGGAATTCGACGCAATGCGGCGTTAATTTTTCCGTTCGGGATAGATCACCAGTTCGACGCGGCGGTTGCGCTGCTTCCCTTCCGGCGTGGCGTTTGAGACGATGGGGTGGTTCGAGCCGTGGCCGACGACGAACAACTGGCTCCCCTGCAAGCGCGTGCGGGCGACCAGCACGTCGTAGACGGTCATCGCGCGGGAGACCGACAACGCGTGGTTGTTCCGCCATTGGCTGCCGGCGATCGGATCGTTGTCGGTGTGGCCCTCGACGCCGACGATCTGGTCGGGGTATGTCCGGGCGATTTCCGCGGCCGCGTCGCAGATCAGATTGGCCGCTCCGTGGTGGAGCCGCGCGCTGCCCGAGACGAACAAGCTGTTGCCGGGTAACTCGACGCGGATCACGTCGCCGTCGCGGCGGACGAAGACGCCGGCGATGTTGACCGCCGGCAGGGTTTGCAGAAAGCTGTTGTTGGCCTCGATCGACACGCCTCCCTGGCGCCGCATGGAGGCGGTCAGCGCTTGCACCCGCTTGTCGCTCGACTCTTTTTCCGCGCGGCTTTGGGCCAGTTGCGAAGTAACCGTGCGCAACTGGTCGCGCAGCGCCGCCAGTTGGTCCTCGAAAACTTTCGATTGCTGCCGGGATTGGGCCAAGAGCGTGCCCAACTCCTGGTTGTCGCGGTCCAAGGCGATGGCCCGATCCTGGAGCTGCTGGAACTGGCGGCTCATCGTCGTCTGCTGCTGTTCGGCCTGGCCGAGCCTTCCTTTCAGCACCATCGCATTGTCGGCGCAGCCGGCAACGATCAACAACAGGCACATCAACAACCACCGCGCCCGAGCCAACCGGGACATGGCATCCTCCTGGTCGCCCCCCTCTGAAGAGTTAATCCCGCGCAAAACCCTACTCGATAAGCGGGCGGGATGGTAACAAGACATCCAGGGGGGAGCAAGGGCAATTCGAGCGTGAGGGGTGGGTATTTCACTCCCTCTTACAGTAGCAGATAGGGGTAGGGAAGGCCGATTGAGTTCGGCCTCCCCCCCCTCCGAACCGGACGTGCGGATTTCCCGCATCCGGCTCTCCGGTTAGTGGTATTACCTCCAAGAGGATTGATGAACCGAGACCGAGAGGGAGACAAGAT
>JAHIKV010000278.1 GCA_018897395.1 Planctomycetota bacterium | reverse complement strand
CCTGCGGACCAGTCATTCACCTCCAGTTGCTCTCCACCCCCTCTCACGAGGACGCAGTTACTATTGGTTACAAAGTTCAGACCCAACTTCGACAGGGACTTCCACCCTGCTGATTCGATACACTTACAAGCGCACTAGGACAGGTTGGCAACCTGTCCTGCAAATGCTACAGCGCCCGGCGGATGCGGCGGGTGCGGCGGCCGAAAACCGTCTTCGGCGCCGGCGGCTCGGGCGGTTCGTCGCCCTCGGCGTCGAAATCGTCGGTCGGCTGCGGCTTGCTCAGCGCCACGAAACCAGGGATCTCGTCGCGCTTCAACAGCCGGTTGATGCGCATTTCGATCCGCGTCAACTCGTTTCCCTCCTCGGGCGTGACGAAGGTGAAGGCGACGCCCTCGCGGCCCATCCGGCCGGTGCGCCCCACGCGATGCACGTAATCGTCGCAGAACTGCGGGATGTCGTAGTTGATGATGTGCGAGATGCGGGTCACGTCGATGCCCCGGCCCACCACGTCGGTGGCCACCAGCACCTTGATCTTTCCTTCGCGGAAGCGGCTCATCACGCTGTCGCGGGTACGTTGTTGCAGGTCGCCGTGGATCGTGTCCACGTCGCGGAACGACTGGCCGAGCCGGCGGCAGACCTTGTCGGTCCCTCGCTTCGTGCGGCAGAATACGATCGCCTGCCGCGGCCGTTCCCGCTCCAGAAGCTTCACCAACAACTCGAACTTCCGCTCGGCGTCGACCGTGAAATACCATTGCTCGATCGTTTCCACGGCCAGATCCTTCGTGGAGAAGTCGACCATTTCCGGCTCGCGCATGTAGCGTTCGGCCAGCCGCTTGACCGGCGGGGGGATCGTGGCGCTGAGCAACAGCGTTTGCCGCGCTTGAGGGCAACGACGCAAAATCTTTTCGATGTCCGGGCGGAAACCGATGTCCAGCATCCGGTCGGCCTCGTCGAGGACCACGAAGCGGACCTCGCCGAGCACCAACGAGCCGCGGTTCATCAGGTCCATTACCCGCCCCGGCGTGCCGACGACTATCTCCGTGCCGCGTCGGAGTTGCTCGACCTGCTTGCGGATCGGTTTGCCGCCGTAGACGGCCGTCACGCGGACGTCCCGCCCGGAGGCCAACTTCACGCACTCGTCGCGGACCTGGACGGCCAGTTCCCGGGTGGGCAAAAGGACCAGGGCCTGCACCCATAAGGCCTCGGAGCGGGGTTGCAACCGTTCGAGGATGGGGATGCAGAAGGCGGCTGTCTTGCCGGTGCCCGTCTGGGCCTGGCCCATCAGGTCAACGCCTTCCAGCGCGAGGGGAATCAGCCCGGCCTGGATCGGCGTGGGATCGAGATATTCCGCTTCATTCAGCGCGGCGAGCATCACTTTCGACAGACCTATTCCGGCGAATCCGGGTGCGGTCCGATTGTCGGCGGCGGCCGCCTGCGGTTTTTTTCCGCGATGTCGCGGTGGTTTTTTTTGTTGAGGCAAGATAGTGGATAGTGGATAGTGGAAAGTGGAAAGTGGTTTAGTGGCCGCTTGCGGTTTCGCAGTCCGACGCCCATTGTTCGAGCGTCTCGAATTGCCGGTCGAAACAGTGTTCGGTTGCGCCGTAGGGGCTTTTGAAAAAGCCGGCCAGGAAGGGCATTTGCCCGACGTGTCCGCGGCGATGCGCAAACTCCGTTAGCCGCACGAGGTCCAAGACCAGCGGCGCGGCCAGCACCGAGTCGCTACCCTGCCAGGTGAATTGCAAGGTCATCGGCACGCCCAGGAACCCGGCGAAGTGGACGTGGTCCCAGGCGGTCTTCCAATCGCCCAGGTCGGGCAGATACTCGATCGAGACCAGCGTGTTTGGTTTGTATCCGAGTATTTCATGCACCAGATGGTCCTTGCTGGCCACCTTCGCCCGCTTATTCGCCGGATCGTCGAGCACCCGTCCGTCCATGTTGCCGAAAATGTTGTGTCCCACCCAACTAAGGACTTGCAGGTTTCGCCGGGCGAACATCGGGGCCAGCACACTTTTGATCAACGTCTCGCCGGTCTTGCCGTCGCAACCGTAATGGCACGCGCGTCGCAGCCGGGCGAGTTCGTCGATCGCCGCCGGCGCGTCGCCGAGCGAGGGAGTGAAGTTGATGAACGAATGGCCCGACTTCAACGCACAAATCGCGTACAACGAACTGGCCGGCAAGGGACACTGCTTGTCCTCCAACAGCCGTTCGAGCTCCGCCCAGGTCGAGGGGAGCCGTGAAACGTCCGCCGGCGGCTCGGTCGAGGAGACGTTGACCACCACCAGACGGCCGATCTTTTCGGCTCGGACGAACTCGGCCACGTCGCGGCCCAGCCGTTCGACGGCCTGACGCGGCGTCTCGTTTCGGGGGATATCCATGTCGGCCAACGCGGCGATAGTTTTGCCGACGCCGATGGTCGTGCCCGGGCGGATGCGGCGGTCAACCTCTTCCAGCTCCGGCCGGCACTGCTCGACCACTTTGGCCAGCTCGATGCGGCTCTGGCCTGCGATTCGGGCGACTTCGTCGACCAGCGGTGCTTGGCGAATCTCATGCCCCCCGACAACGAAGCGGTCCCAGCCGGCCAACTGAAGATGTTGAAATTGGGGTAATTGGCTAACCAGACCCGTCGGGCCGATCAACCCACGTTTGAGGGCCGCCAGACCGAGGATGGCCGTCGAGGCCACGCCCCCTTTTGCGCCGATCAACCAGATACCAATAGGAGAATCGTCCATAACTTCACCTATTGTCGGGCAAGAAAGCGGCGCAGTCAACCGCTATTGGTTGCGGCCGGTTTTTAGCACGATAGGGGTAGGGAAGGCCGATTGAGTTCGGCCTCCCCTCCCTCCGAACCGGACTGGCGGATTTCCCGCATCCGGCTCTCCGGTTGATAGTTTTACCTCCGAGAGGATTGACTGACCAAGACATGGGCCGCTGTCAAGT
>JAHIKV010000277.1 GCA_018897395.1 Planctomycetota bacterium | reverse complement strand
TTTTCCGTCGGCCGTCAGCAGATTGCCGCCGGTCGCGCCGCGCATGGCCAGATCGATCGCTTTCAGCGGTTGCGCGGTCCGTTGGTCGAAGATATACAATTTGTCGCGTGTAGGCCAGAGGACGTTGCGGCCGGCCAACAGACCGCGACCGTATCCGGGGCGTTCGGGCCCCTCGGGCCAAACGTGTTTCACTCGCCCCCGGTCCTCATCCTTCAGGCCGATCCAGTAAAGTTTCCCGCCGCCGGCGATCAAATGATCGTCCGTCGCGCCAAGCAGCCCGACGGCGTCCTCAACCTCGGGGCCGGTTTGCCAAAGCAATCGGCCGGCGGCGGCGTCGAAGGCGAAGATGCGGGGACTATCGGCCGGAGCGACCAGCAGCGTCTCGCCGTCGAAAAGGCACGGGTTCAGGTCGCGTCGCCAGTGGGGGGCGAGTTCGCCGAAGTCGCCGCTAAGTGCCCGTGGATAGAGGCCCACCCACGATATGCGGCCGTCGTCCGCCCGCAAGGCCGCCACCGCGCCGAGGTTCGTGTTGAAATAGATCGTGCCCTCGGCCAGGGTGAGCAGATTGTGCGAACACTCCGACAGAGTGCCTCGGGCGGGGGTCTCCGCGCCGCAGACGAACCGCCGCCAACGGAGCCGGCCGGTGTCGGCGTCGAGGCAGGCCACCAACGCCTGCGGACGGACGCCGAGCCGGCGCATCGCCACGTAGACGCCCCGATCGTCGGCCAACGGAGAGCCTTCAAACGCCCAGCCCTCGTCGGGCGTAATCTTCCACAGGAGCCGACCTTCCGCCGCCAAATCGAGACAGACCAGGCATCCCGGCTCGGCCGACGTGCCGGCGACGGGCGATCCCATCCGGGCGTAAAGCCTGTTACGGAACACGGTCATCGTAAACCGCGGCGTTCCGAAGACGTTTGTGGAGTTTGTCGGCCGACTCGTTACGCCGGCCAGTTCGCTGCGGTAGATTGCCGGCGAGCGACCCCATGCCGGCGCGCCGTCGCCGAGCCGCACGGCGAGGATTTCCCGTTGATTGTTGGCCAGCACAAGGTTGCCCGACAACAACGGATGGAAGCTCAGCGCCCTCACCCCCGCCCCCTCTCCCAGCGGGAGAGGGGAGGAATAGGGTTCCTCTCCCGGCGGGAGAGGGGAGACGCAAGGAATCCGCCATGCGACGGCCCCTACGTCCGATAGCGGCGCGGCCACTTTGTTTCTTCGCGGATTGCCGGCGAAGGTGAGCCAGTCGGGACCGGACGGAACGATCGGCCAGGTAGCGCTCTCGGCCAATAACGAGTCGAGCAAGTCGACGTATTTCCCCTGTTTATCGCCCAGTCGGCCTTGAGCGTCGGGGTGCAGCCGGGCGAATTG
Source organism: Planctomycetota bacterium (assembly GCA_018897395.1). Taxonomy (GTDB): domain Bacteria; phylum Planctomycetota; class Planctomycetia; order Pirellulales; family Thermoguttaceae; genus JAHIKV01. Next base: position 12,074 of record JAHIKV010000277.1, on the reverse strand, counting down.
GGCCAACTCGGCCCGGGCACGATCCGTTGCCCCTTCGAGAATCGACGCCAGCACGAGCCGGGCGCGAACGGCGGCCGGATCGAGATCGGTGTCGGGGTAAAACGGCGACAACCGCGGCGACGTTTTTCCTATCTGTTGGGGCGGCAGTTCAACTGCCGCCCCAACGGGAGGCAGGATCCGCCGCCAACACCATCGGGCGGCGGCGTAGTCGCCCGATTCCAGGTTGATCTCACCGAGGGCCATCAGGGCGTCGTCGCCGTAAGTGCCGGCAAACGCCCGATCGACGACTTGTTGCAGCAGCCGATGGTTTCGTTCGGCGACGCCCTGCTCGTACCATTGCCGGGCGACCGTGTCGACTTGGCCACGGTAGAGTTTCAACGCTTCGGAGGGCAGCGCGGCCAGCCGCATCTGACACCAGTCGCGCAGGCCGACGAAACGCCGCTCGGATACGGCCATCAGTCCGTCGTCCGGTGTTTCGGCGAGTTTGCGGAGGATATCGACGGCTTCGTCCCATTGACGGTCGGCCGACAGGGCCTCGACCCGCTCCAACCGGGCGCGGACGGCGCCCGCCACCCGGTCGAGTTGGACGGCGTCGGCCAGCTCGAATCGCTTGGCGGCCGATTGCCCCTCGGCCGGCGTTGCCCCGGCAAACGCCGGCGCCAAGCCGGCGCAAAGCAGCAACCAGAGCCAATCTGTTCGGCGGCAAATCATCATCCCCCAAGTATAAGCGAGAACGCGGTTTGGAAAAAGAGAAGGGGCGGCAGTTCGACTATCGCCCCGATGAGAGCGTGTCGGGCAATTCCATTTAGCCCGCCATGAATACACGGCGGGCCGGGTTGAACGTGGAATACCGCTTACCCCGGGTGTATTCACCCGGGGCTAAATAATCCCTACTCCAAATCGAGTCCCATCATGTACTCGTCGAGCGATTTCCGCAGGCCGGCTTCCTTGTCGGACAACTCGGCGATCCGGCCGCGGAGATTTTCGATCTCCGTCTCCTGATCGCTGAACTTTTTGACGTAGCGCTTGTAGACGTCGCTGTTGCGGTCGAGTTGGCCCATGTTCTGCCGGATGCGGGCCTGGTCCCTGTCGATGGCGGCGATGCGCTGCTCGCAAAGTTGACGTTCCACGACGACCTGCTGCAACTCGTGCTTCCGCTTGACCACCTCGGCCAGCGCCGCCTTGACCTTGGCGCTGACGACCTTGGCGCTGAGGTAGAACCGGATCGCGCCATGGTCGAGGTTCGTCAAGGCCACCTGTTGGCGTTCGGTCCGCTCCTCGTCGACCGCCAGCTTTGCCGGCTCGCCCGGCTTGGCCTCGACGGCGAAGCGATACAAGTCGCGGGTCTTCTCCGTCGGCGCCTTGGGCGAAATCAGCGTCCAATTCGGGTCGATCGGGTACTCGACGAGCACCGTCTTCGCCTTCTTGCCCGAGTTCCTGACGGTGTACTCCACCGACCGGGCGTACTTGCGGGTGGCGATCAACGTGCCCTTGAGCAATCGCACGCCGAGCAATTCCTCCGGCCGGCCCTTGCTCTGCGGAGCGACTTCCGTGTCGAGGTCCAACCCATAGCTAATCAGTCGCTGGCTGCCGGGCGGGAGGTCCTCGATCTTGGCGTCGCCGGCGTACACTCCGCCGTCGAACACCGTGATCGGCCCCTGCATCAGGTACAGGTCGGTGGTGTTGGTGAACTTCAATCCATAGAGCGGGTGCTTGGCCTGGACGCGGGGGTTGTAGATCGAGATTTTCTCGCCTTTCACGTCCGCATTGACGATCGGCAGCATGGCCGACTGCTGGCGGGGCAACGTGACGGGCACGGCAATGGCGTACTGGAAGAGGTTGCCGACGTTGCCGGCCTGGGCGGCGGACCGCACGCCCTGGCTAAGGTCCCACCCGGGGGCATCCTCATCCGATGCTTCGGCTACAAAACCGCCTCCAACGGCATTGGCCCTCGCGCGCCGACTCTCGACCATCATCTTAGCCATCTTAGCCTTCTGAGGTGCCCCGGGGTCGGCCTTCGCGGCAAACTCCATTCCCTTCCGTGCGAGGTCTTGCCCGTAGGTCTGGGGACGTAATGAAGCGTATAGTTCCAACTGCACCTCGGGCCGGGGGATGTACAGCGGCTGGTAGAGGTCCATCGTGAACGAGATTGGCCGGCCGCTCACGAGCGTCAGCCTCACGTTGCTCCAGTCCTCTTCGGAGGTGTTTTCGACGATCGCCCAGCCCTGCAACAACGGTTTCCGGTCGTCGGCCAACACCAGGCGATATGTGGTCTTCCAGACGGGCGTCTCCTGGATGTAGCCGACTCGCACGCGGCGCGGGCCTTTCCCCAAGAAACTCAACTCGACCGATTTCTTGTCCGCGGCGTGGGCCGAGGCCAACACCGACAGGGCCTTGCGCAGTTCGGCGTCGAGTTGCTGGTTGGACAGCTTGATGCGGCTGACCGAATCGAGCGCCACGGCCTGCAGGCCCTGGTCGGTCAGCAGATTGAGCACGTCGATCTCGACGATTTCGTTTTCGCCGATCTTCTTCTTGCGGGTCTCCACGCCGAGGATAATTCCGCTGATCTCGTTGGGGGCCTCGACCACGACCTGCTCGCCGCGGACCTGGCGCAGCAGATCGGCCAGAGTGGGATTGGTCGTCAGGTCGATCGAGAAGCTCTTGAGCGTCTTGGTGATCGGGTCTTTCGAGCCGTATGTTACCGTGGATACCTGTCCGCCGTCGAGATCCTGCACGACCATGCTCTTTAGCAGATCGTTTATGTCGTCGACGTTGAACTTCATCTCCACGGCGGCGTCGTCCTTGACTTGGCCGGAATGTTCGAAGAAACCGACCCCCGAGCTGAACAGGACGACCCGTTTCAGCGGCAGATTGGCCCTTTGCGGCTCGTCCGCCCGGGCGGCGAGGGCCATCGCAACGGCAAACAACACGGCAAGGCAAACCGAACGGCGATACATGGCTTCAGTCTCCTGAAAAAGGGGGTGCGTAGCGGTCCCGGCCGCTGGTCGGCGGCGCGGGACACCAACAATTCTACGTTTATGACGAGGGTGGATCGGGATAAGTTCCCGTCCCCAGCGGCGGGGGGGGGTTCGTTTAACCCGGAGCCGTCGGCGACGGCGAGTGATCTGGAGGGGATCCGTCGCCGATGGCTCCGGGTTAAACGATTCCGCCGGTTGCGGCTTTTTGGATGCGCTCGACCAGCGGGGGAAGGTCGTCGTGGACGATGTTCCATAGGATGTCGAGATCGACCGTGTCGTATCCGTGCAGCAGGCGGTCCCGTAGTCCGGCAATGTCTTGCCACGGGATTTGCGGATATTGCCGTTGCGTTTCTTCCGATACCCGGGCCGCCGACTGACCGACGATTTCCAACAGCCGGACCAGCGAGAGATTCAGCAGCCGATCGGTCTCCAGCTCTGAGCGGGTCTTGCCTTCGGCCAGGGCGACGGCCTCGGCGACGTGGTCCCGAATATGCAGCAGCCGCGTCCGATCATCACGCATCGTCATAGAGCGCCTCCGCTTCACGCAGCACTTCTTCTCGATAGTATCGGTCCAGAAAGCCGGGCGTGCTTAAGTCTATCTTCCGGCCCAGAATGTGCGACAATTCACGCTGGACGGCGAAAAACCGCAGCCCGACTTTAGCATCGGGGGCAAACTCAACGAGCACGTCAACGTCGCTTGCCGCGTCGAAATCATCGCGCAGTATCGAGCCGAACAGCGCGAGCCGGCGGATGCGGTTGCGCCGGCAGAACTCGGCGATCCGCTCCCTCGGGATTTCGATGCCGTGGTAGGTCACTCGCGGTCCTCGCACATTGGGCGTCGGACGTGATTCTCATATTGCTTATTGAAGCGGCTCAATCCTTGCCAGGGGATCGTGTCTCCGCGCCCGATGCCAATCGTCGAGCAATTCCTGCCGATGCAGCGTAGCCCATTCAATCACCAGACCGAGAACGCGAGGTGGTAGGCGGCCTGCAAAGATTGAAAGTCCCTTGATCTCGATAAGGGCCTCGTCATCGCCGTATTGGGCATGAAAATGGGGTGGATTGTGATCGTTGACGAACATCTTGATCACAATGCCGAAAAATCTACTAATTTCAGGCATTTGCCAACTCGTTTTTCAAGCCGGGAAAGACATCCCCCGCGCTCTTTCCCGTCACCTGCAAGTAGAGGGAATCGGGGCAAAGATCGACCTGATCGGACCAGACAAGCTCGCCGGAGTCTCCGATCTTCACGTTCCGAAAGGCTTCGTAGTCGTTCCAGAGGGCAAACACGCCACTGCCCGCCAGATCGTGTAAATCGACCGTTCCGCGCATTCCATCATCAAAGGAAAGAGAGAGCAGATAGTCGTCCAACACATCGACGCGAGTTATTTTGTGCATCTGATATCTCCGAAGATTCGTTGGCGGAAACAGTGTGTAATTAACTTTACCTCACCTTCCGCACCACGCCGACGACCACGCCCAACAGGCGGGCGTTTTTGACGTAGATCGGCTTCATCGAGGAGTTGGCCGGTTCGAGCCGAATGCGGTTCTTCTCGGGGAACCAGCGTTTCAGCGTGACCTCGCCGCCGTCGGTCAGGGCCACGACGATCTGCCCCTTCCGCGCGGTTCGTTGCTTCTGCACCACCACGTAGTCGCCGTCGGCTATCTGGTCCTCGATCATCGAGTCGCCCTTCACCTGTAAGGCGAAGCGGTTCTTCGTGCCGGGGGTGAGCATCTCCTGGAAATCAACCCGCTCGTTTTGCTCGATGGCCTCGTGCAGCACGCCGGCGGCGATGGTCCCGGCCAGCGGCAGTCCCCGCTCCTCGATCGGCTCGGCGGCCAACCGGATCGCCCGAGCCATGTTCGGCTCGCGGGTAATCATTCCCTTCTTGACCAGGGCCTTCAAGTGGCAGACCACTCCGTTGGGCGAGTTGATGTCGAACCGGGCGGCGATCTCGCGGACGGTCGGGCCATAGCCCCGGCCGCGTATCTTCTCGCGGATGAACTTGTACACATCTCGCTGACGCGGCGTAAGATTGTCGAAAAGTCCCATCATGTCCCCTCTGAAGTGCGGGTTGGATTTCAATAGCGGCCCACTTTGAACGTAATGTTACAATATACGGTTGTACATAGTCAAGAGGCTATTGGACGGGGCCCGCCATGAATCGCCGCCTCCTACCCACGAACGGCGGCGTTGTTGACGAACCCCGAAAACCCCGATATACATAATAATATGGTTGGATGCCGTCCAAATAATGATCGAAATTGTCCCCTCTCTCGCTGGGAGAGGGTTGGCGGGGGTGGCTAAAACGGACAAGCGATCCGGCCCATTTGCGCAGTTCCCCCAGGCCCGCACCCCCTTGCCCCTCTCCCCTATGGAGAGGGGAGACTTTCCCGATGGCCTCTTGGTCCTTTTGACGGAGGTTTTATCGTGGTTCGAAAGAAAGTGATTATTGTCGGCGCGGCGGGAAGGGATTTTCACAACTTCAACACTTATTTCCGCGACAACAACGAGTATGAAGTGGTGGCGTTCACGGCAACCCAGATTCCCGACATCGAGGGACGGAAATATCCGCCCTCGTTGGCGGGCGAACTGTATCCCGATGGAATACCCATCCTCGAAGAAGCGCGGCTCGCCGAGTTGATTAAAAAGCACGACGTCGACGAGGTCGTGTTCGCATACAGCGACGTGCCGTACTCTCACGTGATGTCGATCTCCGCACTGGTCAACGCAATGGGGGCGAACTTCGTCCTCATGGGATGCAAAACGACCATGCTCAAGTCGACCAAGCCGGTAATTTCAATCTGCGCCGTCAGGACCGGTTGCGGCAAATCCCAAACGACGCGATACATCTACGACATTTTCAGGAAATTCAACAAACGGGTCGTCGCCATCCGGCACCCGATGCCGTACGGAGACCTCGAGGCCCAGAAGGTCCAACGTTTCGCCACGATCAAGGACCTCGACGAGCACCGATGCACAATCGAGGAGATGGAAGAGTACGAGCCGCACATCATCGCCGGAAACGTGATCTACTCCGGGGTGGATTACGAGGCGATCGTCCGCACGGCCGAGGAGCGGGACAATCCCGACGCGATCCTCTTCGACGGCGGCAACAACGACACGCCCTTTTATCACGCCGACTTGAAGATCGTGGTGGTCGATCCGCTGCGGGCAGGGCATGAGGTCGCCTACTATCCCGGCGAGGCGAATCTGAGGATGGCCGACGTCGTGGTCATCAACAAAATGGACTCCGCCAACCAGCGGCAATTGAAGATTCTGCGGGACAATATCCACAGAATCGCCCCGGACGCCGAGGTCGTCGAGGCCGATTCCGAACTGACCCTCGACGGCGAGATCAAGGGCAAGCGGGTATTGGTCATCGAGGACGGTCCGACCCTGACCCACGGAGAGATGCGGATCGGGGCGGCAATGGTCGCCGCCGAGCGGTTCGGCGCGGCGGAAGTCGTCGAACCGCGACATCAAGCCGTCGGAAAAATCGCCGAGACTTATCTGAAATATCCCAATATCGGCGAAGGCATCCTGCCGGCAATGGGGTATTCGGACCAGCAAAAGCAAGACCTTCAAGCCACGATCAACGCCATCGACGCCGATGTCATCCTCAGCGGAACGCCGATCGACCTGACGAGGATCATCTCCGTCAATAAGCCGGTGGTCAGAGTCAGATACGACCTGAAGCCGCGGCAAGGGAGTCTCGGGCTGCTGGAAAAAGCGATCCAACAACGGCTGTTCGGCTGAACTGGAGTTTTGCATATTGGTCCCCTCTCCCTCTGGGAGAGGGTTAGGGTGAGGGCCGTTGGGCGCCACGGACATTTTGCCCGTGCTCCGGCGAGACGCCGGTGCCACTCAAACCATCGCTAAGCGGCCTTTTGCCAGGGAGGATTTGTGGTACACATCGCCCGGACTGCGGACGCCGTGGTCATGGTCCGTCCGCGCGATTTCGGATTTAACGAGGAGACCGCGCTGGACAACGAGTTTCAGACCAGGCCCGAGGCGGCCGACTCCGAGATCAACCGTCGGGCGAACGTCGAGTTCCAAAACATGGTCGATCGGCTCCGTGCCGAAGGGATCGACGTTATGGTCCTGGAACCGGACGACCAGCGCCGAACCAAGGTCCCCGACGCCGTGTTTCCCAACAATTGGTTTTCCACGCATCGCGACGGCACGCTCATCACCTACCCGATGATGGCGCCCAGCCGTCGGGCGGAAGTGCGCCCCGCCGATATCGAGCGGCTGCTGCGTCAACACGGCCGGGCGGTCAAAAACCTCATCCGCTTCGGCGACGGCGAACACCAACCCGAAAAATTCCTCGAAGGGACCGGGGCGCTGGTCATCGACCGCGCGGACCGGGTGGTCTACGCCGCACGATCGCAACGCTGCGACACGGAGCTGTTCGAGCGATTTATCCGCTTCCGCGCGTACAAGGAGGGCATACTTTTCGACGCCCTAAGTTCCTCGGGCAAACCGGTCTATCACACCAACGTGATGATGAATCTCGGCGGCCGATACGCCGTGATCTGCGCCGAGTCGATCCGCAACGCCGCGCAACGTGCTCGGGCATTGCAATCGCTCGGGCGTTCGTTCGACGTGCTGGAAATCTCCCTCGAGCAGATGGAGAAGCACTATTGCGGCAACATCCTTCAGCTCCGCAACCGCGACGGCGGGTTTGTGATCGTGATGTCCGCCCGCGCCGAAAAAGGTTTTACGCTCGAGCAGCGCGAGCGATTGTCCGCTTACGGCAAGATCGTCAGCGTCGATTTGGAAACGATCGAGACGATCGGCGGCGGCAGCGCCCGCTGCATGTTGGCCGAGGTCTTTTTGCCGCGGGATGAAGTAAACCTGAAGTAATGCAAATTGCCCCCCTCTCCCTTTGGGTGAGGGCCTGGGGGAAACACGGCAGTGTGCCACTGCCGAAGTGTGCCACCGGCTCTGCCAGTGCTTCGTGAACCTCGGAAAATGCCGCACCGACTTTCGATGTGCCGTCCCCTACTTTTATCCACAACGCGATGGAACGTCAATGAAGCCCCAAGCACTGACAGAGCCAGTGGCACGCAATCTCAGTCCCTTTCGTCAGTGCCACCCCGCCGGCAACCGAACCGAAACCCCGTTTCCTGAAAACACCAAGGAGAAAAAACACCGAAAAAAGCCCTTGCGGGCTCTTTGCGCCGAACGTGCGCAAAAAACCCGCCAGGAGGCCCTTGACAACAAAGACTCTTTCAGGGATGCCACCCGCCGGCAACGCCCCGGATCATACAGCCGCGCCGTGGCGGTCACTATCCACTATCCACTATCCACTATCCACTATCCACTATCCACTACTTCCACGCCCCTTGAAGCGCCACTTCGGCCGTGTTATACATTCCATCGCGGACGTGGCGAACAACCCTTGATCGGCCGGCCGGCGGTCATTATCCGCGGCGAAGAGGAACGACATGAACCCCACAAGCGACGAGTTCGCTGGAAAGCACGTCTCCGCCTATCTCTCCGAGATCAAGCGGAACCTCGCCCGGGGCAACGCCACCGAACACACCCATCGCTCGGCGCTGAAGAAGTTGGTCGAAGCCGCCGCCGAGGCTGTGGTGGCCACCAACGAGCCGAAGCGGGTCGCCTGCGGTGCGCCCGATTTCATCGTCACCCGCCGCGGTACCCCGCTGGGCCACGTCGAGACCAAGGACGTCGGCACGGACCTCGACGAAATGCAGCGCGGTCGAGGCCCCCACGGCGAACAATTCCTCCGCTACAACGACGGCTTGCCCAATTGGATATTGACCGACTACTTGCGGTTCCGTTGGTTTGTCGGCGGCGAGCGGCGGCTTTCGGTTGCCGTTGCCGAACTGGACGCCGGGGGCAAGATCGAGCCGTTCGCCGGCGGCGCGGCGAAACTAGCGGGGCTGCTGACCGCCTTCTTCGAGCAACAGACGCCGACCGTGGGCACGGCCAAGGAATTGGCCGGGCGAATGGCGCGCATGACCCGCTTCATCCGCGACCTGATCGTCGGCACCCTCGAGCACGAGAAGGAGCAAGGCCGGCTGCACAACTGGTTGAACGCCTTCCGCGAGACGCTCATTCCCGACTTGGACGAGCGGCGGTTCGCCGACATGTTCGCGCAGACGCTGGCCTACGGTCTGTTCGCCGCACGAGTCCACGCCCCGCCCGCCGAGCGATTCTCGCGCCGGCTGGCCGCCTTCAATCTGCCGAAGACCAACCCCTTCCTGCGCAAGCTATTCTCCGAGATTGCCGGGGTGGACATGCCCGAGTCGATCGCCTGGGCGGTCGACGACCTGGTCGATCTGCTCCGCCACGCCGACATGGCCGAAATCCTCGCCGACTTCGGCCGAGGGAAGGGGAAAGAGGACCCGGTGGTCCATTTCTACGAGACGTTTCTGGCCGCCTACGACCCGCGGATGCGCGAGCTGCGCGGCGTCTACTACACGCCCGAGCCGGTCGTCGGCTACATCGTCCGCTCGATCGACCACCTGCTGAAAACGCGGTTCAAGCGCCCGAAGGGGCTGGCCGACGAGAACACGTTGATCCTCGATCCGGCCGCCGGCACCGGGACTTTTCTGTACTTCGTGATCGAGGAGATATTTCGCAAGTTCGCCCGTCAGGCCGGCGCGTGGGACGATTACGTCGCCAAGCACCTGTTGAACCGCATTTTTGGCTTCGAGTTGTTGATGGCCCCCTACGCCGTCGCCCATCTGAAACTGGGGATGCAGTTGCGGGAGACCGGCTACAAGTTCGCCTCCGATCAGCGGCTGGGCATCTACCTGACCAACACGCTCGAGGAGGCCGCGAAGAAGAGCGAGCACCTACTTGCGCAATGGATCGCCGATGAGGCCAACGCCGCCGCCGAAATCAAGCGCGATCACCCCATACTGGTGGTCCTCGGAAACCCACCGTATTCGGGCCACTCGGCAAACCGTAGCCAGGTCGAGATATTTGTACCGGCGGGACAGACGTATACCACCGAAACCAAAAAGGGGACCGTGCAACGAATCTCGGGAAGAAAAGGCACGAGAATTAAGCGTAAAACCTTCATTGGAAGACTCATTGAAGATTACAAATTCGTTGACGGGCAGCCGCTCGGCGAGCGCAATCCGAAGTGGTTGCAGGACGACTACGTAAAATTCATTCGTTTTGCCCAGTGGCGGATCGAGCGGACCGGCCACGGCATCGTGGGCATGATCACGAATCACGGCTATCTCGACAACCCGACCTTCCGCGGGATGCGGCAAAGCCTCATGGAGACTTTCGACGAAATCCACGTGCTCGATCTGCACGGCAACGCGAAGAAAAAGGAATGCTCCCCCGACGGCTCCAACGAAGAAAACGTTTTTGATATAATGCAGGGGGTTGCCGTCTGCATCATGGTGAAATATCCCCCAGGAGAGAAAGCATGACCACTACCCAGTTGCGGAAACAGGCCAAGGAGCGCTTGGACTCCTTGCCGGCGAGCAAAGTCCGGGTGGCGGCGGAGTTTTTGGATTACCTCGACACCGCCGCCAGCCGCGACGCAACCGCCGAGTTGTTGAAAATGCCGGGGATGCTCCAGGACGCCATACAGTCGTCCGGCCAGATCAAGGCCAAACGCTGCAAGGATTGGCGAAAGGTCCGCAAGGATGTATTATAAGGTTGTTTTGTTGCCCAAGGCGGAAAGGTTCTACGCCCGGGCCGACTCGAAAGGGGAGGGGAGATGACGGAAATTGTGTTTTTGGTCGAAGAAGATCCCGAGGGCGGATACACCGCCCGCGCGCTCGGAGAATCCATTTTCACCCAGGGCGACGATATGGAGACGCTTCGCCGAAAGGTGCTTGATGCCGTGTGCTGCCATTTTACCGATCGTGCCGAGCGACCCAAGCTGGTCCGCTTGCACCAGGTCCGCGACGAGGTGCTTGCGCTGTGAAGCTGCCCCGCGACATTTCCGGCGTGGAACTGGCCAAAGCGCTGGGTCGGCTTGGTTATGAAATCGGCCGCCGGATCGGCAGTCATCTGCGCTTGACCACACAGCGCAGCGGCGAACATCACCTTACCATTCCCGCCCACGAGGCCCTCCGGGTAGGCACGCTCAGCGCCATTCTGCGCGACGTGGCCGAACATCATCGGCTCAGCCGCCGGCAGTTGCTGGAGGAGTTGTTCTCGTGACCGCCAAAATCTTTCACGCTCACCTCTACGGCACGCGCGAGTCGAAGTACGAACGGCTCGCCGATTCGGACGTCGACAACACCCCCTGGAGCGAACTACAACCCTCCTCGCCCTTCTACCTCTTCGTGCCGCAGGATACCAAATTGTATGGGGAGTACGAGAAGGCTTGGAAAATTACGGACGTTTTCCCCGTCAATTGCGTTGGTATTGTGACTGCGCGAGATGCTCTGACGATTCATTGGAACAAGCAGGATGCGTGGAAAACAGTGAGCGATTTTGTCTCGCTGTTACCCGAGGATGCGCGCAGGAAATATAAACTTCCCAAAGACGCACAAGACTGGAAAGTGGAATGGGCACAACGAGACCTACAAGCGTTGGGACTCTCTAAGGACCATCTAGCTTGCATTCTTTACCGCCCGTTTGATGTGCGTTACACGTACTATACAGCCAAACCAAGCGGTTTCCATTGCAGGCCGCGCGGAGAGGTCATGCGCCACATGCTGGCCAGGGAAAACCTCAGCCTAATAGTTGGCAGAAGCGGTGCTGTCACGGGCGATGAGGAATGGAATATTATTGGCTTGTCTTGTCACATTATTGATTTTAATTTCTACCGACGAGGCGGTGGGCAACTTCACCCGCTATATCTTTACCCCGCAGCCGACGAGTTGGACTCCGCATCCGGTCGTCGCCCGAACCTCAGCCCGGCGTTTTTGGAGGCGTTGGCGGAGAAGTTGAAGTTGACGCAAGAGGAGCCGTACGGATTGCCGAAGGGCATCTCGCCGGAGGACATTTTCCACTACGCCTATGCGGTGTTCCACTCGCCGACGTACCGGACGCGCTACGCCGAGTTTCTGAAAATAGATTTTCCGCGGCTGCCGTTGACCGGCGACCTGAAGCTGTTCCGCGAGCTGGCCGCCAAGGGGGCCGAACTG
>JAHIKV010000376.1 GCA_018897395.1 Planctomycetota bacterium | reverse complement strand
GGACAAGGAGGGTTATCTCCCCATGGAGGCGATAGAAATGGCGGTTCCCACCGAGGCCATAATGGACGCGTTCAGGGGCGCCTGGAGCTTGGGCGATTTGCTGGATGATGCCGTGGGCGAATCAAGTGAAGAGGAATGGGAGGCCGAGGTCCCTGAAGACTACGACGATGTGTACCAGTTCAAGGTTTCCTTGAAGGGCATGAAACCGCCCATCTGGCGCAGGATCCAGGTCCCCGGCAGTTACACGTTCTGGGACCTCCACTCGGCCATCCAGGATGCCATGGGCTGGGATGACTACCATATGCACGCTTTCGAGATTTTCAACCCTTCTGTCGGGACGGTCGATAGGATAGGGATGCCTACCGGGGACCTTGACGGATTCGGGGAAGACCTCCCGGGGTGGAAGATGGACATCGCCGATTGTTTCTCGCCGGAGAACAGCGAGGCGAAGTACGAGTACGACTTCGGCGATAGCTGGGAGCACAAGGTCAAGCTGGAGAAGATACTTCCCCGCCAGGAGGACCTCGAGTACCCCCGGTGCATCGCCGGGAAGCGGGCCTGCCCTCCAGAGGACTGCGGAGGCGTCTGGGGATACATCGACCTGCTGGAGATAATCAACGACCCCCAGCACGAGGAGCACGAAGAGATGCTCGAGTGGGTGGGGGAGGATTTCGACCCCGATGATTTCAGCCCGGATGAGGTCTTCTTCGGGAACCCACGACAGCGGTTGAACTTCCGAATGAGTTGACCCGCGGCCGGGTCCTCCGGGGTGGCGGTTGCCCTGCCATTGGTGCTGTGTCTTTCGCGGAAACACCGGTTTGCACCAAATGCTCCGGCTGTGAACGTATCTCCGGTCATGCGCATCTCTACAGTTGCCCCAACGGCCAGACCGGTTGCTGTGACATATCCTGCGACTGCTGACTGCTGAAAAGCCCTGTCCGTAGAGGGTGGACCGCACATTCCCCACCCTTCGCGGGTCTTCAAAGCGCGATTTCCGATCCAGGTGGGGCTTTATTTAATGGATTTTCAACGGTATTATCTTCAGTAGAGAAAGAAGTCTTGTGTGGTACTACCAATCGGGGTTGGATGGCTGAATACCAATTTTCAAGACACGCTCGAGATATGATGAGGGAGCGCCGAATTGAAGTGGACTGGATAGCACTAACGTTGGATGACCCCGAGCGCGAGGAGGAGAAGGATGACGGAACAATACACTATGTCAGATCAATCAAGGATAGAGATGGTCGTTATCTCAGGGTGCTGGTCAATCCCCATACCAAACCAAGGAAAGTAATCACCGCGTTCTTTGATAGGAGTCTTGGGAGGAAAACGTGAGACTTAAGTTGGACCAGGAGAACGACTCGATATATCTTAGACTTGACGAATCAGGGATAGTCGAGTCAGAGGAAGTTCAGCCCGGTGTGATCTTGGACTACGATGCCAATGGTATCGTCATAGGAGTCGAATTCCTGGCCTTGAGCAAGCGGGTCGATGTCGATAAGCTCAAGAACCTGCAGTTCGAGACAACGTAGACCCCAGTCGATTGCCGTTTTTCGAGAATCGTAGGGAAGGTTGCCCCTCTGTAGGTCCGAATGCATCGCTAACTATCGTAAAGTATAAGCAATAGAACATAGGCTAGATAAAGGCTAGACATCGGATATGGTGGACTCGAAAGAGCAATGTGACGGGAAGCAGGTGTGGAGGAGGTAAAGCGCGGAAGCGGTCATCACTGCTCGGCGACATCCTCGAGCCAGTCCAGGGCCCCGGAGGTCAAACGCCAGCCGGGCAGGAAATCGAAGGCATAGTCTATCGCCTCGGTCTCGCCACCGAATCTGATGGCGTCCGGGGGCTCGTCCGGCAGTTCCTTCTTGCCCAGGAAGTAGTCGGGCACATGAGGGTTGCAGTCGAGCGCCTCTTTCAACAATCCGCGGGAGGTCCCGGTGTCCCCTTCACGCCGGAAGGAGAGCAGGGCCCTGGTATAGATCCAGCAGGCGGTCGGCTCGTCTTCGTACGAGTCCAGGAGTTCCTGCAGGTCCTCATCTCTATCCATCATCAGCAGGCGGGCGGCAATGATATAGCGTATTCCCTGGTTGTCACCGGGGTTGAGCCGGAGCATCTCCCGAAGGTGAGAAACGGCTTCCTGGTGCATACCCAGTTTCCAAAGGACTATGGCAAGACCAAGGCGGGCGCGCATGTAGGGGCGGGTCTCGAAAATTCCCCAGAAGTGGCCCACATCTTCTTCGAAGTAACTTGGGTCAAGGGCGCGCTCTCCCGCTTCCACCCCTTGG
>JAHIKV010000276.1 GCA_018897395.1 Planctomycetota bacterium | reverse complement strand
TAGGAGGCGACTCCTGTCGCCGATAATATGGCCGCATCCTCGACAATCGGCGACAGGAGTCGCCTCCTACAGTCGAAGCGCCGCCGGATCGGATTGCCGGTCATGCGCACCGGACAGCGGCAGCGTAGTTTCGCCCGCGTCTGGTCGAACGATGTGCAGATAAGCGATGCCCCGTGGGCCAGCCAGCGGGTGGCCTTGCCCGGTACGGCGTTTTGCTCGAGCAGCACCAACGGCACGTTGCGTCTTATGGCCGCGCGGGCCATCGGCACGCTGGCATAACCGCCCAACCCCACCACGGCGTCTACCCGTTCTTCACGCAAGAATCGGCCGGCCGCGACGAAACTGGAAAATTGTTCCAAGACGAACGCCACCGCCTCGCCAACGCCGCGCGGCAACGGACGTGCGGGCAATGTGAAATACTCGAAGCCGGCGCCGGCGACCGACTGCCGCTCAAGCGGTTTGCCGACGCCGCAGAAGGTGATCCGGGCGCGGGGAATCGCCTCGGCAAGCCGTTCGGCCACGGCCAGCCCGGGAAACAGATGCCCGGCCGTCCCGCCGCCGGAAAAAACGATATGAACGGCGTTTTTCGTCATGTATGCAATGCTTCAATAATCGCGCTGGTTTGCGGCCGTCCGTTCCTGGTTCCCACGCTCCGCGTGGGAACCCGCTTTTTCCGACGCTCCGCGTCGGATCGGGCAACGCGGAGCGTTGCAGACAGTGCGTTCCCACGCGGAGCGTGGGAACGAGGGGCAATCGCGCTGGTTTGCGGCCGTCCGTGCCATTCTCGGTTCTTGGAATACGCATTTGCCGGCCGGATGGTTCGGGGCTTCTTTGCCGATTGTTTCGGCGACTTTCGGCGGTCCGTCGCTCGTACCAAGTTTGAGCGAGGCCGTGCCGAGCAACGCGCACAGCGCCGCGGCGATCCAGAATCGGACCACGATCTTGTTTTCGGCCCAACCCAGGAGTTGGAAGTGGTGGTGCAACGGCGCGCATCGCAGCAGCCGTCGGCGGCGCCACTTGAAGTAACCCACCTGTACGATCACGCTTAGCGCTTCGACGACGAACACACCGGCAATGACCACCAGCAACAACTCTTGTCGGGCGATCACGGCCAGCACTCCCAACAGGCCGCCCAACGGCAGCGAGCCGGTGTTGCCCAAAAAGACCTGTGCCGGGTGGC
This sequence comes from Planctomycetota bacterium, assembly GCA_018897395.1. Lineage (GTDB taxonomy): Bacteria > Planctomycetota > Planctomycetia > Pirellulales > Thermoguttaceae > JAHIKV01. The sequence continues at coordinate 4,695 of JAHIKV010000276.1, read as the reverse complement.
AGTTGAACCAAAGGAAGCCCAGGACGCCGCCGATCATCGCGCCGGCCAGGACGGTCATTTCCCCGGCCTGCGGGATCCGCGGCACGCCAAGGTAGGCGGCCCATTCGGCATGGCCGGCGGCGTAAACCAGGCCGGTCATCGCGGCGGCGGCGGCGAGCAGGCATCCGCCGGCCAGTCCGTCCAGTCCATCGGCGAGGTTCACCGCGTTCGACGAGCCGACGATCGCCAACACAGCCAGCGGAACGAACCACCATCCAAGCGAAATCGGAGTCCCGGCCAGCGGCACGTGCAACAGCAGTCCGTCGTGTACCGACGCCTGTAGATGGTAGAGCCAGACGGCGGACACGGCGGCAACGGCCAGTTGCGCGGCGAGTTTCCATCGGGCGGAAATCCCCTTCTTCTCGCTGCGGATTTTCACCGTGTCATCGACGATTCCGACCAGCGTCAATCCGACGACGGCGAACAACGTCGGCCAGAGGTATATGTTGTTCAGATCGCCGAACAGCAGCACGGCGACCAACATCGCGGCGACGACGAACAAGCCGCCCATCGTAGGCGTGGACTGCTTGCCGCGATGTAGTCGAGCGATGTCCGGCGAGTCGCTCTTGATCGGCTCGCGGAAACGTCCGTTGAGCCAGGCGATCCAGCGCGGTCCCAGAAGCACCGCCGCCAGGAAGCTCACGCCCGCGGCCAGCGCGGCCCGAGGAGTGATCTTCCCGCACGCCGTCAGCGCGTCGGTCGAGAAAATGGCCAGATTATGGAGGATCCAGAGGAGCATGGAATGTTCAATGACAAATGACCAATGTTCAATATCCAATGTCCAATGTTAATTTATTCTGAACGTCGGAAAGGGGGTATTTGTCATTGAACATTGGTCATTGAACATTGGTCATTTTCCTATATCCCTGAGCCGCCGGGACGGCGCTGTTGCGCCGCCCCGGCGCTCAGTCGTAGGCTCCACCGCGAAGCACCCGCCGAAGCGGCCGACCCAGTAGCCGCTTGGCCGGCGGGCAGTTGCTCCTACCCAAGGAGGGAGGGTACGCACCGGATTCCCGCAAACCCGGCACAAACAGGGGAGCCCTTTCATTGGTTCAATTTGCAATCTTTTTTTGCCGACAACGCGACATCGCCTCGACGATCCGCTCCATTTGCATCATCCGCGATCCTTTGACCAACACCACGTCGCCGGGCCGAACGGTTTGATACAGGTGCGGCAACGCGTCGCCGACGCTCCGGCAGGCAATCGTCCGGAGCCGCGACATACCCGCGGCCCGCGCGCCGGAAACGACCTGCCGGGCGAACTCGCCGCAAGCGATCAACGAGGTGGCCCCGCCGATCTCGACGGTCTGCCGGCCCAATTCGCGGTGCAATGCGGCCGATCGTTTTCCCAGTTCGCCCATGTCGCCGCTGATGACGATCTTCTTTCCAGCGGCGTCAAACTCGCCGAGCAGTACCAGGGCCGCCCGCATCGCCGTCGGGTTCGAGTTGTATGCATCGTTGATGACCGTCGTCTCGCCGATCCGTTGCACCTGGCATCGCATCGGCATGGGCGTGAACTCGTACAGCGCCCGGGCCATCTCGTCCGCGTCGAAGCCCATCAGTTGGCCGACGGCCACCGCAACAAGCGCGGAGGTCAGGTGGTGTCGTCCCCAGACGGGGATGGAGAAATGGCATCCGGCGGTGCAAAACGACAGCCGGCCGCGCGAGATTTGGACGTCGGTTGCCCGGACGTTGCAGTTTTCTTCCGTGCCGACCCAGACGATTTCCGCCTTGCAGCGGTGGGCCATTTTTTGCAACCAGGGGTCGTCGCCGAGCACGGCGCGGCCGTCGGCCGGCAGCGCGGAGAGCAATTCCGCCTTGGCGCGTGCAATTCGTTGCCGAGTGCCGAACTCTCCGAGATGCGCGTCTCCGACGCAGGTGACCACGCCGACGCTCGGCTTGGCGAGTGCGGCCAGCATGGCGATCTCGCCCGATCGGCTGGCGCCCAACTCCAACACGGCGTAATCGTGGTCCGGCTCGATGGCCGTCATGCTTAGCGGGACGCCGAGGTGGTTGTTATAGTTTCGCGGGCTAACCGAGCCGCGCAACCGCGAGCGGAGCACGCAATGGATCATTTGCCGGGCGGTAGTTTTGCCGGCGCTGCCGCTGACGGCGATCACGGTACCGGCCGAGCGGCTGCGTCTGTGCCGTGCCCAGTCGTTCAGAGCTTGTTGCGTATCCTCGACTCGGATGGCCCAATGCCCGCCGGGTACGGCGACATCCCGCGCGACGACTGCGCCGCGTGCGCCGCGGGAAAATGCCTCGCCGGCGAATTGTCCGCCCTCGTAGTTCGGTCCGTTTAGCGCCCAGAAAACGTCCCCCGACTCGATCCGGCGGCTATCGCTTGCGACCGGTCCGAGCGGCGCGTTGAGCAGGTCGTCCGGCATAAGCCGGCCGCCGATCGCGTTGCACAGTTCGCCGACGGTGGACATGGGGAAAGGGATTAGGGATTGGGGGTTAGGGATTAGAAAAATTGTTTAGCCGCCGCGTCCACGCGGCGTAGTCATTGGTGTTTCAACTTTTTCGTACAACCACTGCCGCGCCACTTCGCGGTCGTCGAGTTCCAGTCGTTGGTCGCCGATGATCTGATGGTTTTCGTGTCCCTTGCCGGCGATCAATACGCAGTCGCCCGGATGGGCCGCGGTCAACGCTTGATGAATCGCCGTCGCGCGGTCGGGAATTACCTCGACGGCAAGAGGAGCGAGAAATCCGCCGAGCACGTCGCGGAAAATCGCTTGCGGGTCTTCATGTCGGGGATTGTCGTTGGTGAGCATCGCCAGGTCGGCCGTTTGCTCGACGGCGCGGCCCATCAGCGGGCGTTTTTCGCGGTCGCGTTGGCCGCCGGCCCCAAACACGCAAATCAGCCGCCCCGCCGTTACTTCCCGCAAGGTCTTCAGCACCGTGGTCAAAGCGTCGGGCGTGTGGGCATAGTCGACGAAAACGCCGAACGGCTGGCCGCACTCGATCCGCTCCAGCCGGCCGGGCACCTGACCGGCGTATTCCAAGCCGCGAACGATCGTGGTCAGCTCGATGCCGTGGGCCAGTCCGACCGCCGCCGCCGTCAGGCAATTGTAAATATGGTGCGTGCCGATCATCGGCGTCCGCACGGGCACGGTCTCGCTGCCGGCGGTCAGCAGAAACGTCTGTTCGCTGATGAATTGTTCGACCGGCGTGGCGGTGATTTCGGCAGCCTCGCGGATGCCCACCGTCAGCACGGGTCCATCCAGCCGCCGCAGAAAGCCGGCCGAGCCGGGATCGTCGGCGTTGAGCACCACGAAACCATCGTCGGCCAAGTGGTCGAAGAGTCGGGCTTTCGCACGCCGGTAGTCGCGCAACGTGCCGTGATAGTCGAGATGGTCGCGGGTGACGTTGGTCACGCAAGCGGCGTCGAACCGTACGCCGGCGATCCGCGATTGGTCAAGGGCGTGGCTCGACACCTCCATCACGGCGTGGGTACAGCCGTTGCGGACCATCTGGGCCAACAGTGACGCCAACCTGTCGGGTGGGGGAGTGGTGTGCGTCGAAGGCTCGACGATTCGTCCGTCGAGGTAGCCCAAGGTCCCCAAAACTCCGACGCGATAGCCCGCCGCCTTGAATATCCCGGCGATCAGACAAGTGGTGGTCGTCTTGCCGTTGGTGCCGGTCACTCCGATCAGCTTCAGTTGGCGGCTTGGGTTCCCGGCCAGCGCTTGGCAGAGCCGGGCGTGGCTCTCACGCGCGTTGGGGACAAAGCAAACGGGAACGGAGACGGAAAAGGGGACAGGTCCAATTTGCCGGAACGGCCCAGAGGGTGCTTCGCACAAATTGGACCTGTCCCCTTTTTCGCTAATCACGGCCGCGCATCCCCGCTCGATCGCCTCGGCGATGAAGTCGTTTCCGTCGTGCCGGCTTCCGGCCAATGCGATGAACAGGTCGCCGGGCCGCACCTTGCGCGAGTCGCAGGTGCAGCCGCTCAGCGGGACGTCGGCGGCGCCGAGTAGTTCGGCCTCCGGCAACAATCCGCGCAGGCTGACGAGATGTCCCAGTTCGGGACAGATTTGCATAACCGAAGGCCTCCGTGCCCAGGGTGTCGCTCCTTTGGATTGGCGGTTGGATTGTCCGAAATTCGGCCGGCCTGTCAAGGGAGAAATCGGCGGTGATTTTGCATGGAAATGAGGCGAATGGCGGCACGTCCCTTCGCGGAGCGAAGGGCGTGTTTTAAAATCATTCATTTAGCCCGCCGTGAATACACGGCGGGGCGGGTTGACCGCGAAAAACCGCTTGCCCCGGGTGTATTCACCCGGGGCTAAATACGGATATTTCAATTTCAAAACACGTTCTCAGGGACGTGCCACCCGGAATCCACCCCCCCATAACACGGGCGTTCGGCCACCGTCTTTCGAAGTTAATCGGCCGCGACGCATCCGCAATTACAATAGGTAGTTGTGATACTTGTCTCGCTTTACAAGCTCCCATTTTCTACTCGAACCGGACAGACGCGGCGTCGGCTGTACGAATCCGCAATAGAGAGAAACAGGATAGGGGTAGGGAAGGCCGATTGAGTTCGGCCTCCCCTCCCTCCGAACCGGACGTGCGGATTTCCCGCATCCGGCTCTCCGGTTAGTGGTATTACCTCCAAGAGGATTGATGAACCGAGACCGAGAGGGAGACAAGGTT
>JAHIKV010000275.1 GCA_018897395.1 Planctomycetota bacterium | reverse complement strand
GGAGGAAGCCGCTTTGAAGATATACTTTGCGAAGCCGTACTGCGCGTGGCAGCGTGGCACGAACGAAAACACTAACGGCCTGGTCCGGCAGTTCTTTCCCAAAGGCACGGATCTGGTCGGCATCCCCAATCATCGTTTTACTAAAGTCCAACAACTTCTCAACGACCGTCCGAGAAAACGCCTCGGCTATCGAACTCCCAACGAAGTTCTCGCCTCTCGCCTCAAAGTTGCGATCGAGACTTGACAGCGGGCGAAGAAAAAACCACTTCTATCGTGGAAAACAAATCGTACGAGAATCCTGTTCTCGAACACCTGGGTTACCGTCATTCGATACACCCGCTGAAAGGCCAGGTGCCCAGTGTCTCCTACTTTCATGTTGCCTAGATATATCGCCGCAGATGCTTCGGTTACCCTCTCTTGTGCCGTGCAAAGAGACGGGCATGCTACGAATACGGTGCAACTCTGAATTGTCACCAGGATAACAAAAGCGAATCGTCTCATGGTTCACCTGCTTGGTTCAAACTGGAGTCAGGCGGCGGCGATGATTCATGTCTGACGTTCCGCAAGTTCACACGTGAACTGCATTGGTTTCTCGGGTTTCAAGGCGAGCAACTCATAGATGAGATCGAACGCCGGCTCATTCCGGGCATTGTGCGAACGCCAAATGGCTCCGGTGTCGCCAACCACAAGGTTCACATACCCTCCGAGGCAGATGTGGATCGGGCGGTCTTTGCGCGCCGTTGCAAATGCCGATCTGAGTTGATCGGAGGCGTGGCGAATGGCAACTTGCCTTTGCGAGAAATCTCCCGAGGCAAGATGGTTTATCACGCTTTTCGTGACCGTTAGCAAGATCGTATTCATGGAATTCCGGCGACACAAAACCTAATTTTAGTTTCGCCTTGTTGTTCCAAACGGGTTCCCCTCGCTTCGCTCTTCTTCCTCGCTTCAGTATACAAATTGACCCATTGGGATCACCCATAGCGTACAGCATTGCAGCACGCTAGTCAATCCCCCGCTGTGCTACTACGCCGAAAAACTCTAGCGAGACTGCCGGTGTTAAACCGGAGGAAGGCGGGGATGACGTCAAGTCCTCATGGGAGTTGAAACGGGGACGCAGCTAGTTTTTCTCGCCCTAACTTGCCAATACTAGCTGCGTCCCCGTTTCGACTCCCCAAAGCTATCGCGGCCACCCGCGGCACCCCGATAGCAAAGCTATCGGGGCCACCCGCGGGGCCACCCGCGACCGCAGTCGCGGGGCGTTTGTCCGACGACACACTGGATTTCCCCAAGACACAAGAATGATTTTTCGCGACCCGCCGCCGCTTGTCAATCGGCCGTCGGAGAGCGGAGGGAATCATGGCCCGGATCGTTCGCTACCGCGGCGCGAGGATCAGGAACAAGTTGCTGTACTGATCGGTCCATAGGGGCACATGCAGATCGTCGTCCGGCAGGTACGGCGGCCGGGAGGGATGCGTGCTTATGAAATCGTCGTTTCGCGTCACCACGATCCATTCGCTCCCGTCGACCAGCCGGTTTTCGTCCGACTTGGAACAAAGCCGCGTGGACTTCATTCCGCAATCCTCGGCCAGTCGCCGCACGACCGGCCCCAAACGCAGGTAGCCGTTCGAGACGTGAACCGCGATAATGCCGTCCGGCTTCAGGTGCCGGCGGTAAACGTCGAACGCCTCGCGCGTAAGCAGGTGAGTGGGAATGGCGTCGCCGCTAAAGGCGTCGAGCACCAACACGTCGTACTCCTGCGGCGCCTCCGCTTCCAACGACAGCCGGGCGTCGCCCAACACCACGTCCCACTTGCCGCGGCAATCGCGCAAGTAGGTGAATCGCTGCAAGGCCATGCGGACCACTTCGGGGTTGATCTCGTAGAAGCGGAACACGTCGTCCGGCCGGGCGTAGGCGGCCAGGGTGCCGACCCCCAATCCGATCAACCCGACCCGCACGGGCCCCGACTTCCGGCAGAAGCGGATGGCCTCGCCCGCGCCGCTCTGTTCGCCGTAATACCCGGTGGGCCAACGCCGCTTTTCCGGATCGGCCGACTGGCGGCCGTGTATGATCCGTCCGTGTTGCAGTTGAAACTCGTGCCGCTGGGGATCGTCGGCGTGTTGCTCCACCACCGCGACGACGCCGAAGAAATTGCGCGCCCGATCCAGTGACCCGGCCAAGCCGCCGCTCCAGACGGCGACATAAAGCAGTCCGACGGCGACCACGAATCCGAACCCGGCGTAGCCGATCAAGCGAATCATGCGGCCGGAGGTAGACAGGATCAACAACCCGACCGACAAGACGAACGTGACGGCAACTCCGATCGGCCATTCCAAATAGGTGGAAAACGTCAACGGGGCCACGACGGCCACGAACGCTCCCCCCAGCGCGCCGCCGGCGGCGATCAGCAGGTAGAACTCGGTCAAATACAGCGGGGCGGGCTTCAGACGGACTAACTCGCCGTGGCAAACCATGCAGGCGAAGAACAATGCCGCAAAATACAGTTGCAACTCGGCCATCGGTCCCAGCGGGCTCCAAAACATCCTGAGGAAATCGTTGGTAGCCACGCCGGCCAGCGCGAACACGGCTAGCGCCGCCCACAACGGGCGGACGTACCACCGTGCGTGGTCGAAACAAATAATGAACGACAGCAAGTAGAGGCTTAGCGGCATGACCCAAAGAAAGGGCACCACCGCCACGTCCTGACAGACGTGGTTCGTGGCGGCCAACAGCATCAGCGACGCGCAGGCCGGCAGCGCCGGCCAGCGTAGCCGGTCGGACCAACCGGGCCGAGGATCGAGCGCCGGGGCGGCTTGCCCAACCGTGTTCGTCGCACTGCTGGGTGAGCCGGCAGCGGCGCCCGACCGCAATTGCCACACGCAAGCGAGCAATGCCGCGCAAAGGGCCGCGTAAAGAACGAACGCCCCCGACCACATCGCCGACTGGCTCGGCAGATCGAACATCGGCTCGAAGAAGAAGGGATAGCTCAACAGCGCAGCCAGCGATCCGGCGTTGGACAACGCATAGAGGCGGTAGGGCGACCGCCCGGGACATGCGCCGCTGAACCACGCCTGAACCAACGGGCTGGTCGCCGAGAGCACGAAATAGGGAAGCCCCACCGTCGCCGACAACAACAGCAATATTTGCAAGGTGGGATTCACGGCGGCGCCCGGCTTCCAATCGGCGCCCGGTATGACCGGCAGCACGGCCAACGCCACGGCGACCAAGGCCAGGTGGACGGCGACCTGATGTCGCGGCGCCAACCAACGCTGCAAGAGGTGTGCGTACAGATAGCCGCCGAACAGCAGCGTCTGGAAGAACAACATGCAGGTGGTCCAGACGGCCGGCGCCCCGCCGAACCAGGGCAAGATCGCCTTGCTCACCACCGGCTGCACCTGAAACAGCAAAAACGCGCTCAGGAGGATCGTAACGCCGAAGGCGACGATCCACCATCGGGCCGTTTCGACGCGGGTTGTCTCGGGCGCAGGCATTTCCGAAGTATACCCTACAACTCCGACGCCGTCTTCGTCGGGAGTGTGGAACAGCTCATTACGCGCGGCGCCGGCGGCAACCCAATCCACCCGGCACGAATGCCGGGGCTAACAGTCCGTTGAAAAAGTCACCCAAACGAGATTGTTGGGGTGGCGAAATAACGCGTTGCAGCGCTACGCGACCATGCGCATTTCGTTGGCTTCCAGCACCTCGCCGGTGATGCCGGCGACGAACTCCTCGAAAATGCGCTGGTCCAACGCCGAGGCGGATTCGTGCTCGGGATGAAACTGGGTGCCGAAGGCGAACCAGTCGGTAACGCTCTCGATGGCCTCGATCACTCCGTCGGGGCATCGGGCGGTGACGTTGAAGCCCGGCGCGACGTCGTCGATCGCCTGATGGTGCATACTGTTCACGCGGATTTCGCCTTCGCCGTATACCCGCTCCATGATTGTTCCCATCTCGATCTGCAGGGCGTGGCGATGGTTGGGGTCCATGGCGTCGAGGTGTGGAATCGCCTTCGGCATGTCCTCGGGAGTGTGCAGGGACAGGGTGCCGCCTTGCGAGAGGTTCAGCAGTTGCATTCCGCAGCCGATGCCCATTACCGGAATTCGTCGTTCGGCGGCCAGTTTCATCAGCCCGCGGTCGAATTCCTCGCGGCGATGGTCCATAATCCGCATCGAGGGGTGGAGCATGAAGCCGTCGCGCCGGCAGTCGAAGTCGGCCCCGCCGATGAAGAGCAGGCCGTTCAGCATGTCCAGCACCCGAGGCAGATCGGCCCGATCGATCATCGGCGGAAGAAGTATCGGCACGGCGCCGGCGGCGCCCAGCGAATTGCAGTAGCCGGCATGAATATAACAGTACGCGGAAGAACCCTTTCGTGCGGACCGATAGTCCACATTGACACCGATCAACGGTTTCGCAGCCATCTTGCACTCCTTCTTGGACACGTCCTGTGTCGGTTGAGTAGAAGCGGAGGACTCGACCGCGGCATCTTGCCCGGCAAGGGGGGAACTCGGCCGACTTGGCGGGAAGGAGAACGCGAACCGTATCGCGCGCTCCGTCGCGCTTTCGACCAAGGCATGTAGTCGGGGTGATGCTGAGGTCTCGTGGCTCCTTTGAGCTTCGACGTGTCACCGTCGATGGAAGTGCAAGTCAACGGTGAATGTATGGAACGCCGGGATAAGCTACAAGGGTTTTTCCGTATTTTGTGGGGCGCAACCCCTTGTGGCACAACTTCTTGTATTGCTAGCACTGCCAGCGATGTGGTTTTCCACATGCAAGGTTTGCGCCTTCCCGCCCCTGTTCTCCGTCTTTCGCACTCGATGATCGGCCCGTACAATAAGCCGTTTTATATGTTGCACGGGAAATAGTGAAACATTCTTCTCGGATGGAAAAGATTGTTGCACTTCCAGCCGTTCACCGTATAGCCGTAGCCGCGCGAGCCGATCAATGCGATACGAAAACGTCTGTTTGGAAACCATTTCGCACTCCCTGCCCGAGCAGATCGTAACCTCGGCCGAGATCGAGTCGCGTCTCGCGCCGCTGTACGCTCGGCTTCGATTGCCCGAGGGACGGCTGGAACTGATGACCGGGATCGCCGAGCGGCGTTTCTGGCCGCTTGGCGATCCACCCAGCCGGATGAGCGTCGAGACGGCCGAGAAGGCAATCCGCATTTCGGGCATCGATCGGCAACAGATCGGCGCGCTGTTGCATGGCTCGGTTTGCCGCGACTTTCTCGAGCCGGCCACCGCCTGCGGCGTGCATCACCGTCTGGGCCTGCCCGACCGCTGCGCCGTCTACGACGTTTCCAACGCCTGCCTCGGGCTGCTCAACGGCGTGGTGCAGGTGGCCAACATGATCGAACTGGGCCAGATCCGCGCCGGCGTGGTGGTGGGCACGGAAAACGGACGCGACCTGGTCGAGGCGACGATCGCTCACCTGAACGCCGACGAGACGCTCTCCCGCCAAGACGTCAAGGCCGCGTTCGCCTCGCTGACGATCGGCTCGGGCAGCGCCGCGATTTTGCTTTGCGACCGAAAGCTGAGCCGCACGGGCAATCGACTCCTCGGCGGCGCGATGCGCACGAGCAGCGAACACTGCCGTCTCTGCCAGGGAGGCCGCGACGAAACGTCCGGCGCACAGTTGCAATTGCTAATGTGGACCGACTCCGAGAAGTTGATGCGCGAAGGGGTGGCCGTGGCCCGCGATACGTTCGATGAATTTCTCGCCGAGATGGACTGGACGGCCGGCGACATACAAAAAACTTTCTGCCACCAGGTTGGCCGTGCCCATCGCCGCCTGTTGTTCGAGACCCTCGGCCTGGACGAACGGATCGACTATTCCACGGTTGAATATCTGGGCAACACCGGCGCGGCGGCCTTGCCGATGACCACCGCGATCGGCATCGAAAACGGCCGTCTTCACCAAAACGACCGCGTGGCACTGCTGGGGATCGGCTCGGGCATCAACGTAATCATGCTGGGCGTCGAGTGGCAGCGGAGCCTTGTCGATTGACGACTTTCGACTACTGCCCGTACCCGGCGAAAACCTTATCCGTGGCGGCTGTTCGCCGCGCTCCCAAGGGGAGCAAGTCGTCCATCAGTCCCTCGTCGGCGTGATTGTAGCCGAGGATGTGCCCCATTTCGTGCATCACGGTCGTCAACAGGTCTGCCCGCCCGTCCGCGACGGTGTTCTGCCGGGCAAGCAGCGGGCCGAGGTTGTCGCCGATGAACTCCTCGTCGTCGCCGGGCGTCGGATCGACGAACCAGCCGTATCCGGCGGCGTCGTGGTCGATCAGTATCTTCCCGTCCGTTGTCGCGCCCAACAGGTTGCCCGGCAGGTCGGCGACTTGGATGGAAACGCCGCTTAAGGCCGTCGAGCCCCGGCTGCCGAGCAACGCTTCCAGGCGATGCGCCGCTTCCGCCGTGATCGAGGCCAGTTCGGCGTCGGTCAGCGCATCGGCCGAACCTGTCGGCGCGGCCGAGGCCTCGAGCGTCAGCGCGGCCAACACGCTGAACGTGCCGTTGAGCATGGAGGTTTGCCCGGTCGTGTCGGTCGCCTGAATCGCATAGGCGTGTGTGCCCGCGGTCAATTGGCCCAACAGTCCGGCGTATGCGTTGCCGTAGGGGCCGTAGATCGTGGCGACGGCGTTTCCGTCGACCGCCAGCGACTTCGACGCGATGCCGTCCGCGTCGGTCAACGTCCAGGTGAGTACCAGCGTCTCTTCGGTGTTCAGCAGTCCGTCCCTGGCGAGGTTGGCCGTTTCGGCCACCACGACGTTGCCGATCTGCGGAGCGACGGACGCCGCGGCAATCACGTTGAAAGTGCCGTTATGGGTGGATGCAATACCGTTGGCGTCGGTGACTTCGATCGTGTAGGCGTGGGTTCCCCCTGTCAACGGTCCGAATACGCCGGCGTAGTTGACGCCGTATGGGCCGTAGACCGTCGAGACAGCTTGGCCGTCCACGGTCAACGATTTCGAGGCGATCCCGTCGTCGCTGGTCGCGGACCAGGTAATCACCAGTTTGTCGCTCGACTCCAGCGTGCCGTTTTTGTCGGTTCCCGCTTCGGCCACCACCACGTTGCCGATCCGCGGAGCGGCGGCCGCGGCCTCCACGTTAAACGTGCCGGAGTACTCGGAACGGACCCCGTTAAAGTCGGTCGTTTCGATCGTGAACGAGTGTTGTCCCGCGGCCAGCGGTCCGAATACGCCGGCGTAGTTGACGCCGTATGGGCCGTAAACCGTCGAGACGGCCTGGCCGTCCACGGTCAACGATTTCGAGGCGATCCCGTCGTCGCTGGTCGCGGACCAGGTAATCACCAGTTTGTCGCTCGACTCCAGCGTGCCGTTGCGGTTGCCGCCGGTTCCCGCCTCGGCGACGACGACGTTTGATATCTTCGGTTCGAGTACCGGGGCCGCCGCCACGTTGAACGTGCCGTTATGGGTGGATGCAATACCGTTGGCGTCGGTGACTTCGATCGTGAACGTGTGTTGTCCCGCGGCCAGGGGTCCGAAAACGCCAGCGTAGTTGTCGCCGTATGGGCCATAGATCGTCGAAACGGCCTGGCCGTCGACGGTCAACGATTTCGAGGCGATTCCATTGAATCTGGTCGCGGACCAGGTGATGAGCAGTTTGTCGCTCGATTCCAGCGTGCCGTTTTTGGCGGTTCCCGCTTCGGCGACGACGACATGAGAGATTGTCGGCCCGGTTGTGGGCAGAACGTCAAACGTGCCGGTGTATGCCGGTGAGGTCGGGTTGCCGGCATTGTCGGTGGCCACGATCGAGTAATTGTGGGCGCCAGCAGACAGCGTGCCCAACGGCGCCGCGAAATTCACGCCGGACGCCGCCGCGTATGGACCGTAAGCAGGCGTGACGTTTTGACCGTCCACTTGAACGGTCGCACTGGCCACACCGTCAGGATCGACCGCGTTGAAGGTCATCAGCAGACTCTCGCTGGTCGTCAGCGTTCCGTCCCGAGGCCCCATCGCCTCCACCACCAGCACAGCGGAAATCGTCGGACCGGCAGGTGTAGCCGTGTATTGCACGGTGTTGTCTGTGCTAGTTGAAGCGGTGTTTGGATTACCCGCCGCGTCATGCGCCTTGGCCGCAACGATGCTGGCAATTACAGTTCCATCGCCCGTCATCCCGCTGACCGCCACGTTGTACGTCGTGCCACTGCCGGTCACGGTTGCCGTGGTGGTCCCAGCCGTGCCGTTGAGCGTCACGTCCCCGGTAGCAAAATCCGTCACCGTCTCGCTAAAGACCACCGTGAAGTTGATCGGCGAACTGCTTGTTGGGTCTGTCTGGCCCGATGCCTGATTGATCGTCACCGTCGGCGAAGTCGTATCCGGCGGATTGTAGGTCACGCTGACCGACGGGATCGTCGAGTAGTTCCCCGCCCCGTCCCGGCTCCGAGCCTCGATGGTGTTCGACCCCGAGGAGAGGCTCACGCTCCTGTTCCAACTCGTCGTCCCACTGGCGCTCTGCCACGACCCGC
>JAHIKV010000037.1 GCA_018897395.1 Planctomycetota bacterium | reverse complement strand
TTTTCGGAGGCCGGCGGCGGCGCTCGGCCAGGCGTCGATGCGAAGCTCCAGCGACGCCGGAACCGAACGGGTCACAGCCATCGAGAACGTCTTTCGATTGCCGCAGAAGTATTCCAGCGTATCGCCCTTCGCATTGACGGCCAGCGGCTTGGCAGCGCTCACGGAGAAATCGTTCACCGTGATCCGGCAGCGCCGCGTGTCGAGGTCGATCGCATACCACTGGCCGCGCAGCCAGTATTTGAGTCGAGTGCCGCTGAGTTCGGGCGTCAGGTGCGGCTCCAGGTAAAGCCGGTTCCATTTCGGCTGGACGCCGTAGATGTTTCGATAAAGCCCGACGACGGGGCTGGCGTTGTTCGAGAGGATGTCGTTGCCCGATCCGGTCTGGGAGCGGCGCAGGTAGCGCTGGAAAGCCAGGCCGTCCTTGGCGTACTTGTCGAGCACGTTCTTGACGCAGCGGACGGCGACGGCCGGGTTGTGCCGGGCGTAGGCCCTGATTCCCACCTCGGCCCAGCCCAGAAAAATGTCGCCGTTCTCGTAGGTTGGGAAGGGCCAGCCGCCCCCTTCCTTGGGCGGGGAGGGCCAGCCGCCCCCTTCCTCTGGCGTGTAGGAAGACATACAGAGCGGCCAGATGAACAGTTTTTCCTTTTGCATTTGGTCTTCGATCTGATCGAGAATGGCGCCGCGCCGCGCCGGGTCGTCGCATATTCCGTAAGCGACGGCCATGAAGTTCACCGGCGTGACGAGGTTCGTGCCGTGGATCGAGCCGTCCTTGTCGCGCCAATAGGCATAGCACTTGCGCGCGGGGTCCCACAGCCCGCCGTCGGCCGTCGAGCGGTTGAAACTGTCTTTCAGCTTGGCGGCGCACTGGCGATATTTCGTCGCCCTTGCCTGGTCCCCCAGTAGCTCCTCGATGTCCGCCCACAAGCCAAGCGCGTAGTACATCTCGGCATTGACCAGTCCGTTCTCGAAAGACGCCCAGACCACGTCGATCCAATCACTGCCTTTTCGGTCCTGGTGATTGTCGCTCATCATCTCCACCAGGCCGTTGTCGTTCGAGTCGCGGCGGAGCATGTATTCCAGGACGCGCTCGCAAGTGGACTTGTGCCGGCGGACCCACTCCACGTCGCCGGTGAAATCGAACTGCTCCGCCACGTTGACCACAAACGACGGTTGGCTGTCCATCAGCCAGCCCCATATGCATTCGTAGAAGCCCAGCGCGTCGTAGGTTCCGGGCATGTCGTCCCCAGGGCCGTAGGCCCAACGCGACTTGACCCGTCCGTCCGGCCCGACGGCGTGGTCGCGCTGATAATCGAGGGTTTCCGCGTAGGAGCGGAAATAGTGCGGATCGTTGATCGCCAGCCCCAACTGGGCGATCCAGTGCTCGTGCAACACGGCACAACTGCTGTACCAGCCGTTGCTGCCGATGATCTTGGCGTCGATCACGCCCAGCCGGGCGATGGTGTTGCAGATTTCCCGCACGGCCGCCCCGTCGATGCCCACGAAAACGCCCCGGTCGTAGGCCTCGGCGTAGTCCAGGCCGGAAAGCGTGTACTCCGCCGCGGTCTCTCCCGGCACGACCTTGAAGGGGGCCCACACGTCCTGTTTGTCGCGGAGGTATCGGCTTTGGCCATGTTTGGTCGCCAACTCCTGGTCCGTCATGTAATAGTTGAAGGAGAGGACCCCGCGCGGCCGGCGGCTGAAGCGAACGGCGGCGTACCGCCCTTCGGGAACCGTGGGCACGATCCGCAGGCAGACGCCGTTGTCCCTGTTCCAAAAGGTCACCGGCCCCGTGTGGACGCCGTAAGTCGCCGTCGGAGTATCGAACAACCTGAACCAGGCGACCCCTCCAGTGCCCAACAGCGCGCCGGTCCAGGTGGACGGACTGGTGAAATCCCAGCCGGGAAAGCCGGTGTCGTCGAGCGTGCCGCCCGAGAGGTATTTTCTGGCGATCCGCCAGACGATCCGGTCCGCCTGCACCGTGAACGTCCAGGTCTCTTCCACGTCGACGCCGCTGCCGCCGAAACGAATCTCCGAGACCGTCACCGTATTCTCGGCCACGGCGACCTTGGGCGACGTCGGGCCCGACCGCGTCGTGTACTCGGCCGTCCCGAGGCGGATCGACGAGCAAACGCCCGCGGCCGAGGAGACGACCTCCTCCCCTCTGACGACGACCCGATCGAGCATGCAGCGTCCGTCGTAGTTCAGACGCAACACCAAGCGGTTCTCGGCGTCGGCCATCGTCACCAGCTTCTTGGCGGAGTCGTGCGTGATTTGCGGCCCTGCAACCGCGGCACGGGGAACGCCGAGGCACAGATTCGTTACGACGAGCAGCATCCAAACGGATCGACGAGTGCGTTGTATCATCCTCGGTTTTCTTTCCATTGTGCGAAAGCCCCCTTTACTTCTTCCTACGGTGAAAAGAATATCCCCGATAGCGTCGCATTGTTGGGCTTGCCGCTCGCAGCGATCCGGATCCTCACGGACCGATTGCATTTATAAACGAGGTATTTGCCCGCGTGATAGTCCCGCACTACCTTCACCGGCGCCAGTTGCTTCAACGTGTGCAAATCCATGATCTCCACCCCGGCTCGCCGGGTCGTGGTGTCCCAGTCGAGGAAATACAGGGCGATCGTGTACTCGTGCGTTCTGCTGACCGTGATGTCCACAAACATCGTCAGATAGGGATACTGGTTATAGATGGCCGCGGCCGACCTCGTCTCGGAATTGCTCCGGTCGCGCGCCGGCGCACGGACATCCGTGGTGCGGTGAATGTTGGTCGTCCAGAACGCGTTCGCGCAATGCTCCTGATCGCAGACCACGGAAGTGACGTAGGAAGGCAATACGCGCACGTCTTTCCCGACACCATCGTAATTGGGAAGCACGTAGCCGTCCGACCCGTATATCCCGCCCCAGTTTCCTTGCGTGGCGGCGTCCTCGCCCACAAACCTGACGGGAAACACTTCGACAGGATCCGTATAGGACGGAGTCGTTCCCTCGTAGGACACCAAAAACTCATAGTTCCCCGGCTGCACGGATGTAAAGCACACGAAACCGGCATTCTCGCCGGCCCCGCCAATTCCCGGCGCCGGATGATAGGCGCCGTCCCAGGCCAGGGCGCCGTTGATCGTAATGGACTTGATCGTTCTTTCCACTTTCGGTATGCCGACCCTGGCCGTCACGCCGGAGGGAAGAATCACGCTGCACTTTCCGGATGCGACGTCGAAACTGGCGACGATATCGCCCTTCAGCGTGGGGGTCGTACCCGACACCCACGTCAACTTCCTGCCCAGATGCGGGAATATGTCTACGGCGCCGAACCCCGGTGTCGTCGGCTTGATGCCCACGACTTCCTCGTTGAGATATTTGCACGGCATCGCGCCCCAGGGATGGCACAGACTTGTCGTGCCGCACTGACCGCCGATGGGAGGATCATTGGGGCCCAGCGCGTCCTTGGCTGACGGATGGAATATCTCGAACGTTGTGGTGCCGCCATACTGGATGGTCGCGCCCCATTGATCCTTCAGCGTGCAAATCGCGTCGTCGTATCTCCCGGCGCGCGCCATGCCCTGGAGGATCAGGCCCGTGTTGGCCTGCGAGTAGGAAACCCGATTCACCCGGTCGGTGAATTCCGCCGCGCACATCGCCTCGATTTCCGCACGGGTGCAGAATCCGGCCTGGATGGCTTCAGCACAGCCGTGAACGTCCAGTTGGGAGTGCCAGGTCTTGTTTTGCCTCAACTCGCGGATTCTGGCGTCGGCAAAACCATTGTACTTGTCTCTGGCTGCGGTGTTCCCCGTCCGCTCCATCACTTTTGCAAATTCTCTCCATGCCCTGATGCAGAGCATTCGATAGTTCCACAGGTTATACGAGGTCGCTCGTTCAGAACCGCCGAGTCGTTCGTCCCAGCCCATGAAAAAGTCCATTATCTTGTTGGTGTAACCCGTGAAATGCTCGTTGGCCCTGTTCAATTTATGGCAGGCCATGGCAGAGCAGGCATTCACGAAATCCGCGTCGCCGGTGTAGTTGTAGAAATCACAGATGCCAAGGACATCGTAAAGCGCATAACTGAATAGGCCGAATTCGATCCCCGGCGGCGTATTCACCTTGATTATTTGCTGCTTCACATACTCATAATTCTTGAATGCGATCAGATTCGCGGTGTTGTAAATATAGAAATCCAACCCATTCCACAGAAATCTGTCCCCGCGACCAACCAGGATCGGAGTGGTATAGTCCTTCAGGTTGCAAATTTTCACGGAGTACGCGGATTGGTACCAGATTTTGGTCAGCAGTGGATCGCTGCAGTCAAAGCGGCCTTCATAGTTGGCCGGCTTGACCTGACACACCAGCCTGATCCCGGTGATATGCCAGGGGCGGGTAAAGGAGTTCACGTGGATGAAGCCAAAGCGGACGCCTTCATAGAACTCGTCGTTGAATTTCGCCCGGTAGGTGTTACCGATCTTTTCCGGTGTGATTGTCTTGTCGCCACTTGTAGGTGTTGCCTCGGGCCCCTTATGTTCGCTGATGCTCAATTTGATGCCGCCCGGACAGTCGGGGCTGTCGATCTCGAACCAGCCGGCGTTCTCCCTGCCGAAATCCACCCGGATCGTTCCCGTGCCGCTCACCGTTACATTCGGCGTGGGCGTCAACAGCGACTTCACATTGGTAAACGAGGATGTCTCCGGATCGCACGTCACGGACTCCGGCTGCCGGAGATAGATTTCCAGGCCGTCCGATGCCTTGGGATTCGGCCACCGGTAGCGCACCAGGGGGTCGGGCGAAGCGGGAACAGCCGGTCCGCTGAAGCTTCCCCTCGAAACATAGGGATAGGGTTCGACGATGGGCGATACGCCCCAAATCGGCACGGCGGATGCCGGGTTAGTTGGCGGCGCCGGAGCGCCCGCGGCCCCAGCCGCCGTCGGTCCCATCGAAGCCATCGCGCAATACGTCAGCAGCATCCCGAAAACGTTCCTGCAGTTCATCATCGCCTCTTTTGGTTGAGCAAGTTGTGGTTAGGGCCTGAAAAAAATAAGTTGTTGAATTTGGGTGGCACGTCCCTGAGCGCAGCGAAGGGCGTGGTGAACGGTAGAACCACGCCCTTCGCTGCGCTTAGGGACGTGCCACCCTACCGGCCGTAGTGCAACCGCCGTCCCAACTGTCGCGTACAAACGCTAGAGTTTCTTGCCGTCGATCGCCAGACCGTCCTTGCGGTTGCACAGGCGGCGGTGGGTCTCGGGGTCGATCGTGTAGTTCAGCATCTGCACCGAGCCGTCGCAGAAGGCCATCTGGAAACCGTTGGCGTGTGCGCTGCCGAAACACCAGCCGTTGGTGCTGCCCGCCGTGTCCTGGTAGGGCGGCCACCAGTCCGTGGCGGGATTGACGATGGGATAGTGCCAGGAACTCCAACGGGCCATATCCTGGTTCTCGCCCGTCCAGCAACTCTCGTTGTCGCCGGGGTCCGAGCCGGTCTCGTAATCGTCGGGATTCAAGTATTTCTCGCCTACCAGGTACGTGTTGCTGGTGCCGTCGGTCACGTCCGCAATTTTAATCAAACTGCCCATATAAACGATGCCCGTGGCCACCTTGGCGATCGTGGCAAAGGCGGTCCGCGCGGTGGGCGTCATTTGTCCCGACCCGTCGGGGTTCTCGACGTCGGTAGGAGTTCTCGGCCCGTAGGCGTTGGGCCAACTCGGCGGAGGGATTGAGGGGTCGGTGTAATTATCGCCGGCGTTGGCGGCGTAATCGCTCCTCCCTACCACAGTCGGCGTGTTGGCGTTGGTGATCTTCGCGCCATGAGCGCCGGTCCAGGGGTAAGCAACCGGGCGGCGCCGCGTGGGGCAGTAGAGCATGCCCACGGGCGTAGAGAGCCGCTGCATGTGGAGGAAGCCCTTCGTCGTGCCGAATTGTCCCCAGGGCGGCAGGCCGGCGCCCAGGTCGTGCAGCGCCGGCTGCTCGATATAGGGGAGCAGGTTGTAGTACCACCCGCCCGGCTGACGCCAGTCCGTCCCCCGGTCGGCGTCGCCGGTCCAGGCACACCCCCAGCCGCCGCACGGAAAGCGGCCGATGATGCTTTCGTGGTTCAGGCAAGCCAGGGCGATTTGCTTGAGGTTGTTCTTGCACTGCACTTGCCGTGCGGCCTCGCGGGCCGCCTGCACCGCCGGCAACAACAACGCGATCAAGATGCCGATGATCGTGATCACCACCAAAAGTTCCACGAGCGTAAAGGCCCTCCCCCTTTGGGAGAGGGCTAGGGTGAGGGCCGTGGATTTCTGATTTCTGATTTCTGATTTCTGATTGCTTCGGTCCATTACTTGCCTCCCCGCGCGAAAGTACGGTATAGGTTGCGCTTCGGCTGACGCCCCCTTCCGCGCCTCCCGTACGCATGGTATAATTGGGTGATGTCAAGGTTATCGGTACATCCGCGAGGCTGCCCATGAGCTACACGGTAATTCTTCAGCAGGAACCCGATGGTGGATTTGTCGCCGTCCTTCCGGCGCTGCCCGGCTGTGTCAGCCAAGGGGACACGCGGGGTGAGGCGTTGGCGAACATCCGCGAGGCCATGTCCGTCTATTTGGAGGACTGCATCGAGTCGGGCGACCCGATTCCCACGGAAGCCGGACGCGAGATTGTTGAAGTGGAAAGTCCGGCGTAATGGCAAGGATTCCAACGGATTTGTCCGGGCAAGAGGTCCGGCGCGCATTACAGCGAGCCGGTTTCGTTTTCCGCCGCCAGCGCGGTAGCCACATGGTGCTCGGTCGCGATCAACCTCCGGCGCGCGTGGTCGTGCCCGACCATCGGCGGATTCGCAAGGGTACCTTGAACCAGATACTCCACGACGCCGATCTGACGGCCGAAGAACTGCTCGACTTACTCTAGCCATCATCCATCCTCTCGTCCTCTTCCATGATTGGGAGGCGTTCCGAGCGTCGCCACGAAAGCCGTCCGTGGCGACGCTGGAGATCGCCAAATCATAAATCATACTGTTGGGGTGGCAGTTGAACTGCCACCCCAACGACTCTAGGATTACTTCCGCTTACGCCATGCGTAGCAGAGCAGCCCGACCAAGCCCGCCGCCAACAGCGCCAGCGTGGACGGCTCGGGGATGGGCGTGTACGACACCGTGACGTTGTCCGCTAACACTTGCGTCGGCCCGTTCGGCCCGCTCCACAGTTGGAGCCAGAGCGGGACGTTGAGATCGGCCGTCGTAGCAACGTAGGTCAACGTCCGAGGCACCCAGGTGCCCACTGGAGAGGGGAGGTCGGTAAATGTGCCGATGGCAAGCTGCGTCGCGGCAGCCCAGGTTTCACCCTTTTTAAGCACGATGCTGAAAATCTGACTATCAGAGTCGAAGGGCATTGACTGATAGAGGTCGGCCGTGATCGAATCGCCGGCGGCTGTGAACTCGAATGGCGAGCCGCTCAACATCAACCCTTGATAGCACCAACCGGAGCCTCGGTAGTCGGTGGCTTGGAGGTAGGCGTAGTACGGGCCTGAGTACGGCGATGGGTAGTTGCTGCCGGCATAATTCCCTGAGCCCACCCCAAAGCCGGAGCCCCAGACGGAGCAAGTCCAATTGGGTGGAGGAGATCCAGCAGGTTCGGAATCAAAACCTCCGTTCGGGATGGGAATGGGAATTATGGTTGCCTGGGCCACGACCGCAGTCAGGGCGAACGAGCAGACAACCAACGCGATCAAAATACTTTTGCGACTCATGGTAATTTCTCCAAGAAAGAAACGAACACCAAGTGGTTAAGAACAAAACGCAACGCACGACACACTGTTGGGACGGCAGTTGCACTGCCACCCCTTCCTGGTTCCCGCGATGAGCGTGGGAACCCACGTTTCGCGACGCAGGGCGTCGCGAGTTGTCCGTTCCCACACGGAGCGCGGGAACGAGAGGCACTGTTCGCTATGGACCATTCATAGTCTCACCTCCTTTCTGCGAGTTGCCGGCGTGTTGCCGGACGTAATTCTCATTTATCCTCCACCGACTCCTGCGACGCCGCTCGGGTCATCTTCAGCACGGGGTCGCCGAAGACAACCCAGTCGGAGTTGATTCCGTTGCCGCCGTCGGTCGAAACGAGCGTCAGGAAGCGGTCGTGGGGGCCAAGCTCGACGTCCACGTCAAAAGGGTCGTCTTGGGGGCACACTCCGATCCGCTTCAGCTTCAGGCCCCCATCGACGAAGACCCAGACGTCGGCCAGGCCGCCCGCCGGCGGAAAAAAGCCGAGATCGTAGGGCAGGCCGGCGACGGCGTGGAACCGGGCGGGCACGACGCCGAGGTGGGCCTGGCGGATCGCCTCCAGATCGAACGTGATGCCGGAGTTAGCGGTCATTCCCAGCAATCCGCGCATTTCCGGCATGAATTGCTCGCCGAGCCCCATCGCGTACACCCAGCGCGCCTGATCCGTTGTCTCTCCTTGCGGCTTGAGCCGGGCCTCGCGGGCCCAGATCGAGCCGTAGGCCCTGCCCGAGTTGGCCGGAAAGCGGTCGAAGACGTGCCCGGCGGAGTCCAACCGCACCGCCCCGGCGGCCGTATCCGGCACGAACACGCCGTCGATGAGCTTGTGTTTGTGCCAGGGGACGGGCCAGTAGCGGCGGTTGCCGTCGCGGTTGCCCGGGACGAACAGCGGGTCTTCCCCGCCGCTGGTCGGGTCGATGCCGCGCTCGCGGCGCCGGCCCGTACCGTCGCCGCCGGCCACGATGTCCAACAGGTCGAGCACCTTCGGCGGTCCGGCGATCTGACGCACAAAGGCCGAAGGATTGGCGGCCGCGCCGTGCAGCACCAGCCGCGGGCCGCCGCCGCCTTCGTTCTTCTCCACTCGCGCCGACTCGTTCTCGCCGAGCACCACCTCCCGCTGCCCGCCGTCGCCGCCGACCAATTGCACCCTGACCGAGCCGCGGAAGACGCGCGACGCGGTGCCGCCCCGATCATCGACCTCGACGCCGAACTCGGTGCCCAGGTCGGTGACGATGGCGGTGGGAGTGCGGATGGCGAACAAGGGATTAGGGATTAGGGATTGGGGATTAGAATTAGTGGCTAGTGGTTGGTGGCTAGTGGTTAGTGAAGTAGACCTTGAACCTTGAACCTTGGACCTTGAACCTTTTCCTTCAACCGCCTCCACCCGCGCGGTCAACTTGCCTAGCGCGAGGTAGCCGCCGGCGGTGGATTCGACCTCGTAGGTGCAGGGGCCTTCGAGGATGACCTTCGCCCCGGAGTCGTAGGTGATTTCCATTAGGCCGGAATCGAGTTTGTACTTGCGGCCTAGCGGGACGTGGGCGTAGCCGTACGGCGGCAGGAATCGCGGATCGTCAGACCACTTCACGTCGACCAGCCCGGTGATCCGGCCGACGAACGTCCTCTCCGGCCTGACGTCCGACGGAACCGACTTCGACGGCGTTCCGGCGACCTGTGGTTGGTGATGGGTGATTTTTATGGCCCAGAACCCCAGCAGCATCACGCCCACGATTACCGTGGCGGCCAGGAAAGGAAATACCGGATAATCGACGAAAGAGCGACTAGTGGTTAGTGGATAGTGGCTAGTGGAGGAAAAATCGAGGACGATCGGCGGGACCGAGTTAACCGACTCGGGTTGACGTATCGCCCCGATGACCTTATCTCGGGCACGCTCCAGCCGCACCGAGCGCGAAAGCTCGGCGTGCAGGCGGAAGTAGTCGAGGTAAAGGTCGCAGAGCCGCTCGTCGGCGCGCAACGCGGCTTCCAACCGCGCTACCTGATCCGTATCGAGCGCATCGCCGCACGCGGCGTCGAATAGCGCCCAGGTTTCGGATTCGGGTGTGAACTGCTCGCTCATGCGTCGCTTCCCCGTGAAACCGCCCGTTTAACGCAATCGAAAAGCCTCCGCCGGATACGGCACAACGAGTTGTAGGTGCTTTGCGCCGGACGGCCCAGTTTTTCCGCGATTTGTTTAATGGTCTGCTCGTCGCCGTAGCAAAGATGGATCAGTCGCCGATCCGCGTCGCTAAGTTGGCCCATGCAATCGCCCAGCGCGTCGGCGAAGGAATCCAACTCTCCGACGGGCACGGCGGCCTGTCGGTCGGCAAGCGTCGAAGCCAACTCGGCCGTCAGGAACGTCTTGCGGCGCCGTTGCGAGCGCTGGAAGTTCAAGACAACGTGCCGGGCGAAGCTGAAGGCCCAGCACTTGAAGTTCGTACCCCGCTCGAACTCGTCGAATTTCTCCCACAGCAACATCGCGGTCTGCTGATACAGGTCTTCCGCGTCTTGGGCTCTCCAGACCATGGCGAGGACGTAGGCGAACAACTGCCGTTCGCACTGCGTCAGCAGTTTGGTGAACTCTTCGCTACGTGCATCGCAAGAATCGATCATGCCGGTGGTCCCCAGTGGGATCGCTTACTCTCTTCCCATAAGCGCTACTGTAACCTCGGGGCGAAAGCCTTTTGGAAAATTGGCGCGAGGGTATCCCCTCGCCTACCAAATAATGTTCCCATGCGGCCGAACCTACCTCGAAATCAGCGACAACCGGGGTGATTTTGCCGCAAAACGTTACGCTATCGTGACTTATGGAAGAGGCCCCCGTTTGCATCACGGATTGCACAGTTGCTAAACATGACTTGCACAAGAAATATGCACTTATCGGTCCATCAGCCGCCGGCGGAAGATGCTTCAATGGCCGCAAAGTGAACGAGCGAAACAACTTACAAACTCGGCACTCATTACTTCCGTCTAAGATGGCACCCGCTTTGCATTTAACCGGCAAAAAGGTAAATTTCGCCGGCGGACCATCGATGAAAAGCAAGTAAACGGTACACGGAAAGGAACGCGCAATGACCCCCAAAGAAGTGCTGGCGCTATGCCGCGAGAAGAACGTTAAGGCCGTCGATCTGCGGTTCATGGATTTTCCGGGACTGTGGCAGCACTTCACGATTCCCGTCGATAAACTGACCGAAGACGTTTTCGAGGACGGGTTGGGGTTCGACGGTTCGAGCATCCGCGGTTGGCGGGCGATCAACGAAAGCGACATGCTCGTGGTCCCGCAACCGGAGACGGCCGTGCTCGATCCGTTCTCCGCTCTGCCGACCCTGTCGATGATCTGCAACATTCAAGACCCGATCACCCGCGAGGATTATAGCCGCGATCCGCGGAACGTCGCCCGCAAGGCGGTCAATTACCTGAAGAGCACCGGCATCGGCGACACCTGCTACATCGGCCCCGAGGCCGAGTTCTTCATTTTCGACGACGTCCGCTACGATCAGACGCCCAACAGCGGCTACTATTTTCTCGACAGCATCGAGGGCCAATGGAACCGCGGCCGCGAGGAGAAGCCGAACCTGGGCTACAAACTGCGCTACAAGGAAGGATACTTTCCCGTCCCGCCGGCCGACCAGATGATGAACATCCGCAACGAGATGATGCAGACGATGATCGAGTGCGGGATGAACGTCGAGACTCAACATCACGAAGTGGCCACCGCCGGGCAGTCGGAGATCGACCTGCGGTTCGACGACCTGGTGACTATGGCCGACAAGATGATGATGTTCAAGTACGTCATAAAGAACGTGGCGCGGAAGCACGGCAAAACGGTCACTTTCATGCCCAAGCCGCTCCACGGCGACAACGGCTCGGGCATGCATACGCACATCTCGATCTGGAAGGGGAGCGAACCGTTGTTCGCCGGCGGCGGCTACGCCGGACTGAGCGACCAGGGCATCCACGCCATCGGCGGCATACTCAAGCACGCCCCGGCACTGTGCGGCATCACCAACCCGACCACCAACAGCTACAAGCGGCTGGTGCCGGGCTTCGAGGCGCCGGTCAACCTGGCCTACTCGCAACGGAACCGCTCGGCGGCCGTCCGCATACCCATGTACAGCCAGAACCCCAAGGCCAAACGCCTCGAGTTCCGCTGCCCCGATCCGAGCTGCAACCCTTATCTCGCTTTTTCCGCCATCCTCATGGCGGCGATCGACGGCATTCAGAACAAGATCGATCCGGGCGAGCCGCTGGACAAGGACATTTACGACCTCGATCCCGAGGAGTTGAAGGACGTGCCGCAGACGCCCGGCTCGCTGGACGAGGCACTGAAGGCTTTGCGGGCGGACCACGAGTTCCTCCTCCGCGGCGACGTCTTCACCCCCGACGTGATCGACACCTGGATTTGGTACAAGACGGTCCACGAGGTCCAGGCCATGCAGTTGCGCCCGCATCCCTACGAGTTCTGTTTGTACTTCGACATCTAGAACGGGGACGGGGGACGGGGGACGGGGGACGGGGGACGGGGATTGCCGCCGCCGGCAACGTAGAGTGGCAGTGTTGAAGAGTGCCGCCCAGCCGGGAGAGAAGGTCAGTCCGTGTAAGTCCAGTGGGCGGCAAACCGCCCACCCCTCACTCCCAGGCCAACGTTACCGGCGAGCCGAGTTCGATGCCCAGTTGCCGGGCGGCGTTGCCGCCGACCAGCGCCAGTTCGAGCCGGCCGCTGGAGCCGATCAGCGCGATCAGCGCTCCACTGGGTTGGTCGGAATAAGTGCGATAGATGCCCCAGGTCTCGTAGATATTGCACACGACGCAGGCGCGGCGGTCGGTCGGCCGGCCGGCCAACGACTCGGCGTCGATGTTGGTGATGAGGTTGCCGAAGGAATCGATCTCGATCACCG
Organism: Planctomycetota bacterium; assembly: GCA_018897395.1. Classification (GTDB taxonomy): domain Bacteria; phylum Planctomycetota; class Planctomycetia; order Pirellulales; family Thermoguttaceae; genus JAHIKV01. Next base: position 2,461 of record JAHIKV010000037.1, on the reverse strand, counting down.
CTCCGTCGATGCGCGAGGGGGCCGAGCGGACCTGAGGCCAATCGAGCGGCGTGAGCTTCTCCAGCGGCGGACCGAGCCGGTCGGGATCGAGTCCCAGTGCCAGCCGCGCCGCCACCGGGGCCATGATGTCGCGGCCGTGAAAGGTGGCCGAGACGGGCTGCCGCCAATACTCCGGCTCGGCGAGCCGGATGATTTTCGACGGCCGTGTCCGCGCCGCCAGCCGGCTCAGCAGGCCGTTGTCCGGGGCGATGAACCGCTGCGAACCGATCTCCGCGTAGACGATGGCCCGGTCGGTCCCCACGTCCGGATCGACCACCACCAGATGGATCGTCTCGGGCGGGTAACAATCGGCCGCGTCGTCAAGCAGCAGGGCCGCGCGGCGGATGTCTTGCGGCGGCACGTCGTGGCTCAGGTCGACGATCGTGGCGGACGGGTGGATCGAAAGGATCACCCCCTTGACGGCCGCCACGTAGGCGCTGCCGGGGCCGAAATCGGTGGTTAGGGTGATGATGCTCATGGCACGAGTTCTTGCCGCTGTCCTCCTTGAATCGGAAGCTCGCGAACACGAATACGATTTTCTTCGATGACGACGATCGATCCGCCATCCAATTCATGAGTGGGCCACGAGAGGCAACTCTCGTTCTCGAACGGCTTCCGCGGCAAAACGCAACGACGCGCGAATATCTTCCGGCTCGAGATCGGGATAGGTGGCTAGGATTTCCGCCTCCGTCATCCCATCGGCGACCATGCCGACGACTGTGGCGACTGGTATTCGGAAGCCGCGAATGCACGGCGCCCCGCCCATCTGATTCCGGTTGATAGTGATACGATCAAACATGGATTCATTCATTTTTGCTATTAGCCTCCATTGTGAGGATGGTGCTGTTCCTGATTCAACAATTCCGCCGCGTAGTCGAGTGCCGCACGCACGTCCTCGGGCGAGAGATCGAAATCATTTTGCACGTCCTCGAATCCCATTCCACCGGCCAAGTACCCAATGACCCGTGCCACCGGCACTCGCGTGCCGCGAATCACCGGTTTACCGTGACATATCCGAGGATCAATAATAATGCGTTCATTCATTTTCAACCTCGCTTTCAGCGTTCCCCAAAGCCCTTCAAAAAGGCTTGTTGATGAACGGGTTCACCATGTTATCGTGCCGGGAGCTTTAGAGTCTTACGTCGAAACTTTTGCGCACCGTGCGCGCATGTTTGTAAGTTCTTTTGGGTTGCGGGCTTAGCCCGCGTTAGGATTTCTTTCCGTAGTTCAATCACAGATGCGGGGCACTTGGGCCAGTCGTTGATCCAACACAGTGCGGCTATCCGCGCTTCTTGACGGTCTGCCTCTTGCCGCCGGCCTTCACCTTGACTTTTGTCTTTTCTTTCGCCTTGCGGGAGTGCGAGGGCTGGGCGGACTTGCCGTTGCCCTCGCGGGCCTTGCGCATCCGCTCGGCCGAAAGGACCTGGCGCAACAACGCGGAGAGATCGTCGAAGGCGCAGTCGCAGGGCGGACCGGGGGCGTACTGATATACCGCGTGCTGAATCTTCCGCGGCAGCGAGAGCAACGTGGACGAGACCGTGCCCGACTCCGCGCCGGAGAGGACCACGCCGCGTCGTCCCTCGTCGTCCACCTTTCGCCCGAACACGCGGCTGGCAACGGCAAGGAACGTCACGGCGGAATCCAAGGTGTGCAAGGTCAACATGCGGCGGACGAACTCGTGGCGCGGGTCGCGTGGGTCGTCGACGTTCCCGTCGCTTAGCACGTGCAGGCCCGGCGTCAGTTCGACCACTTCAACGGTATCCCCGCCGTGGACCACGGCGGCGTAGCGGCCATCGGCGCAGACGTAGTTGGCCCCCGCGTAGATGCCCCTGGAAAGCTCCTTGGCGGCGTAGGCGGAGGCCTCCTTGGCGGTGCATAGCTCGAGTAGTTCGCGGCATAGTAGTCCGCGTGAACGCGGCTCGGCGGGCAGGTCCTTCTTCCGCCGGTTGCTGACCGCGCAGAACAGCCCATGTTGGTTCACCCCCAGCCAAGTCCCCCCCGCACGTCGGTCGATTCCGCACACCACCCGCGGCGATCCCGACTGAATCTTGGGATATTGCGTCGGGCGGTCGTAACGCTCCTCACGATTCGCGGCGATCAGAATGGGAGTACCTCGGGCAACGCGGTACAGGATAGCCATCGTACACATGGTTTCTCCACCAAGACGAAGAGAATTCGAGCTTGCTTGCTTGTACCTATAAAATAACGGATTTTTCACCGCTCTTACACCCCCTATATGGGCTATTTCGGCGGCGATTTCCCCGCGTTCCACCGGATAAGTATCTGAAAATGAATAACGTGTGCAATTCTGTAGGACGGATTTCCCAATCCGTCCCCGAAAACTGGACGGATTAGGAAATCCGTCCTAGTGCGCTTGTAAGTGTATCGAATCAGCAGGGTGGAAGTCCCTGTCGAAGTTGGG
>JAHIKV010000358.1 GCA_018897395.1 Planctomycetota bacterium | reverse complement strand
GTTGAATTTGATCCGACCGCGGAACGCGACCTCAACCGGCTTGACCCACAGCATGCCCGGAAAATCCTGACCTTTTTATCTGAACGAATCGCCAAGGATGAAGATCCGCGCCGATTCGGCGCTCCTTTACGCTCCAATTTTCCCGGCGAAGCCAGGGAGCGAGCCTTGGCATTTTTTGTCAAGAACGAAGCGGCTTTCGAGGGTCGCTGAGCGGAAGGCTGCCCGGAGTCCACCCCCTAGCTTGTCTCATAGCTCCGCATCAGCAGGGGTTTGGCCTTCTCGAAATCGGCCATGCTGCCGATGGTGATCTCCAAGTCACCGGTGCCGAAATGGCCGGTTGAACCGACATCGCGGGTGAAACCCTTCTCCAAGGTGATGGTGGCGGGATCAACTTTGATATAGACGAGCAGTTTGCCGCTGCCCGGATGCACCTCGACGCAGGCAAAGTTTTTGATCCGCTTGAAGGCGAAGTAAAACTTCAAGACCTTGAACTGTACGTCATCCCCCAAGGCCAGGAGATAGGCCTTCACTTCCTCGTACAGTCCCGCCAATTCCGGTCGGGATTGCTCAAGATATTCGCTCACGGTTTTGTACTGGTTTTTCCCGCCCTTGCCGGTTTTCTTACCCCCCGGCAGCACCTCGGTCGTAATCGCCGCCGAGGTGGCATTGACCAGTTCCAGCAACAGCAAGTCTTCCCCGTAGCGGCGGTAGCGAATCAACTCGATGTTGCGGTTGATCTGCTGGACGGCATGCTCGTCATACTTGGTGAAATCTCCGGCAATGCAGAGCAGGCGCGGGCTTCCCCACTCGATGGCCGTTGCGGCTTCCTTGCCGAATTTTTCCATGACCAACAGGGTGAACTCCGCCTTATGGTCCATGAGCCAATTCAGGTAGAAAAGCCCCTGGTTGATGACGTTTTCGTTCATGGCCCGTTTGTATTCGATGATCACCGGGCAGCCGTTTTCGTCGATCCCCAGGGTGTCGATCCGACCGGCGTAGGTCTTGCCGGTGGAGTATTCCGAGGCGAGAAAGCGGACGCCGAGAAAGGCGTCGAGATGGCGCTCCATCTGGGCCTGTAAGGATTTTTCCACCGAGGCGGAACGGCCTTCAAGCTCTTGGACTTGGGCTTGCTGGATTCTGAACAGCTTGATGTCACTCATCCGTTTTCTCCCAGTTCCTTTTCAATCTGCTCGATGCTGGGCAGGCTGGTTTGCAGTTCCTTGGGCAAGGCCGCTATCAGTTGGTACTCGGCCACGCCGATGGGCTTGTTCGAATCGCGCAAGGCGTATTCGGCCACCACCCGGTTCTGCGACTTGCACAGCAGCAGGCCGATGGTCGGATTGTCCTGCTCCGCTTTCATCTGGCTGTCCACGGCGGCGAGATAAAAGCCCAATTGCCCGGTGTGTTCCGGTTTGAAGGCTCCGGCCTTGAGTTCCACCACCACATAGCAACGCAGCTTGAGGTGATAAAACAGCAGGTCGATGAAAAAATCGTCACCACCGACCTCGATATGCACCTGCCGCCCGACATAGGCGAAACCAGCGCCCAGTTCCAGGAGGAAGCGGGTAATATGCTGAACAATGGCGGACTCGATGGCTCGCTCGTCAGCTTCCTGGCCCACGCCGAGAAAGTCCAGGCGATAGGGGTCTTTCAGCGATTCACGGGCAAGATCGGAGTGCGGGGCCGGCAACCGCTCATCAAAGTTGGTGACCGCTTTGCCCTCCCGTTCCAAGAGGCGGGTCTCGATGTGGATGTTCAAGGTGTTGCGCGACCAGCCGTGCAGGATGGCTCGCTCGGCATAGGCCAGGCGGTGGGCCGGGTCTTTGAGCTTAGCGAGCAGCACCAGGTTATGGCCCCAAGGCAATTGTCCAACAGCCTGTTGGACAATTGCCTCCTCCGGCCAGGCCTCGGCAAAGGCGCGCATATACATAAGGTTGGCGCGGGAGAAGCCTTTCATCTCCGGGAAGGCGGTGCGCAGGTCGTGGGCCAGGCGGTCAATGACCTTGGCGCCCCAGCCCTGCGCGGCCTGCCGTTCCAGGATGTCGCGTCCGATTTGCCAGTAGAGCCCGACCAGCTCCCGGTTCACTGCCAGGGAGGCGCGCTGCTGGGCGTTGTGGATGCGGGTCTTCAGCTCCGTCAGCCAGCCGGCGTAACCGGCCGGGACGGCAGTGAGTGAGGCGGGGGTATCGGCTTGGTTGCTCATGGCAGTACTCCCAACAGCATGGCCTTGATGCGGCGGTGGGCGGCGACCCGGTCGGCGTTGATGAAATGGGTGCAGCCCTTTGCCTTGGGCAGGTATTTCAAGGCAAAGGTGGTTTTTCCCGCGCCGTTGAGACCGGCGATGATCCAGCAGGTGGATTTCAGACCGTTGTAGTTTTGTTCGCTCATGCGGTAGCCGCCCCGGCGGTGAACAACGCCGACTCGAAGGCGTCCCAGGCGGATTGGCGGAGGTTGGCGACTTCGATGCGTTTGGTGTTAGCTGCTTCGATCTGCCCACTTAATATGAACAGCAGTTTCTCTTGCTGAGAGATCGAGACATCAGGGACCGGTAATCCTGCAACCTCCTTGCTGTTTATCGACGCCAGGTTCGTTGTACGTTTAGCCTTACTACGAAAATAGGCTTGTCCGTGGCCGCTGTTGATTACGGCTAAAACGAACTCGGGTAACAATCGATTCTGATCAACCCGAACACGTAGGATATGGTTTTGATGAACGCAATCTTCAATCTCGCCGCGCCAGATAGCCCCGCGCCCTACCAGATCGGGGCTGTTGCCTTCGCAAAGAAGAAGGTCTCCAGCCTCCAGCCGTAATCTAGGCATTTCTTCGTCGGGAACATTGATGTACTTGATCTCTCGAAGATCCAGAATACCACGCTGCACATTGGCAACTCGCAAATAGGGGCGCGCATGTGTGCCTGGTCTGTTTCCAGGACACTTCTGGATGCCATAGCTCACCTTCCCGAACTGACCCAAGGGGACCATTGCTATATCAGATTCGGCCCCAGTGAGTTGGTTAAGGGCACGCAAAATGCTTTCATGACTCCACCGCTCCACATCCCTGAACCGTGCGACGAACACCGGCCGATCTGGCAAGGGCGGCGGAGCGGCCACGCTCAGCGCCTTTTCGAATGTCTGCCAGCCCGCTTGTTCGATGGCGTCGGCATCCTGTTCCAGTTTCTCGGCGCGGTGCAGGGCCGCAGCGTAACTGGCAATGAGGGCATCCTGTTCGTCGAGTGTTGGCAACGGGAATTTCAACGCCTCGAATTGTGCAGGGCGAATACGTGCTTTGGTTGTGTTGCCCGAACGTAGCCGGGCAACTCTCGCTTGAAATGCCGATGAACGAATGACCAAGCGTAAATATTCGGTGTGTACCGTTGAGTTATCGACTGCATAAACCGGGTACTCTGCGCTTACGGCGAGATGGTCAAGCGTGTCAGGGACAACACACAATGAACCCTGCGCTACTCGAATTTTCGATATAACCAGATCGCTCGGATCAGCCTGAAACAAAGGACCTTTATAGCCACGCTTTGCTTCTTCGCTGCGGACGTGAAGCTTTCCTCCAAAGGTGATCTTGGCGATGACGTTCAACTGATTTAGCGGACGTTCTTCCCGATCAATCGGGATAATTTTTCTGGTAATAAAATCTCTTAGCGGACGCTCTGGAAAAACCCCGGCGTGTACTGATTCTCCGTCTTCGATCCAGCGTTCAATCTCCCTCCACCGCCGGATCACGCAGCGAAGGGCACCGGAAAATTTGGCGTATCCTCCTGTTGCGCGCCGTTTTCAAGCCAGGTCTCGAACTCACGGAAGGCCTTGAACAGTTCAGGGAACTCGTTGGGCACTCCTTCGCCGGTCTCGCCGGTGGAGGTGATCCCCACGGTCTTAGGCGCGGCGACGAAGACCGGGTAGTCGAACAGCTCGCGCACTCGCGCCCACAGGGCGGCGGTATGGGCCTCGTCGATGGCGCGGTATTTGGCCTTGAGTTCGGAGAAGAGCCCGGCGATGTGCTTGTCCACCACTTTCAGGGCGGTGCCGACCTCGCGTTTGAGTTCCATCGCGGCCTTCTTGTGCTCTTTGGCCACCTCTTCCTGCCAAACCGGGCGTCCCTGCCGGGTCGGTTTGCAGGTGCTGGGATAGGCGGGCGGCTCGCCCGCTGTCCAGGCGGGCAGTTCGCGGGTAAGACCCAAGGCGGCCAATTCGTTCAGCAGCATTTCGGCGGCGGCATCTTCGCCGGTGACGATGCGCGGTGCATAGTCGGCGTGCGCGTCGTTACGCTGAGCGTCAAATGTGGCATCCAGTTCGCCATGGGCTTGAGTCCAGGCGGTTTCCCAGGCAAAGGTTTCCTCGGCGGTGAACTTGCGCATGAACACCAGCGAAGCCTTGACCGTGGCGTTGCTGGAACGGAAGGTCTCCTCCGGCAGGCTGACCACGGCGAGCAGCTTGGCCTTGCCCTCGGCCCAGCGGCGCAGCCAGGCCAGCGATGGGTTGTTGAGGTTGCCGTCGGGCAGGACGATGCCCATGCGGCCGCCTGGCTTGAGGAGGTTGAGGCAGCGCTCGACAAAAATCAGCTCGGTGGGACGATTGTTCTTGTCCTTGCCGATTTCGAACAGATTGAGGATGGGCAGCCCTTTCTTGCCGTGGCGGTCTGTTTCGCTGGCGGCCTGCAACAACCGTTCGTGACTCTGACGCCAGAGTTCGCCATATCGCTTCTCACAACGGTCCAGGTATGTCTGGTCGGTGGGGACGCGGGTTTCGTCGCTGCCGCCCACCTTTTGATCGCTGCCGACGTTGGAGCCGAAAGGGGGGTTGGTCAATACCAGATCGAAGCGGCCGTTGAAGATACCGTTGATGTCGAGCAGACCGTCGTGATAGTGGATGCCGCCGTGGCCGTCGCCGTGCATGATCATGTTCATCTTGGCGGTGCGGGCGGCGCGCGGCTCGGCGTCGGTGCCGTAGATGCACTGCCAGGCCAGGCGGCCGACGCGGGTGTCGATGGGCTTGTTGTCGTCACCGCTGGGGAGCAGTTCGCGGTTGAGTCGGGAGAACGCTTCTTCAATCTGGCGCTCTTCCTCTTCCTCCGGCAGGCCTTGGGCCTCGATACGGGCGCGTTCTTCATCCTTCTGGTGCTGAATGTCGGCCACGATCTGGCCGCGCACATGCTCGAAGGCGCGGATCAGAAATCCGCCGGAACCGGAGGCAGGATCGCAGATCAGTTGCTTTTCCTGGGGGTTGAGCAGATCGACCATGAATTCCACCACCGGGCGCGGGGTGAAGAACTGTCCCAGCTCGCCTCGGAAGGTGGTACCGAGAAACTTTTCGAAGGCCAGGCCCTTGATGTCGTCGCCAGTCTTGGAAAGGTCAAACTGTTCGAGCTGTTTGACTATACGGCGGAAGGTTTCTTCCGAGATGTCGAGTTTGTCGGTAAGGGCAAACAGATCGTCGGCTTTGTAGTAGTCTTTGGTTTCCTCAAAAAGTTGTTCGTGAACCGGGACATCCTTTTTCAGAGAGTATTTCTGGCGGCCATCAATAAATTCAGTGGTGAAGGTGCCGTGCAGCCCGGAGCGTTCGATATACATTTTAATGAAGAGGATTTTCGAGATGGTGTCAAAGGCGCGGCCGGGGTCCATCTTGTGCACGTCGCGTAAAATGCTGTGGCAGTCAAACAGCAGTTTTTGGAACTCCTTACGATTGAAAGCCCGGAGAGACTCCCGGATTTTTTTCAAGCGTTTGGCATCGCCCCAGTCGGTCGCCTTGGGGATCTCGTTGATGGCGATGAATTCGCCGGGGAGCCCCGGCACCAGCCTGAAAATGGCGGTGTGGCGGATGTTGGTGGCGACAAAAAACTCACACCCCGTGGCGCGGGTGTAGGATTCGCCCTGGTAATAGTCGCGTTCCTGAATCTCGATGGTGTCGGTCTTGCACTCGACCACCAGCACCGCACTGTGGTTCGCAGCCTTGTCATCTGCGGATTGCCAGACCACGATATCGACGCGAGGGCTCTTATGTCCGTGCTGTGTGCGGCGCTCCTGGTCCATCTGATCCAGGGCGTAGCCATAATGCTCCACCAGGGCGCGAATGAATTTCTGGCGGACGATTTCCTCGGGTTTGTTGGTGACGTCCCGCCATTCCTTGCGCAACGGAATCCACAACCAGTTACCCTCCTGATGCAGTGCATCGGCCGCAGGCGGAAAAGCCAGACTCGGTTGGTGTGTCGGTTTTTTCATCTTTGCCATTATCGTTTTATCCCCTTGCTGGGCGCGCGCGCTTTCATTCACATAATTATCGATTTTTGATGCTGGTCCCTTGGTCGGTCAGGTCATGAATTTGGTGCTTGCGTAATTAACGGTGTTGAATCTTATTTTTTTTCTTCCCATACGCAACCGGCTCCACGGTCCGGCAACGTTGTTCAACCTGATGGGCAACCCGCTGGATGATTTCATCGGATAACGCCCTTGCACCCCTGGGTGTGGCCAAAAAGCCGGGATTCTTGGCATTGAATACCACCATGTCGCGAGCCTTGCGATCAATATACCAACCCGGCAGGGCCAGAGCGGGAAACACCGGGACCGGCTCCCCCACCGCGCTTTTCAACCACTGCGCCAGCCATTGCGCCTGCCGTCTCGCCTGGGCAATGGGCTCGGTTTCGCTCCAGCCTGGGAATTGCAGGCGCTTGCCGTCATAGACCACCCGTGCCTCTTCCTGCCCACCGCCTTTATCCGGCTTTGGCCGCCCTTTGGTCTCCACCGCATAAACCCCGGCCGGGCCGATCACCACATGGTCGATATTGAACCCCTCGGCCGGGAAATCGTGGTACACCCGGCAGCCAAGCAGCATGAGCTGGTTCAATTCCTGGCCGACCGCCATCTCACATTCCAGCCCCAAACGGAGACGGTGCCGTTTCCGCCAGGTGCGGACAAGTTGAACCATGAGAAAAAGCGTGAAGCCGACAAGAGCGATTGCGTAAGGAATCAGTATACGGGGGGTGATTGGCTGCTGGGTAGCACGACTTTGCAAAAGTAATTGCATGCCCAATAAAAGGGGAACGGCCATGAGCATTAGCGGGTAAAAGGAGAGGTCCATGCCAAGATCATCTACCTGTTCACGCAGGGATTCACCGGGATTACGCAACAGATCACGGGTCAGGGGAGTTCGCCGCTCGCGCCGCTGTATTCTCCTGGCAACGGCGAGCAAGCCAATCGCCAGGGAAAAGGAAACAAACACGAGTGCAACCGGAAGAAATTGTACCCAATAATTGGAAACTTGCACGCTACCCCTTCAGAATCTCAATATTTTAAACAAGATGGGTTCGTTATAATGGGGTGGCGCCTCACTGTCAAATAGATTGCCTGAAGGCGCGGCCTCCGTGATTCGGAATTTCGGGGAAGCGTCTGGAGTTCCGGGTACAGTATATGGAACTGCTTTCCCCATGCGGAGCCAGTGCAAAGGGTTTGCAAGGAAACGCAAAAGTGCCATGCAACCGGGCAGTTCTCCGTGTTGCCAGCCAGGACAAAAAAATAACCCAGCCAAAGGCAAGGGGGGTAAAGGGTTGCGGACTCCCCTGTGCAAGGGGGCAAAAAAAATCTGGTTTGCCCCTCTCATTCCTGGTACTCTCTTCCAAAGCCGCAGCAAATTTCCCTCCTTTTTCGAGGAGATAGTTTACGCG
>JAHIKV010000274.1 GCA_018897395.1 Planctomycetota bacterium | reverse complement strand
GGTGCAGTCCGAGCCGGTGGCGGCGATTCCCTTGGGCACGACCGATATTCCCACGGCAATCATCCGCGCCCGCGACTTGGCCGGCGAGGCGCTTGGAATGGGAGGAAAGTGAGATGAGAGGGATTAGGGATTGGGGATTAGGGATTGGAAGAAGGCGGAAGGCGGAGGGCGGAAGGCGGCAGACACGTCGCCGGCCTCTAATCCCTAATCCCCAATCCCCAATCCCTGCTTCCCGTTCCGGCATCACCCTGCTCGAGGTGCTGGTCTCGATCTTCATCCTCTCGGTCGGCCTGTTGGGCGTGGCGGCATTGATCCCGATCGGCAAGCTCGCGCTGATCAAAACCAACATCTCCGACCGCACCGGCGCCTGCGGCCGAGCGGCAATGCGGGATGTGGAAGTAAGGCGGATGCTGAATTGTTATACCTGGTTGCCGCCGGTTGATCCAGATGGCAATTTGGGGGCAATTGCCCTCGACCCGCTGGGATATTTGGGCGTCGGAATCGGACCACTTGGCGGCGCTTCAAGTACCTTCCCGCGTTACACGTTCAATGGAACGCTGACGCTAGCCCAGGCCGACGCCATTTTCCGCTGGCAAGATGATCTGCCTTTCGTGCAGGACGCGACAATCAACGGCGACCGGCCGGTGCTGGCCGGCACCACTAGCGAGGGCAATTTCTCTTGGTTCCTGACGGTCTGTCCGTCGCCGAGCGACATCGCCCTGGGGACATGGGTCAATCTGCGGCGGAACTATACCGTCTCGGTCGTCGTCTGCTACAAACGCGATTTCACCGGCGCGGGAGAACATCCCGTGGCGGTCAGTAGTTTTCTAGGCGGCGGCTACGGCGGCGGAACCATCCAACTTGACCAGAACGTATCCGGTTTCGTAAAAACCGATCAATGGGTAATGCTGGCCAGCACCGACACCCGTGTGGCGAAGTGGTATCGCGTGGTCGGCGTCGGCGATCAATACCTGAGCCTCGTCGGGCCGGACTGGGATACCCTAAATTATCCCACTCCCACGATGGTCGTCGTCGAGGGCGTCACCGGCGTATACACGACCACCGTGCATTTGGACGCCGATTGTATTTGGAGCAGATGAGGGATTGGGGATTAGGGATTAGGGATTAGATTGATCGTTTAGCCGCCGCGTCCACGCGGCGTGAGGCGGGATTAGGGATTAGAAAGCGAGCCAGGGCAAGCTGACGCTTGACTAAGGAATCGAGTTATGAATACGCACAGTGGAGAGTGGAGAGTGGAGAGTGGAGAGTGGAGAGTGGAGAGTGGAGAGTGGAGAGTGGAGAGTGGAGAGTGGAGAGTTCGGAATTCAGGATTCGGGGTTCGGAATTCATATTTCCGCCTTCCGCCTTCCGCCTTCCGCCTTCCCTCTAATCCCCAATCCCTAATCCCTAATCCCTCTCCTCCCCGCGGCGTCCTGCTGCTGGTGGTGCTGGCGATACTGGCGCTGTTCGCGTTGATTGCGGTGGCGTTCGTGGTCCTCAGCGGCCAGTCCCAGCGGAGCGCGAAGAGCATCGAGCGGTTCGAGCAGGTGATCGACCCGCCCGACAAACTTTTACGCCAGGCCGCCATGCAGGTCTTCCGCGGCCCGACGACCAACCTCGCCGGCACCCCCGACCCGGCCTCGGTGATGGGTGGGCATAGTTTGCTGGAAGATATTTATGGGAATGAGTATGTGCTTGGCGAACTTTCGGCCGATGGAGCTTGGGCGGGACCGGGTACTTTCCCACAACTGCTCGATCTCACTTTGACGCTTTATTATATCGACGCGGGTGGTGGTCGAGTCCTATATACCCCTGCCGAGACTCTCGCCATTCTTTCCCGTCGCCCCGGGTGCGTGCTGACGATCACGGGTTTTCTGCCGGGAAGTACCGTTACAGTTGCGCAGCAAGCATTGTTTGGCCAAAGCACGCGCATCGTTGGGGTGAATACGACCAATCCGATCGTGCAAGTCGTAGCCTTTCCAAATGGCGCGTGGCCACCGGTTGGCACGGAGTTCACCATCAACGGCGTTCCGTTCAGCGGCACGGGCTTCGGATACAACTCGAAGAATCATAATCTGGATTTGACCTTGGATTCCACCACGGGCCAACTGTCGTCAAACGCGGTTTCCACGACAAACTGGCCGGTAGCTCTGCTGCCGAACCTGCCGCTTTCAATTTATGCGGATACAATCGCCAACCCGTTGCCGTTGCCAATATATGCTTTCGGCGGGGCGAACGAGGACTACGACGCGGCCGATTTCCAAAACATGCTCTTGGCCGCGCAGGTGCCAGTCCACAACGACCCGACTGACCCCGCCCGCGTTACTTCGGTGCAAACTTTACCCTCGCTCCACCGTCCGGCGCTGGTGCGGTATTGGATAAACGAATTGATCCCCCCACCTGGAACATTGCTCGAGCGGTTGAATCAGTTGTATATTCTATATCCCGAGTTGTGCCGGAAAATCATGCTCCGGCCGCTTACAATGGACCATCCCAACTTCACCGGCAGCAATCCGTACTTCAATCCGGCATGGAACATGATCGACGGCGCGCACGGGCCCGGCCGGTGGGACGTGGACAACGACGGCGACGGTGTGCCGGACAGCGTGTGGGTCGATCTGGGTATGCCGGTCCGGGCGACGGCCGACGGCCGCTTATACAAACCGCTGCTGGCCATTCTCTGCGTCGATCTCGACGGCCGTCTGAACCTGAACGCCCACGGCTCGCTGCCACAGACCGACACGGCCCACTACAATACGATGGCTTCCCAGGCCGGCGGCGTGTTTAACGGCAACGTAACGGCCCGTGGACAAGGACTCGGACCGGCAGACGTCAACATCGCATATCTGCTCGATCCGGGTTATCCATCATCCGCGATTTATCCGACTGTCGCGCCATATTCCCATCGTTTGATGAAGGGTTACACCTACACGTTAGGTTTCGTCAACTACTTCCATCAAGGCCGCTATGGCACGGATGGCGCGGCGTCAGCTCTCTTTCAGGCCGATCCGAACCGTTTGGCATATCCCGGCACTGCCGCGCTGATTCCTGATACCCTTAACGCAAACAAGTGGTTCGAGTACGGGCCGAACTTCTGGAACTTCACGAACGTGAACATGTCGGGTTCTTACGGCTCGCCGCCCGACCCATTCGGCGTTGGGGCATTGGGTCTCGACGTGGCCGGCCGCCCTGTTTATGCGCAAATGTACGACAACATAGCCATGTCATTTCTCGAAGGCTACGGCGGCGGCGTCACCAACAGTCCTTACGAATTGAACCTTGACCCGAACCAAACCCGGGGCGTGCCGAGCAGCATCGCCACGGTGGACAACCCGTTCGGCCCGGCGGAGTTGGAGCGGATATTGCGGCCGTTCGACCGTGACGCGCCGTCGTTGCCCGACCGGCTGGCGCAGCTCAGCGCGGCGACGCCCGGTGATACGACGACTTCCGTATTGCACAACCTCCGCCACTCGCTGACGACCGAGAGTTGGGACCTGCCCTGCCCGAACGTGGTCACGCCGTCGAGTCTGTCGTCCATCGAACTTGATCGGTTGGCGCCGGACCGTAGAGTGAAGCACATCACCGATCTACTTCGGGCGCGTGGCGTGCCCGCGTCGGCGTGGGCGAAGTTGTTGCCGGCTGACCTGTTGGCCGGCTTGAAGATGAACATCAACCGCCCCTTCGGCAACGGATTGGACGACGACGGAAACGGCGTAGTCGATGAGCAGTGGCCGCCGGAAGCGGGTGAGCAAGTAACACTCTTCGGCACGGACTGGGCAATCAGCTACGACGGCTCGAACACGTTGGCCACCAATTCGCTTGAAGCCCGGCAGCTCGAAGCCCGGTTCTTGTACGTGCTGGCGATGCTGGTCGCCGACACAGATGCAATCAAGAACAGATATGGTTGGACGGATGAGGAACTCGCCCGATTCCTGGCACAATGGGCGGTAAACGCTGTCGATTTCAAGGACCGCGACTCGATAATGACTCCGTTCGAGTACGACATTTATCCGTTCGACGACAACGACATCCCATTGAACAACAATCCCTGGGACGTGGACGGGCTGTTTGGAGGTCCAACCCCCGACGATGACCAGTCATATCGCGGATTGGTTTGGGGCTGCGAACGGCCGGACCTTTTATTCTCTGAGAATATCGCTTTTCACGACCGGCGGACGGAGGACACGGCTTCGGAACAACATGACAATAACGACCCAGGCGATACTTCCACTGCATCAGGCACAACCGCAGCGGGTGGTGAAACGGACCCAACAAAACAAGACTCCAGCTACGACCAAACCTATCGGCCGCAAGGTTCGCTTTTCGTCGAGTTGTACAATCCGCAATCACCGATGGCACCGCGTTCGGCGGATTTATACGATGCACCGAATGGCGGCGTGGAACTGACCAAACTGACGCCAGCCTCCGCTGGAAACCAATTTCCGGTATGGAAAATTGTGATTGCAACATCGGCCGCCTACAACAGTCACTCCGATCCCGACCACCCGCAACTGAGCGAACAAACGGACATCGAACGGGAAGTGTATTTTGTTGACCAGAACCTGATTACCGGAACTTTAAGCAATCCAAAGTTAGACATCTCAAATATCAGTCAGCGGCGCTTTTTCCCCAGCACCTCCTCGGCGACGTCACTGACTATCTCCCCTGGACGCTATGCGTTAATAGGCCCTGCCGAAGAAATTCCCGCAACTTACCAAGATAGCCACCGAAAACGCACCTACATAGGATACCTCACTACCGGCACTCCTTCCACAGTTGGTTCCACCACTCGATACATTGATCTTGATTCATCGAGTTTGCCCGTGCGGAACAACACAAATAGCAAATACGGGGCTTCTTTATCCGACCCGGATGCGAGCGTAACGGGTGTTGTGAACCAGCCGGAAATGTTGGCGATCGACTATCCGAACCGCCTGAACATTTCCGAGCCGATTGACGGCTTAAGCTACGCCGACATGGAAGCACTCATTTTGGGAAACACCAAGGACACCAACGGAAAATACACAACGACATATGATCGTCCTTTCGATCTAAAACGTTCTGACGCCGATGCAGGAGTATTTGCGACCAACGGCACAGCTGTCAGGCATCGCGTGATGTTCCTGCAAAGGCTTGCCAATCCCTTGCTGCCTTATGACGCCAACTCGAATCCCTACCGCACAATCGACAAGATGGCGGTGGATTTGACCGTATTCAACGGCATTGCAAGCGACTCGAACGATGTTCAGATCGCTCAAGGAACAACGCACTTCGAGTCGAGACAGCGCGGTGAGAGCGACGACGGGGACTCAGATGGACTTAGCGACAATATAAACATCTGGCGTCAAGAGACTGCTGTCAAAAATACTTGGGACACCACGTCACGCACACAAAATGATCATTTCTTTGAAAACGGTTTGAAACACAGCTTGGGCTATCTAAACCAACCGTTCAACACGCCTATTGCCCACCCGATTACGGGTGAGCTTGGATTGCCGTCTTCTCCGTTCTCCTGGCTGACCTGGAACAATCGGCCCTATGTCAGCCCGTTGGAATTGATGCAGGTGTCTTGGCTGCGATCGTCGAAATTGCTGGGAACGTACAGAATGGCCCTGTCAGGTGACGATCCTTACACGGTGCCGTCGCAACCGTTTTCGCACTTGATGAACTTCTTCCCCTCCGGACCGACCACCTCGCCCGATGAGGAATTGCACCGGGTATTCGAGTACCTCGGCGTGCCGTCGCCGTTCGTGGGGACGGAGACTCAGGCCAATCCGACCGCAGCCAACAGCGCGGGCCACAACTTCCGCCCGCCGTTTAACGGCATATCCGCCTACCGCGAGCCGGGACGGATCAACCTCAACACGATCTACAGCCCATCGGTCTTCAACGGGCTGAAAAACGGTTCACTGCCGAACGTGACCTGGCGGAACTTCGTGGGGAGCAGGCGGGGCTATCCCGCGGCCGTCGGTTCGATGGTCTTGGGGCCGGACAACACGTTCGCCTACCCGACCGAATTCGGCAAACCGTTCCGCTCGTTCGGCGGGGCCGCGATGGTGCCGACCCTCGACCCCGCCCACGACGTCCTCAAGTACGACCGCGAGATCGACGCCACGCTGTTGCGGGCCGATTCGTCGGGCACCAGCCCGCTGTTCCAGTACAATAGTAGCAACGCGGTGGACAACACCGATCGCAACCCGTACTTCCGCTATCAAGGCATCCAGCGGCTGGGCAACCTGGTAACAACCCGCTCGAACGTCTACGCGGTGTGGATCACCGTGGGGTATTTTGAGGTCTCGCCGGCAATAAGGAAGGCTGGTATGACTCCGCTGATTTTCCAGCAAGTTTATCCCGACGGCTATGAACTCGGCCGGGAATTGGGCATGGACACCGGCGAGATCGAACGGCATCGGGCCTTCTACATCTTCGACCGCTCGATACCCGTCGGCTTCCAACGCGGGCAGGACCTGAACGTCGAGAAGGCGATCCTGGTCGACCGGTACATCGAGTAGGGGCGGGGGACGAGGGACGAGGGAAGGCTGGAGGCTGGAGGCCGGAGGCTGGAGGCTGGAGGCTGGAGGCCGGAGGGGAAAATGGTGGAACAGTGTTTTATGAAATCCCACCCGACATCCCGAAATATGTTTAGAATGATTTACTATTCCTACAGCCTCCGGCCTCCGGCCTCCAGCCTAAAGCCTCCAGCCTAATCTAATGCAACATTGTTTAGTCACCGGCGGGGCGGGCTTTATCGGCAGCCATCTGGTCGAAGCGCTGTTGGAGCGCGGCGATCGGGTGTCGGTGGTGGACGACGAATCGACCGGCTCGATCGACAATCTCGCCGCCGTGCTGGACCATCCCCGGCTGAGCTACACCAAGGGGACCGTGGCCGACGAGGAACTGGTCCGCCGGCTGGTGGCCGACGCGGACGAGGTCTACCACCTGGCCGCTGCGGTGGGCGTGCGGCTGATCGCGCAGTACCCGATCCGCACCATCGAAACGAACATCTACACCACCGAACTGCTCCTGCGGCAACTGGGGCAACTGATCGACGCAGGAAAAAAAGTAAAATTCTTTCTGGCCAGCACGAGCGAAGTCTACGGCAAGAACCCGAAGCCGCAGTGGACCGAAGAGGACGACATCGTGCTGGGGCCGACCGTCCGGCCGCGGTGGTCCTACGGGGCGTCGAAGGCGATCGACGAATTTTTGGCGTTGGCCTATTGGCGCGAGCGGGGGCTGCCGGCGGTGGTCGGCCGGCTGTTCAACGTGGTCGGGCCGCGCCAGACGGGCGCCTACGGGATGGTGCTGCCGCGGCTGATCGACGCCGCGCTGGCGGGCGGCCCGCTGATCGTTCACGACGACGGGCGACAGCAGCGGAGCTTCGCCCACGTTTCGGACGTGGTGCGGATGATCCTGGCGTTGACGGCCAATCCGGCGGCCGAGGGGGGCGTGTGCAACATCGGCAGCGACCGGCCGGTGAGTATTTTGGAGCTGGCCCAACGGGTGATCGCGGCGGTGGAGGAGAGGAAAAATAATGAATGTAGAATGATGAATGATGAATTGTCCGAAGAGTCACCCAGCGCCCGGTCCATTCATCATTCATCATTCATCATTCATCATTCCCCTCTACGAATCGAGTTCCAGAGCTACTCGGAGGCATACGGCGATGATTTCGAGGACTGCCGCCGCCGGGTGCCCGACCTGACGAAACTTCGTCGTCTGACCGGGCTGGAGGCCCGCTGGGGATTGGACGAGATCATCGCCGAGTTGGTGGAGCAGCGAACATAAATCAGCCGGGGCTACGTTGTTCGTGTTGCGGAAAGCGTCGTCGCTCCCTTGTCATTCTGAGCGAAGCGAAGAATCTCCGCACTTCGAGCCCCTTCGCTTCGCTCAGGGTGACGGAAATGGACCTTCCGCAACAGAAACTATTTAGAACGCCTTCCCGTCGATCGTCTGGCCGTCCTTGCGGTTGCCCAGGCGGCGATGGGTTTCGGGGTCGATCGAGTAGCTGATCATGTCCACCGAACCGTCGCAGAAAGCCATCTGGAAACCGTTGGCATGGGCGCTGCCGAAAGTATACCAGTTGGTGTAGCCGGATTGGTCTTGCCTCGGCTGATACGTCACGTTGTTACCGCTCCATCGTAGCGTGTCCCAGTCCCAGCCTTGATCCCAACCCTGG
>JAHIKV010000273.1 GCA_018897395.1 Planctomycetota bacterium | reverse complement strand
TCGGGTCGTTCGTCTGCCCTTCCGACACCCCCTACGATAAGCCCGATCCGGCGGCATTGATCCGTTTCTATTACGACGAGTCAGAGAGTGCGGGAACGATATCGCGTAGTATTTTCACTGATGGAGCGGGAGACCCGCTAGGGCGGACCAACTACCTCGGCGTGGCCGGGTTTTCAGGTTACATCGACCAACCCTCGTACGACTTCTTCCGAGGCGTCTTCTACAACCGTTCCCAGACCGATTTTCGGGACATCGCGGACGGTTCGAGCCATACGCTCCTGTTTGGGGAAGCCATGGGCGGCAGTCTATCTGATGCAGAAGGCGGTTCCGGCTCGTACGCGTGGATTGGCTCGGGGACCATGGGTACGGGTTATGGTTTGGACGAGATTTCAGGGTGGTATCAATTCAGCAGCCACCATCCGGGGATTATCCAGTTCTGCATGGCCGACGGCTCCGTCCGACAAATATCGATAGATATTGAAATCAATACGTTCCATTACTTGGGGGCCATGGCCGATGGTCAGACGGTGCAGGCCCCGTGATGGAAATCATAGGAAAGTAGGGTGGGTCAAGCGAAGCGCAGCCCCACCACGTTTTTCCCGCTGTTGGTGGGGCTGCGCTTCGCTTGACCCACCCTACAAAGGAGCTTCCCCAATGCGATTGATCTACGTTGCGATTATTGGCGGTTGTTTGCTCGGTCTGGTCGCCGGCTGCGGCGGCGGTTCCGATCGGGTCGAGATGCCGACCAACCCGACCCCACCACCAAAGAATCCGCCTGTTTTTGGGCCGAAGTCGGTCGATTCCAAAAAGGACGTCAACCAGAAGCAACTCTCCCTCCCCCCGGCTGCCGGACAAGCGCAACCCAGAAAGTGACCGAACCTGTGAACGGTTCGGACGATGGTCGCTACGACCCCAACAACTCGCGATACAACTCTACGTGCCGCTCGATCATCTTTTCGACGCTAAACTCGCTTTGGACCCGCTCTCGGGCGGCCGTAGAGAGGCGGGCCGATAGCGAGGGGTCGTTCAGCAGGCATTCGGTCTGCTTGGCAAACGCCGCGCGGTCGCCGAGCGGGACGAGAAAGCCCGTCTCGCCCGAGACGACTAGCTCACGGGTGCCGGGTATGTCGGTGGCCACCACCGGCACGCCCGAGGCCATCGCTTCGAGAATCACGTTCGATTGGCCCTCGTAGCCGCTGGTTGACCAGAGGACGTCGAAGTGGGGCATCAGCCGCGGCACGTCGCTCCGCTGGCCGAGGAAATGGACCTTGTCGCGGATGCGGACCAGGTCGCGGAACCGCCGCAACTGGTCGCGCCGCGGACCGTCGCCGACGACCAGCAGGTGTACGTCGTCGCGGATGACTTTCAGCAGGTCGGCCGCCCAGATGGCGTCCTGCACCCGTTTTTGCGGCCAAAGGCGTCCGACCAATCCGATCAGCCGGCTGTTCCGGGGCAATTCCAACTCGGCCAGCAGTTGCCCGCGCGCGGCGTCGGGCGGCTGGGGCATCGCCACGCCGTTGGGGATCAGCCGCACCCGATCGGCCGGCGCGCCGTGTTGCACGTAGAAATCGCGCACGCCTCGGCTGTTGACCACCACCGCGCGGCAGCGTCGGGCCATCGCACGGTCCAAGGCCAGTTGCAGCCGGCTCTTCCACGGATCGACGCACCGCTGAGCGATCACGACGTTCGCCACGCCGCAGGCCACCGCGGCCGCGAATCCGTAAGTGTTGGCGGCGAACATCCAGGCGTGAATCAGGTCGGGGCGCAATCGGGCCACGTGCTTTTTCAACCGCCGGAACGAGCCGGGGTCCAGCTTCCAGCGCTTGCCGATAATCGTCGTCGGCACGCCGGCCGCGCCGAGATCGGCCTCCAACGGTCCGCCGCGAGTCAAGGCGCAGACATGCACCTCGAACTCGTCTCGCGGCAACCCGCCGGCCAGCAGACACAACTGCTTCTCCGCGCCGGCGCGGTCGAGGGTCGGGATGATTTGCAGGATGCGTTTTGTCATGCGTTGTTGCCGGCGGGATTATTTTTCGCGTCGTCCTCGATTTCGTGCGGCTCCAATGCCGCCAGGTATGGCAGATTGCGGTACTGGTCGCGGTAGTCGAGGCCGTAGCCGACCACGAACTCGTTGGGGATGGTAAAGGCGGCGAAGTCGGGCTTCATCGCCACTTTACACCGCCCCTCCTTGCACAATAATACGGCGCTGCGGACGCTGGTCGGCCCCATTTCGTCGATCTGCGGGATCAACTCCCAGAGGGTGCGGCCCGTGTCGAAAATGTCATCGACCAGCAACACGTCGCGGCTTTGGATGGAACCGGAAAGCAGATCGACGTCGATCGCCAGCGGCCCGGGCCGGGTGCCCGCGTGATTTTTCCGGGCCTGGACCAACTCGACCCGCAAGGGCAAGTCCAACAGGCGGATCAGGTCGGCCAACAGCACGATGCTGCCGATCATCACGCCGACAATCGTCAGCGGCCGGCCTTGGTAATGCTTCTTAATCTCTCCGGCCATGCGTCGGATGCCCTCGCCGAGTTGTTCTTCGGTGAGCAGGGTTTTCATCGTGTGGTCCTCATTGTTTTTTTGACTCTCAGATTATCAAAGTCTGAATAGCCGGGGGCTAACAGCCCCCGGAGGGAAAAGCCCTCGATTCAAGCACATTCCGGGGACTGTTAGCCCCCGGCTATTTCTTGCGATGAAACTTTACTGAAAGGCAACAAACAACTATTTTACCGCACGGGGGCCGAAACGCCCAGGCGATGTTGATATAGCGTCGCGGCGGGCGCGCGGCCCAAAATGATCCAGGCGGCGGAAGAACGCAAATGCCGGTCGAAATTGCCGCCCGTCTCCACCAGCGCGTGGTGAAATCCGTACCGGCGTTGCCAGCGGTCGATCTGCGCCGGGTCTTCACGCCTCGCATGGTCGTATGCCTGGAGGAAATCGGTCCCGTACAGCGTGCAGCGGTCGTCGATAAAAACGCGCATCCGCGGCTGGTGATATATGAGGAATCCGCCAAAGTTCATGTCGTTGAAAACGCGGACGCCGTCTTTGTTGGACCGGCCGATTTCATCGAGCCGCGGCAGCAACTCGACCGGGCGGCGGTCTCGGTCGAACTGTACCCAGCCGCGCCCCACGACGGGCAAGTTTACGCCGCCGATCTGAATCGCCATCGCCGCCGCGACGACGATCAGCGGCAAGACGGCCGGGCGCCAACCGACCGCCTGGCGAACGGCGCCGAGCATACCGCACCGTCGGAGCCACTCGCCCACACGCGAATATGGAAGCACGTCGGCCAAGGCCACCGCGGCGGTGACGGCAAACAGCGAGGCATTGCGGCAGCGCGCGATCGCCAAGACGAACCACACCAGCGGAATCAGCCAGGTGATCCGCGGCCGGCGAGGAAAGACTCCGATCAACACTACCGCGTAGCCGGCGGCCAGCGCGACCGTGGCCCAACCCAACGGCTTCGTCAGGTCGAGCGGGGCGTGCTCCTCGATCAAACCGGGAAGCGGCATCGTCAAGGTCGTCAGCCATTGCCACGGCAGATCGATGCCGTAAGGATTGATTAACGTCGTCGCGGCCAACGCCGGCAACAATAGGAGCAACTCGACGGAGTTGCGAAACCGGCAAGCGGCTGCATTGCCCGAGCGGCAAGCGGCTCCGACCCCAAAGACCAACCATCCGGCCACGCACAGTGCCACGGTCCCCAGCCCCCCCAACACGCCGCCGTGTACGTTCGCCCAAACGATGAACAGCGGCACGAGCCACCACAAATGTCGCGGGCGTTTGACGCCCGACTCCACGTCGACCAACCACGCGAAAGCGATACCCAGCAGCACGATGCTACAGACCAGCGGGCGGACGTGGAACTGCGGTGCGGCGATCAGCATCGCCAAGGCCGGCAGCAGGCAAGCGGGAAGGACGTGCAGGCCGCCGCGCAGCAGCCGCACGGCGATCCAGGCGTAGAAGCCCGCCAAAAGGGCCGCCGTCAGCAGCAGCAGGCCGTCCCAACCGGCCAGCCGATGAACGGCCGCCATGCCGCATTCGGCCAGCCATTGATCGGCTACCCATGGTTGTGCGGCGCGAGTGAAGCTGAACGGGTCTTGACGGACGACTTCTCCCGCCGCGAGCATTTTTTCGCCGGCGGCGACGTGCCAGAACGTGCCCGGATCGCGGAACATCGCCCCCCGGCCGGCAAGCAAAAGCAGCAGCCATATTGCGAGGAAAAAAAATGAAGAGGGATGGGAGAAGAGGGATAAGGGATGAGGACGTGTCGGTTTCCGGGATGCAGAATTATTTTCTGGAGAGGTCCTCGTACTGGATTCTTCTGTAATCCTTTGGTTCAGTTCCCTCATCTCTTATCCCTCTTCTCTCTTCCCTCTTCCCTCCCAACTCACTGCATCGCTCCGTTCCCCTTGGGGAAGCGGCCGATTTCCAGCGATCGGGCGTCGATCAACTTCAGCCGCTTGGTCTTGGGCCAGTAGAGGATTTTTCGCGCGGCGACTCTGGACGGCGGCGTGCCCAGTTTCAGTTGCCGGAACAGCTCGGCGTCGTTGCGGCCGTCTCCCTCCAAGACCAACAGGTCTTTGGCCTCGCCGTAAGTAATGCGGTGGCCGCGCGCGGTGAACGTCGTCCCCTCGACGACGGTGTTTCCGAACGCCTCCAACTCGACCGACCGCCGGTTTCCGCTCGGCGCGGGTATTTCGACCACCGAGAGCCGATCGCAGCGGAGCGTCACGCCGTCGGGGCCGAGCGCGTCCGGATTGTCGGCCGTGAGCATGGCGTTCCAATCGGCGACCGGCGCGCGTGCCGTCCGCACCTGATTGTGGAACGTCAGTCGGCGTCGCAGCAGATTGCCGGAAATCGAGCCTTGGAACCGCACGGTCAGGCAATGGAGCTGGTTCTTGGATGAAGGATTGTCGGTGCTCGATCCTAAATTTGGATTTTGAACGAGAGTGCCGCGGCTGACGCTGTTGAACCATCCGGGTCCGCCGGCCGTGAGCGCCCCGCTCTGCACGTTGACGGCCAGGTCGGTCACCTGCATCCGGTCGAAGGAGTTGAGTTGTTGTTGCCGGTCGAACGTGCGGTTTTCCATCGCCACTCCGCCGTAGCAGCGGATTTCCTCGACTTGCGGCTGCTCGGGCGGGTTCGGCTCCGAGAAACTGATCGGCCGCCGCAATTGCACTTCCATCTTATCGGTGCGCAACTGCTGAGACGGACCGGAGGCCACCACAGATTCCTCGAACCGGGCCGTGTCGCCGTCGAAGTCCATCCCTCCCCGCCAATCGATCGTCAGCACGCCGCCGCCGACCGGCGCTTGGTTCGGCAACTTGTCGGGCAGCGGCATGTCCATCCGCCCGGCGCCGTCGATCCACAGCCGATTCGCGCCGCGGTCAAGATTGATGTTCGAGCCGGTCATCCCGAGTCCTTGCCCCTCGAAGCGGGCTGGACGGCCCGTCACCGTCACGACGGCAAGCGGGACAGGTTGGCAACCTGTCCTACGCTCGGTGGCGTTTTCTACTACCAGCCGGTCGCCGCGGACCAGCAGCGGTTTCTCGTTCGGCGAAGATGGTTGGGTTTCCCGGAAGCAAACGCCGTCTTCCACCAACAGGTGCGACATTACGGGCTGCGGACCACCGAGCAAAACGTTGGCTTGCAGCAGCCGCCCGACCACCTCGTACCGCCGTTGGGAGTTTTGCGGAAGAGTGTGTTGGGGCGGCAGTTGAATTTGTTGGGGTGGCAGTTGAACTGCCACCCCAGCGCCAGGTTGAACTGCCACCCCAGCGGCATTCCCCCCCGCGACCGCAGTCGCGGGGCGTTTTCCGACCTCTGAACCCCGAACCCCGAACCCCAAACCCTGCCCCCCCTCTTTGAACCAGACCTCCAGTTGATTCACCTTGCCGGAAAGCCGAGGCGAGTTGAGCCGAACGTCGTCGCGGGCAAGCATCCGATCGGGGCGCAAACGGGCCCGTTTGTCGCCGGCGATGGGCGGCGACTCGGCAAGCCAGAAGAAAATCTCCCGCGCCTGTAGCTGGCCCACGCCTTGATACTTCAATTCCGCCCCGCCGTCGAGCGAGATGACCTGCTTTTGCCGATGGGGGTAGACTTGCAAGCGCTTCTTCCAAACGGCCTCCAACTGCCGATCGTCCGCCTCGTCGAGCCGTCCGCGCAGCCACCCCGGCCCCTGCGCCACGACCTGCCCCAGGCCGCCCTGTTTTGCCGCCTGATAGTACAGGCTTTGGGCATGGATTTCGTTCGGTCCCTGTTGCAGGAATACTTCTCGATTGCCGTCGAGCACGATGGCTTCGGTCAGCAGGTTGTATTCGATCCGCGGAGCGCGTGCGTTGAGCTTCCGGCTGGGCGCGGTGACCACCACCGGATTGCCGCGACATTCGAGCCGCTCGGCGACCAGATCGAGCGAACCCGGCTCGGAGCCGGAAAAGGTGTCAGGAACCTTTTGTGCGAAGCACCCTTCGGGCCGTTCCGGCAAAAGGTTCCTGACACCTTTTCCGGCGCCTTGCGGCTTTCGCTCGGCGAAATACAACGAGAGCAAATCGCAGGCGATCTGATCGGCCGGGCCGCCGGGGTTCAACTTCAAAACGTCCACCCGCTCGCTGAACGTGGCCACGCGGCGAAGCACGTCGAAGCGGAACGGCCCGCGACATTGAATTTCCACCGGCATGTCGTTGGTTTGTCCATCCGCGGCCGGAAAAGGGGACAGGTCCAATTTGCCGGAACGGCCCGGAGGGTGCTTCGCACAAATTGGACCTGTCCCCTTTTCCGGCTGCCCCAGGTCGAGGTGCAACCGTTCAATTCGACGCAGCTCGAACGACTCGATTCCGACGATGTTAGTGCCCGCCGCTTCCATGCCGGGCCGGGGTTCTCCGGCCAACAGTTCCATGACCATCTCTCGGCCGCGGCCAAAATGAGGCCCCCAGCGGAACTCAACCGGATGCGGCGTGGAGATCGTCTGTTCGGTGAGTTGGATGTCGCGGGTAACGATCAGCAGGTCGTCCTCCGGACCGGGCTGCTTCCAATCGCTGCGGATGGTGACTTGCCCGTCGAATTGCCCCCGCACCAGCCGGCCGATTCTTACCCGATTGATGTCCAGCGGCGGATCGAACTGCAACCGGGCGCCGCCGGGGGCCTCGATAATCACCGACTGCCTGTGGCGTTGGGCCTCGTCCTCGGCCGGGCCTTCGTAGGCGAAGACGATTACGCAGGGGCGAAGCACGACGCTGCCGTCGCTCTGGTGTTCGTAAGTCTGGAAGAGCAGCTTGGCGCGGTTGCTCTCGATAATTACCGGCTTCTTAAGCCCCAATGCCTCCATGCCGCCCGGAGAAAACATATCTCGGATCCGATCCAACTGCTCGTCGGCGATCTGACTCGCCCTATCGCGTTCTTCTTGGCTGATTTTCCCCTGTCGGCGTTGGTCGACCGTCGGCTCGATCCAGGGGACCGCCAGCAGCGCGTACGCCCAGTAGGCGATCATCACGATCGCAAAACTTCCGGCGATGCGGCTGGTTCGGGACATGGGAGTTGAGGGATTGGGGATTGGGGATTAGGGATTAGAAAATGCTTAAACGCGGTTTCTCTAATCCCTAATCCCCAATCCCTAATCCCCCCTCTTACCGATACACTTGAATCAAATCTTCCCACCGTGCTTGAGCCTTGAGGATCATTTCCACGACTTCGCGGACCGCGCCCGCGCCGCCGCCGAGCGCGGCGACGTAATCCGCCTCCTGGCGCAGCTCCTCGCAGGCGTCGGCCACCGCGACGCCGAGACCGGCCGCACGGACCGCCGCCAGGTCGGGCAGGTCGTCGCCGATGTAGCAGACCTGCGCCGGCTCGAGCCGCAGTCGGCCGAGGATGTCCTGCATCGCCGCCAGCTTGTCGTCGATCCCCTGGCGGAGGATTTCGATCCCCAGTTCCGCCACGCGCGTCTTCACGATCTGCGAACTGCGGTGCGTTATCAGTCCGAAGCGGTAGCCCGCCTTCTGCCACAGCCGGATGCCCATTCCGTCGCGGACGTGGAACCGCTTGATCTCGATCCCCTGATTGTTCAGCACGATGCCGCCGTTGGTCAGCACGCCGTCGACGTCGGAAAGGATCAGCTTTATGGCTCGGCAGCGTTGGTCTAGTGTCATGGGAGGGGATTAGGGATTCGGTATTAGGGATTCGGGATTAGGGATTAGGGGTTCGGGATTCGGGATTCGGGGTTCGGGATTCGGGGTTCGGAAAAAACCGCATTGAAGCATTTCCTTCTCTCTAACCCCTAATCCCCAATCCCTAATCCCTCTCACGTTCACCCACCACGCGCCAGGCGGCCGATTTTCCATTGGAAACCAGGGCTGGCCCGTCCTGCGCCGACTCCTTCGGCAGCAGCGCCACCACGTCGGTAATGTCGAGCAGTCCCAACGGCCGGCCTTGGGCGTCGACCACCGGCAGCTCGCTGATCTTACGGCCTGCCATCAATGCCACGGCGTCGACCATCGGCGAGCCGGACTCGACCCGCAACGGGTCTCTGGTCATCACCTGCCCGATGGGGCGATCCAGGTCCCGGTCGCGGCGGCGCTCGAAGAGCCGGGCCAAATCGCTGTCGGTGAAGATGCCTGATAGCTTTCCTTCGGCGTCGACCATCATCGTCGCCCCGCTGCGTCTGCCCGGCACGCTCGCGCCGATCAACACCTCGCGGACCGTCTGCTCGTCCGCGGCCACGCGGCACTGCGCCAGCGGGCGCATGTGCTGGTCCACCTTGCTCAGTTGGTAGCCGAGGTTGCCGGCCGGGTGGAAGCGGGCGAAATCCTCGCGGCTGAAACCTCGCAACCGGCTGACCAGCAGCGCCAGGGCGTCGCCGACAGCCAACATCGCCGTGGTGCTGGTGCTGGGGGCCAGGCGCAACGCGCAGGCCTCTTCCATCGGTCCTAGTTCGATCGCGGCGGCGGCGGCACGGCCGAGCGTGCTCTCCGCGCTGCCGATGATGGCCACCACCGGCACGCCGATCTCGGCCAACGCGGGCAGCAGCCGGACGACCTCGTCGGTCTCGCCGCTGAGCGAGAGGATCAGCGCGACGTCGCCCGGCCGGACGCGGCCCAGGTCGCCGTGCAATGCCTCGGCCGGGTGCAGGTAATGGCTGGGCGTGCCGGTCGAGGCGAGCGTGGCCATGATCTTCTGGCCCACCAGGCCCGCCTTGCCGATCCCGGAAACAATCACGTTGCCCCGACACTCGATCAACAATTGCACGGCCCGGCAGAACTCGCCGTCCAGCCGGTCGGCCACTCGGGCCAAAGCCTGGCTTTCGGCCAAAATAACTCTTCTGGCGAAACGGAGTTGCTCGAAGGGGCTTCGTGCGTCGGCGGCAAGAGCGGCTTCCGTGCTCATCGACTCGTCAATCCTTGACAGAAGTGTTTTTGAGAGATCAGACAAACCGCGGGATTGTACCTTTTCGAGCGATCCGGGGCAATTGTAGACGTGATGAAGCAACCCGCTCTATCGGGTGGAATCAACAGACCGCTTGCTGATATGCACAAAAACGCGACTTGAATTCCCCTCCTATGGAGGATAGCCTGTTTAATGGTGAAAGTATAATATGCTTTAGTGTGAGAGGTTGTCCCCCGTGCAGTTGCAGCGAAAACACCATGCGCCGCGGCTTCGCCCCAGGGTTGGAAGAATAATTGGATAGGGGTAGGGAAGGCCGATTGAGTTCGGCCTCCCCTCCCTCCGAACCGGACGTGCGGATTTCCCGCATCCGGCTCTCCGGTTAGTGGTATTACCTCCAAGAGGATTGATGAACCGAGACCGAGAGGGAGACAAGGT